>JAIPEL010000005.1 GCA_021737185.1 Desulfobacterales bacterium | reverse complement strand
GGTTCAAACGAGCCCCGCCGTCCCGCCGCCGACGGAATTTGATCAATGGTGAAACTTTTGTCGAAGCCTCTGCCCACGTAGGGAACGGCCTCCGTGCCGTTCCGTGCTGCCGGTAACGACCAAATGCCGGCCACGACGGAGCGTGGCCCTCCAACCTCCAAAACCCAAGGCGGGGACAGGTCGGTTTTTGCCGCCGACTTCGACCGAAGTTTCATACGAGCGCCGCCTCTGGCCGGCCTCGCCGACCAGTTTGATCAAGGGTGAAACTATGCCATTTTGGCCTAGTTTCACATAAGATGTCAGATATCAGAGGCCAGAAATCAGAAAATAACAAAATTTTCCTTATCTGATTTTTTCGGACCCCGGACATCGGATATCCGACCTCGGGACCTTATCATGGCTCAACAGCTTAGTAGCTTAGCGGCTCGTAAGCGGCTCCTAAGCGGCGCGCCGCTTACGCCATCACCGCCGAGGTGGCTTCCTCCAGTGTTGTTACGCCTTCGGCCACTTTCCGGGCGGCATCTTCCTTTAGCGTCCGAAGAATGCCGGCCTGCCGGGCGGCGCGGGTGATCTCCTGGGCGCTGCGCCGTTTGAGAATCATGTCCTGGACCATGTCGTCGATGATCAGCACTTCGTAGACGCCGGTTCTTCCTTTATATCCCTTGTCCATGCAGTTGAAGCAGCCGCTGCCCTGAACGAACTCGGCTCCTTCGATCTGATCGAGGCCCCAGTAGTCCAATGCGGCTTTCGGCGGCGAATAGGGTTTTTTGCAGTAGGGGCACACCCGGCGAACGAGCCGCTGGGCAATGGACACCAGCATCACCGAAGCAACCAGAAACGGCTCGATGCCCATATCGATAAACCGGGTAATGGCACCGGCGGCATCGTTGGTGTGAACGGTGCTCAACACCCGGTGGCCGGTCAGGGCCGCCTGCACGGCAATGGTGGCGGTTTCAGGGTCGCGGATTTCGCCGACCATGATGACGTCCGGGTCCTGGCGCATGATGGCACGCAATCCCCCGGCGAAATTCATCCCGGCTTTCCGGTTCAACTGGATCTGGCGGATTTTTTCCATCCGGTATTCCACCGGGTCTTCCAGGGTGATGATGTTGATGTCCGGCTGGTTGATGCGTTTGAGTATCGAATACAGCGTCGTGCTTTTGCCGCTGCCGGTGGGACCCGTGCTCAGGATCATTCCATAGGGCTTGGTGATCATCGGTTCGAGCTTTTCCCGGTCATCTACGGCCATGCCGAGCTGCTCCAGGGAATAGATGCCGCTGCTGGTATCGAGCAGTCGCAGCACCATGTTTTCGCCGTAAATGGTGGGGAGAGTCGATGCCCGGATGTTGATCTCCTTTTTGTCCATGCGAACCGAAAACCGACCATCTTGGGGAATCCGCGAAAGGGCGATGTCCATGTTGCCCAGAATTTTCAGCCGGGAGATGATCGGCAGAAACATTTTCTTGGGCGGCGCCGGCACCTCGTGAAGCTTTCCGTCGACGCGGAATCTGACCTGCACGTAGTCTTTTTCCGGGCTGATATGGACGTCGCTGGCTTCTTCCCGAACCGCCTGGGCAATGATCGAGTTTACGAGCCTGACCACCGGAGCCTCTTCGGCCATGTCGTGAAGGGAGGAGACCTCGACCTCTTCGGTGAGACTGCCGGCCTGTTCCCCTTCTTCGGTTCGCTCGACCTGCATGTCTTCCAGGATTCCGCCGAGACCCGAGTAGGAGCCGTACATGCTGCCGATAAGGTTGTTCAATTCCTGATCCGTGCAGAGCACCGCTTCGATTTCGGTGTTGGTGATCACCTCCAGGGCGTCAAGGGCATTGATGTCCGTCGGGTCGGTCATGGCGACGGTCAGCAGAGACTGGTCGTTCTTGAGCGGAACCGCCTGGTATTTTTGGGCGACGTCCAGGGGGATCAGCTTGATCAGGTCCGGTTCGAGAGGATAGCGGTCCGGCCGGTATTTCTTGATGCGGAGCTGCATGGAGATCAGGTCGACGATCTGGGAGCCGCTCACCAGTCCCTCGCGAACCAGGTACTGGCCGAGCTTGAGGTTCAGCCGCTTTTGTTCGATCACGGCGTACTGAATCTGCTCTTCGCTGAGCAGGCCCGCTTCGACCAGCATTTCTCCGAGACGTTTTCTGTCCCTCATAATAAAAGCGCTCCGCGATTTTATATGAAGCGGCTGCGCCGCTTAGTTGATAAAGCTCGTGTAAAACTTCGTTATTCCTCCGCCGTCATGCCGGACTTGATCCGGCATCCAGAAATATTTGGAATCACTGGATTCCCGCTTTCGCGGGAATGACGAAAAAGGAAATTTCAGGCCTTTTACGAAGGCATCAGCCTTGAACTCTGAACCTCTGAACCCCGAACCTCTCAACCTCGATACGGATCCGCATAAAATACGGTGTCCGGCTTCCAGTCGGAGACAAGCTCCGCCTCGACGCCGGAGGCCGTTTTCAGACGTTCGACTTCGAGTCCGGCGGCGGTTCTGTCTGTGAATCTCTCCTTAAGGAGCACCGAAAATGCCAGCCCTTCCGACGGATGCCAGTGCGGGATCACGCGAATCGGAGGCATTTCTTCGGGGTGGCTGCGCAGCACGTCGATGGCTTCGTTCAGGCCGGCCTTTTGCTCCAGACGGATCCACCAGGTTCGGGAGCGGGGCGGTTCGGTCTTTGTTGGAATGGCCGGCACTCGAATGCCCACACCGACTTCGACGCGCTTCGGGTTTCGAATCTGCGGGTTGGCGTTCCGGATTGATTGCAGGTAGTCTTCTTCAAAGACCCCGTACACCTTTTCCACGAGCCGCCAGAGGGTTTCCCGGCTCTGGAGGACGACCGTGCCCAAAAATTCCGGGGGTTTTGGTTCGCTGTCAGCGGCAGTTGTTTCCATCTCTCCCAGCGTTTTAGTCGCCGCCTTCTCTGCTGGATCGGTCTCTGCTGTAGAATCTGCTTCTTTGCTCGTGAAATCAACGGCGGGTTTTTCCGCCGCTTTTGCCGTTTTTGCACTGCTGCTGAGAGCCGATGCTTCAGTGGGCGCGGCGTTTTTGTGGCTTTCCGGGGCCGGATCGGAAGCTGCCATGGCCGAATTTTGAGAGTCTGCCGCCTGGGCCGCCGGGGAGGACGATGGGTTGGGTTGGCGATCTTCAGAGCGCTGCCCATCGGTTTTCAGTCCTTCGGAAGGGATGCTTTTTTGCTCTAATCCATCAGTCGGGATTGAGTCGGACGTCCATTGTCCGGCCAGTTGAAGCCCCGGAATCGGCGCCAGCAGGACCACCGCCGCCGCCAATGCCAGCAAAAGCCCCGCCGCAAGAACCGGACGAAAGCCCCGGCTCCGCGTGCTTGCTCCGGCCCGCATGCCGCAGGACCGCACCAGGGCCCAGCCTGCCCGGCGCCGGTTTTGAATGATAACCGCCAGGAGACATTGGTGGCAGAGGTGAATAATTTTTCTCGGATATCCTCCGGTGGCGCGGTAGACGGCCCACAGCCCGGGCAGCGTGAACAGGTTTTCCCGATGGCCGGCTTCGCTCGACTGGGAAAGCCGATAGCGGATCATGTCCCGGGTGTCGCGAAAGTCCATGGGCCCTAATACATGTTTGAGATTGATCCGGTCGGCGAAATTGGAACGGCTCTCCAGGGTCCTTTCGAATTCGGGCTGGGCGAATATGGCGATCTGCAGCAGTTTGTGTTCGTTGGTTTCGTAGTTGAGAAACTCGCGGAGCAGCTCCAGGCATTGGCCGGGAAGCTTCTGGCCCTCGTCGATGATCAGCACCACGGTTTTTTTCTGGTCCACCCCCTTCTGAAACAGGGCGTTCTTGATTTTTTCCTTGAGCTGCCAGGGATCGTCAGTTTCGGGGGGCGTTTGCCCCGGATCGAACATTTCCGCGACAGCCTGAAGAAAGTCGGCGGGGGAGGAAAAATCCGGATCCAGGATCAGATGGGTTTCCAGGTCCGGATCGCCTGAAAACTTTCGGATCAACTGCCGGCAAAGGGTGGTCTTTCCGGTGCCCACGTCTCCGATGATCACGTTCAGACCACGGCGGAGGCGCAGGGCCAGCTCCAGCCGCTGCAAACACCCCTGGTGCTGCCGGCTCTGGAAGAAAAACTCCGGATCCGGAGAGTTGGAAAACGGTTCTCGGTGTAAATCGAGGATCGAAAAGTAGTCCATGGCTATGGTTTTACTTCCTGCTCTAACGATTCTTCGGTATTTGGTGCTCCAAACTGTCCGATTTTTAAGGAGCGCTCTTCGAGAATGTGGGGTGTGATAAAAATGAGCAAATCTTCCATCTGGGCGGATTTGGATTCACCTTTGAAAAGCCAGCCCAGCAGTGGAATATTTCGCAGCCCTGGTACACCGGTTTCAGCATTAGATTTATTTTCTCTGCTCAGCCCCCCGATTACCGTTGTCTGCCCGTTGTATAGCATGACCGTGGTCTGAGCTTTTTTGGTCGTGATGGCTGGATTTCCTCCGACGGCGTTGGCAAAATCGAGTTCGTCTTTTTTGGTGTTGATATTCAATTTTAATGTTTTGCCTTCGATGACATGAGGGGTGACCTCAAGGCTGAGCACCGCCTCTTTGTATTCAATCTTGACTTCTTTGTCCTCCACGGTCTGGTAGGGGACCTCTTTCCCGCTTTCGATAACGGCTGTCTGATTGTCCAAAGTCGTGATCGACGGGCTGGAAAGAATATTGACTTTGCCCTCTTCCTCCAGTGCAGAAAGTTGAACATTCAATATATAGTTGCCCACATCCTGCGAGAGTAGACCGATGGTAAGGCCAGCCAATTCAGGAGTAATCCCTGACGCAAGAGAGCTTACCGGAAAATTTGCTGCTGTGCCGGCTTCAGGAGCAATCGGCTGATCGACGGTGGTACCGGTGCTTCCACCGGTACTTGCCCCCGGGGTGATGTAATAATTTCGTCCCTGCCCTGTCCCATGATAAAGGCCCCCCCATTGGATGCCAAGTTCTCTGGCCGTATCCTGTGTCGCTTCGACGATGTGCGCCTCGATCAAAATTTGCGGCGTTGCCTTGTCCAAATCGTTCACCACCGCGACGATTTTGTCGATATCGGATTTTATGGCCTGGACGATCAGCGAATTGGTGTGCGCATCGACCATCACGGCGCCGATGGCATCCCCACCGGTTTTCTTCGAAAGAAATTTTTCGACATTTCCCTTCATGTTTTGGGCATCTGCGTATTTGATCTTAATAACCCGGGTCGACAAGGGTTCAACCGTTTCGATTTCCCGGATTTTTTCCTTGATCCGCTGCTCTGCCTCGAGCTGCGCAAGGCTTCTTTCCTTGTCCTCGATGGTTAAAATCCGCAGAATATCACCGTCCCATATATAATCCAGGCCGTGGGCTTTCAAAAGGCTTTTAAAAATTTCATCCCACCGCGCCTCTTTGATTTTAAGGCTGATCTGGCCTGTTACCTTCTCGCTGATGACAATATTCAAACCGGCGCTGCGCGCCAGACTTCTCAGGAGCACCGGCAGGCTGACATCGTACATAGAGATGGTTACGCGTTCTTGGGGAAGTTCTTTTCTTAGGGCGTCTGGCAGGGCCGTTTTCTGGGCATCGCTCGGCGTGTCTTTTTCCGACTCAAGAGGCTGTGCTTTTGAGGGAGGAGAATATCCTTTTGATTTCTCGGCCACTGTGCGCCATTTGGAGAAAAACGTATTTTCTTCTTTCTTGGCGGCTGTTCCCCCGCAGGCCGATACGAGAAAAAGAATCGCTGCTAAAATCGCTGCGGCTCTGATTGGATGGAATCTCTTTATCATGATCGGTCTCGTTGAGCGGGTTCGCGTTCGTTTTTGGACGATAATGCCCTTCGTTCTAATTCAAAGTCAAGGTTGCTGTGCCGGTATAAGTTTCGCCGGTAGCGGCTGTATAGCTGACGGTAACATTCACCGTTGCCGCGACGGCGTTTGTTACGAGACTCGTCTGAGCGATACCGTTTTGGTTCGTGACAGAAGTCGTTGTCCCATTTCCAATGGCGCCGAAGCCGGCAACGGTTGTGTTGTTAATGGCGAAATCAAGCGTCTGATTGCTTAGGTCGTTAGACGGTGACGCACTGTCATGGAGATGGGCCGATACCGTGACCGGAGTTCCACCAGCCACTGAGGATGCGGGGACCAGGGAAACGTCGATGATGGCCGGTTCAAAGAACCCGTAAGTCGAGCTTAGCGCTTGGCCTAAATTGATGCCCGAATCTGCACTTTGCGCATACAGGTAAAATGGCTTAAAAATATCCGCTCCGGTCCAGGTAAGCCTGCTGTGAGCCACCCCTTTGACGGACGTTCCGGTTGCCGGCGTGCAGGTGGTATCCGGAATCAGGTTGCCTGTGGGAACCACGGTGCAGATGGTGCCTAACTGGGCGTTGCCCGCTACAAAAACGATGGTATTGGTATTGTCGGTTTTTAAATAGTCATTAAACAATCTTACACTGTTGACACTTCCTGTTTCCACAGTTTCTATAATAATATGTCCTCCTTCATTCGGACCGCTCAGTATGATCACCCGATCTAATTTTTCCACTGAATTATCGAAAGCAGTGCTTGAGGAGATAAAGAGGTCAGAACCAAGAATTGTATTCCCGTCACTGCCATTGACCAAATAGCCGTTAGGCGGGTTGTCTACGATGCCGAAGTAGACGCCTGTGCCGTCTGCTACCGGGTTTCCCTGTCGATCCTGCAGCATGGCGGCAAATATCTGGCTTAGGGCCCCGTTGGCGTTGTCGATCACTGCCGAGGCCCGAAACAGGGTCATGCTGAAGGGTGCACCCGGCTCGATCAGGATCGGCGGGCTGACTGCCGTGGTCGATGTGCCGAGAAGGGTCCCGGCCCCGTCTTTGAGAACTTCGACTAAAATCGTTACCGGTCCCGATATCGTGCCCGCCTGCAGCGAAACGGCTGCGATGCCGCCGGAGGTTCCTTTGGTGATCGCCGGTTGCGGATTGCCGTCGTCGTCAACAAGATACTCTCCGCCGCTCAGCCCGGACTGGATCGTGAAGCGGATATTGTCGCTGCTGTCGTTGTAAGGTTCGCCATTTTCGTCCACCACGGTGGCCGTGACCGTGGTACGCGAGACGCCGCCGGTCCCTTGGACCTGAATCGTCTCGGGAGCAACGGAAACGATAATGTTGGCCGGTTCGCCCGAGCCGGCACCGGTGCCGAACACCACCGAAACCGTTTTTGTCACGGTGTCGATGACCGCCGTTACAGCGGCGGTTTCGTTGCTGGTGGAACTGGTCAGGTTCACGGAGGCCCGGCCGTTTGTGGTGGAGGCGGTCTCCGAAGAAAGGCTTCCTTCGGTGGTGGTAAAGCTCACCGATGTGCCGTCAACGACCGGGTTCCCGTTGGCGTCTGCGGCGGCAAGGGTCACCAGGGAGGTGCTTGCGCCGTCTGCAGGGATGACCCCCGGATTGGCCGACAGTGTGGTGTTTGCCGAATCGGCGGACCCGGCCGTAAACGAAACGGTGCCGGAACTGGAAGCGCCACCAGAGGTTGCCGTCACCAGGGATGGCCCGACCGTGGTGGGGCTGGTCAAAATTACGGAAGCGTTTCCGCCGGAGGTGTCGGCGCCGGCTGCCGAAAGCGTGCCGGAAGTAGCGGTAAAGTTAACTGTGGTGCCGTCCGTGATGTCATTTCCGTTTACGTCTTTCACGGTGACGGCGATCAGCGTGGTGGAGCTTCCATCTGCCGGAATGCTCGTGTTGCTTATGGCCATGGCGATGCTGCCGACCTGTGCGGATACCAGCGTAATGGCGGCTGTATTCGAGATGTTGTTGGACGTGGCGGCCGTGACGGTGGCTGCTCCCGTGCCCACTGCAATGGGGGCGGTAAAGGTCACCCGGGCAGTACCCGTGATATCGGTTTGGACCGACGAGTTTGAAAGGCTTCCGGAAGTGGCGGCAAAAGAAACGGATTCTCCATTGACCGGGTTGTCGCCGGAATCCGCCACCAAAGCGGTCAGCAGGCTCGTGCTGGCGCCGTCTGCCGTCAGGTTGTTAGGAGAAGCGGAGACAGAGACCGCCGCGGGCGGACCGGCGACAAAAGTGACGCTGGTGGTCGACGAGACGCCCCCGGAGGTGGCGTCGATCAAAGCCGACCCCAATATGGCAGAACTGGTCAGGATCACCGATGCGGTGCCGCCGGACGTGTCTGCGCTGGCCGCCGACAGGCTGCCTGCGGTGGTGGTGAAGGTGACCGCAGTTCCGTCGCTGACCGGATTGCCGGAGGGGTCTCTGACCGTGGCGGTGATCAGGGTGGTTGAGGCGTTGTCGGCCGGCAGACTCGAGCTTCCGGCTGCCAGAGAGATACTGCCCACTTGGGCCGCCACCAATGTGATGGTGACCGTGTCTGACGCTCCTCCCGAGGATGCCGTAACCGTTGCGATTCCGGTAGTAAGAGGGCTGGTGAGCGTTACAGTGGCAACACCGCTGGTGGTAGTGGCACTCGCCGCAGAAAGGTTCCCTGTCGTGGTCGAAAATGTAACCTGCGTTCCATCGGCGACAGCAGCGCCGCTGCTGTCGGTAACCGTTGCCGTGATCGATGTCTGTGAAGTTCCGTCGGCTACAATATTCTGGGAGCTTGCCGATACAGAAATGTTGGTCGTTGTCGTTCCGCCATTGCCGTCACCGGCAGAAGAGGAATCTTCGCCGCCGCTCGCGCCGCATGAAAGAAAGAAAAGGCACATTAAAATAATGCCGATGCCGCGGAATTTATGCTGACGGCACAAAGGATTCATGATGAATCATCCTTTTCCTGAAAAAATTATTCAAAAAGAATTCTCCTCGATCGGCAGCACAAAGGATTTCTCTTGATTGTCGGCCTGAATCAGGACGCGATTCGGAGAAATGTCTTTTAACCTGTATGGGGTCTCTTTTAAGAATTCACCGATTCCATATTCCCTACCGTTAATAATGGCGATCCGGTTGGCACCCATCTCGATATAGCCGGTATATCGGAGATTGAACTCCTCGGCCGAAATCGTCTCTTCGGTCTCTGCCTGGTCTTGCTTTTCCGGGAGCCTGACCTGCAAAAACGGGTCCTGGGTCCATTTGGCCGCTGCAGAGGCGATGGCGTACTTTTCCGCTTTGGAGACGCTCATTTGGGGAAGAGAAGCGGCGATGCCCGTCACGTAAGCGCTTAGCTCCTCGGTGCTTTGTTTTTTCTGGCCGGGGGCGGCACTTTCCCCCGAAGGCCACAGATATTCGAAAGCCCCGTATAATACAGCAAGGCCCATCAGCACCAGTATGATTTTTTCGCGTTTATTCATCGATGAAGAGGGTTCCGAGGTTCAGGGTTCAAGGGTTCTGGGTTAAAAGGTTCAGGGTTCTGGGTTCAGAGGTTTACGTCTTCGCGCTGCGCGCTTCCCGCTTTGCCTTTGGCTTCCCGCTTCGCCTTCGGCTACGCCGGACAAGACGCCCGGACAGGTCGCCGCACAGGCAGGGTTCTGGGTTCAGATGCTGTTAAGCCTCGAAAAAATCCCGATGTCCGGAAATTTCCGATAAGGAAAATTTTGTTTTGCGCTTATCCAGAATCCTCAAATTCCAGTTTCGAGGAGCCGGAGGCCGTAGGGTTTTGACTTGGAGGGCCACGCTCCGTCGTGGCCGGTATTTTGTCGTTAAATGGAACGCGGACGCGACAGAGCGCGTCCCTCCACCGGCTCTGGCTTGAGATTGCTTGAGATTCATAGATAACCGAAGTTTGTTTTTTTTCTGACATCTGACATCTGACATCCGACCTCTGTTTTTTTGCATGGCAGCTTACCGGCTCAGGTGCTCAGCAGTGTATCAGCTGCCCGATGCATTTCATTCCTGCAACACCCAAAACCGCATGGTGACCTGCAAAGTTCGATCTTCGGTGGCGCTCTGCAGCCGAAGGTGTTCGATGTCCCCCAGGTAAGGGATGCCGCCTAACTGAATCAGAAAGCTGCGAAGATCGTAAAAGCCGCCGGAAAGTTCGGCAAGCATCTTGAACCGGCCCGAGGCGGCGATCAGCGATTCCACATCCGGCCTCAGGCTTTCCACCGCAATATTGTTTGTATCGGCGATCTCGCGGAACAAATTCGTCAGGACGGCGGTTTCGCCCCTGGGCAGTTTTTTCGGCTCCGGAGCCGGCAGCAAAGGGGGCGCCTCTTGCCTGGAGCGCTGGAGCAGTTGCACGAACAGGGGAAAGAGAAGGTTCTGCTCCTTGACCTGGTACTGGAGTGCCGCGATTTTTTGGTCCAGCTCTTTCAGCGTTTGGTGGGCCGGAAAAATTCCCACGACCACGAGGATCAAGATACCGACCGTGCAAATGACCAGGTTCGTGACATTGATCTGTTGGCCGCCCACTTTCATGGAATCTTATCCGATCTCCATCTGCGCGGTAAATCGAAGCACTTCTTTTTCCTCCACGAAGGCAAACGTCCGCTGCTGAATGCTGAATTTGTTCAGGAGCGGGCTCGTCTGCAGCTTGACCAGGAATTCGGCCAGCAAGGATTCGTAGGTCAGGCGCTCTCCAAAGACCACCCCTTCGATGCGAACCAGACGGCGGGAGGGATCTCCGGCCGTCGGATCCATGTCGAGGCTCAGACTCAGCAATCGGACGTGGGCAGGCGTCAGCCGGGAGATCTCGTTGATGACAGCGACGGGCTTGTATCGATGGCCAACCCCTTTCATCGAGTCCTGCCCCTTTTTCACCTTTTGAAGAAGAAGGGCGATCAGGTCCCTGTCGACCCGGGGGGCGAAGGAGTCGAGCTCCCGCTGAAGCGCAAAGACCTTCATTTCTTTTTCGTCGATCTGTTCGCTTTGCCAAAAGTAAACCGCACCGCAGGCGACCATGACGAGCAAAAGTGCGGCAAACAAGAGGCTGTTGATCTGCCGGTTTTTCGACGCTTTTTGCTTGTCCCGGTAGGTGCGGAGGAAGTTCGGCGTCTGGTCACCGTCAGACAGGGCAAGACCGACCGCCGGCAGAAACGCTTCTCTCTTGTACCGGCTTTCCGGCGGGGTGATATTGTCGGAAAGCGGAGAAGCCTCTCCCATTGGATCGAAAATGTCGATTTTAGTCCCGAGCTGTTCGGCGATGTGATCGACCATGAGCTGCTGGGTGTTGACCGGACCTGAAAGATAGACCCGCTCGACCCTGATATTTTCAAACTTCAAGGCATAATGCTCCAGGGTTCTTTCCACCTGGCGAATCAGGCGCTCCAGCGCCGGCAGGATCATGTTGAAAATGTCTGTTTCGGTGAACTTGTGGACCGGGGAATTTTCAACGTACTGGGGGTGCTGGATGAATCCGAAAAATATCCTGCGGGCCTCGTCGGCCTCGGGTAGCGCGGCAAGATCGGCGGCAGGCGGTTCGGCGGGAAACGGCTCTTCCTTCTCCCCGCGCTGATGGGTCGGTTCTTCACCGGCAATGTGCTGCCGGAGCGATTCGATCATGCTTTGCATGCCGGCTTTGATGCCCCGGGACAGAACCAGATTGCCGTTTGAAAAAATGTCGATGCGTGACCAGTCCGTTCCGATATACAGACTGCAGGCACTCTTGACTTCGGTTCCAAGCCATCGGCTGCGAAGCAGGTTTTGCAGCAAAAAAGGGACGATGGTGATCCCTGTCAGGGGAAAGCCGCTTTTGGCAAATAAATCGCGAAGCCGATTCACCTCATCGCGCGGAGCGGTGTAGGCCATGACCTCGGTCTTTTGCACACCCTCTTCGATAACGTCCCCCAGCAGCGAAAAGTCGAAAATATCCCCTTTTTCGTCGAAGGAAACATCCCGTTTGAAGGTCCAGTAGACGGTATTGGCAATCTGTTTTCGGGGGACTTTCGGAATTCTCAGATAGCGCATCTCCACCTTTGCAGAGGAGATTGCACTCCAGATTTCAGGCGCCTTGGACTCTCGGCAAAACTGTGTCAAGGTTCGCTTTAAAAAGAGCAAAAATTGGGGGCTCTTCGGCGATACCTGGGCAGGATATGAAATCGTTTCGTAGTTGAGAAGCACCCTGTTTTTGTCCGGCCCCTGGCCGACTTTGACCAACCTCAATTCATTTACACCGAGGCTGATGCCGACGGTCACTTTTGACTGCACCTTGAAAAGCCGCGGGGAGAAGGAAAATTTCCGGGGGCGCTTTTTCGCGGAATTTTCCGGTCTTCTCGGTTTGACGGGACGTATCTTGGAAGGGGGGCCTGGCTTCTTTCGCGGCGGTGATTTTTGAACAGCAGGAGAGGCCGACGCCGAACCCGAGGCTTTTTTCCCTCGGATTAGGTCCAGGAGCTTTTCCGTCGATGAAATCGTGTCATTTTTCTTCGCCAAAGCGCCTACCTGCCTGCGGGGGAATGAATCTCCCTG
This sequence comes from Desulfobacterales bacterium, assembly GCA_021737185.1. GTDB lineage: Bacteria > Desulfobacterota > Desulfobacteria > Desulfobacterales > CAFBRK01 > JAIPEL01. The sequence goes on along the minus strand of JAIPEL010000005.1, from coordinate 68,225 downwards.
CAGCCCCGCCAAAGCGGGATTTCCGCTTAGTTCCAACAAGCTGCAGGGTATCAGAGGGATCTGATCTTACCCCCCTCACCCTGACCCTCTCCCACCAGCGGAGAGGAAATAATTCGGTATCCCTATTGCAAGCAACAGGGAATCATCAAGTTGAAGATTCGAGGGGACAAGACTCGTAAAATTCTCGCTAATTATCTTAAATTATACGAATACATGCCAATGGCATGAAATGTCAAGGAATAATGGGGAGCTCCGCCGCTTTGCGGTGGAGCTCCCCATTATGATAAGAAATAAATTGCTGCCGTGATGCGATGAACGAGCGAGAAACTTCGACATTCCGCTTCGAGAGGCGAGATTGCCTTATCCTCATCCCGGCCGGGGCTGGATCGAAGAGGCGATCCATGAAAACCAGCACTCCCAGACGGAACGCGGCAGTTTGTCACATTGACAGGATCTCCGTTTCCGATATATTTTGACTACATTAAGGAGATATCGGGTATCCGGTAGCAGAGAAAGAATGGGCGACGCTGAGGTGAAAGTGATGAATCGTATAGATCGAATACGTTCGGATGCAAGAGAGGCCTTCGCCGGAAGCGATACGGTGTTGGCGGTCTATCTGTTCGGCTCCATGCTGGATGCTGAAACAGACCGGCGGCCCCGCGACATCGATTTGGCCTTTCTGCTCGATGAAGCGCAATATAAGAACGATCCCCTAGAAGCATCTTCAGATGCCCACCTGTTTGCTGCAAGGCTGTCCGGCGCGCTGGAAATCAAGACAGACATCGTAATTCTCAATGGTGCTTCTTTGGAGATGGCCTACGAAATCATCACCCGGGGACGTGCCGTTTACGTTGCCGACGAAGACCGGAGAACCGACTACGAATGCAAGGTCAAAGGCCTGTATTTTGATTTCAAACCCTTTCTGGAGGAATTGAGGAAAGGGGCGGGGGGAAAATCAGCGACAGGTGAATTATGATCGAGCGAATCGAGAAAAAGTGCCAGGCCGTGAAAGATCGGCTGTCCAGGCTGCGAAGGCTCTCGGAGCAGACGGCCTCGTATGAGGAATACCTTGCTTCTGCGGATGCAAAAGATATCGCCGAGCGAAACCTTCAGGTCGCTGTAGAGGGGTGTCTGGACATCGGTAAAATCGTTATCTCCCAGCGGAAGCTCGCCGAGCCGAAAGACAACAAGGGAATCTTCACGGCGCTGGCCGAAGCCGGGCTGATCGGAAAAGAGAGCCTCCGTTTTTTGGTGCCGATGGCCGGGACCCGCAACATCCTCGTGCACGGCTATGACAAAGTAGATGATGCGCTCGTGTATGGAATCCTGAAAAAACGTCTTGGCGATTTCGAAAAATTTCTTGTCGCGGTGAAGTCGGCAATCGGAAAACCTCCTTTCTGAAATCCAGAAAAACGGTTTGCCGGGTTACCGGAGGCCAAACCGGACACTCCGCCTAAAGCACTTGTCAGCCAGTCCTTCCGCAGCGACGAACGTACATCCTGACATGCGAGCCGGGAAAGCTGAAACGGAACGGAACTCTGACAACCCCTCTAACAACCTTAGATTCTTGAAAAAAATAGGGCTTTTCATTTGACACCGTACCCGCTTTGCAGATATACAAATTAAATTCAGGCAGTTGTGGGACTCTGGAAATTCTGCGCGGATGGGTGCACGTCAACATCGGCATGCCGAGGTTGGTGTAACTAATAGTGAGTGATAACAGTATTTTATGTTCATTTCCGCCGCGGAATTCAAGGGGCGGAGCTGTTTCTGGAGGTGTGCAAAAGCAAAAGAACAAATGGTTTGAAAGGTCGAAGGGTTGAGTGGTTTCCACTGTTCCAGGCCGGTGATATTTGGATTATAATTCAAAACAAATTGTTGATTTGTGGATCTGAAAAGAAAATCAGTCGTATTGAGCGCCGTCAACGGTCTGCGATTTGCACTGGCATTTGTCTTTCAGATCTTTTTAGCCAGGCGTTTTGGACTTTCTTCCGATCTGGACTGCCTCTTTGTCGCGTTGACCGTCTTTACCTTTGCGGGAATGATCCATCTTTTTCTGACCTCCGTTTTCATCCCGGTGTTCAATGAGATCAAAGAAAAAGACACGAAAGACGGGTTCGTTTTTGCCGATGTCGTTCTCAAGTGGGCGTTGGGCTTATCCTTCGCGATGGCGGGAATTGTTTTTGCAGCAGGTGATGGCGTTGTCGCCCTGTTTGCATCCGGATTCGATGCGGAACGAACCGAGCTGACCATCAAATTGGTCAGGTTGTTTCTTCTCGCACTAGCGTTTCACAGCGTTTCAACTACTTCCGAGTATATTTTAAACGCACTTTTTCATTTTTCCCTTCCGGCGACGACCGCATTGCTTCACCCCGTGGCAAACATCTTTTTTTTATTTTATTTCGTCCCTCAATTCGGCATTCTTGCCATTGCCTATGCCGCCTTGTTATCAAACGCCCTTCGATTCGCAATTCTGATCGTCGTGTTGGCATTTTCCACGCCTTGGCGGCCGACGATCCAGTGGGTTCATCCTGCCCTGCCGAAATTGATGCGCAAATCATCGTCTGTAGCGCTTTCCGGCATCCTGTGGGATCTGCGGGAAGTGGCCAGCAGGCAGATATGTTCTTACCTGCCGGTGGGATCCGTGGCCATTGTCGCATATTCAGAGAAGTTTGTTTACCTTTTGCATAATATCGCCGTCAGCCCGATTGCAAAGGTGTTTTTCTCACGCGTGTCTTCTTTGATCGCCGCCGGTGCTTGGAAGGAGGTCCGCGTTCTCTTCGAGCGGATCTACAAGGGTAACACCATGCTGATTTCCTGGATAACGGCAAATGTCGTTGTCTTTTTTGTGCCGCTGCTTTCTTTTTTCTTTTTGGATAGTCGATTTTCGACGACGGATATCTACAACCTTTACGGCTTGATGCTGATTCTCATTATCCAGGTAGCAGCGCAAAGCTATGGCGATTACCATTTAAGAATTCTGCATTCGAAACAGCGTGTGGGGGTGATGTTAAAAATCCGGGTGATGGGGATCGGCTTTTTTTTAATCATCACCCCGTTTCTCGCCTGGTGGCAGGGAATTTTTGGGGTGGCTGCCGGCGTTTCCCTGGCGCAGGTTTTTGTTTTTCTCTTTTTTCAGGCCGCTAACCAAGCTGTTTTGGAGTTTCGATTGTCGGAATACAAGGAGTTGATCCTTAAATGTACGGTCTTGCTCTCCGGGATGGTCATTGCCGGCTTGATAGCCGGCAGATTGATCCCCAGCCCATTCGTCGTCGTGCTGATAGTTTTTCCGGTCTGGAACATCATATACGGGACACTGTCCGCAACTCTGATGAAAAAGGAGTTGAGACTGGTATGGAAAGGTCTCGGTGCTCGATCATAAGCTGAAGGATAGGAAAGGAAACACAGCAGCAAGCTAATCGAATGAAAATTCTATTCAGCAGCTATCATAATCCGTCCTTTCAGACGATTACCGAGTACATCGAACATGCAATCCGAGCCATCGGCCATGAACTGGTCTCTTTCGACGACCGGACGTATCTCATTCCCGGCCGGCTTCGACGGCGGGTCCCGCTTCTGCAGCGGTTCGATCTCGACCAGATCAACCGGCGTCTACTGGACCTTGCCGCACGTGTTTCTCCGGATTTGGCGCTCGTTGCAGGCGGAACCCGCATTCGCCCTGGAACGATTGCAGAATTAAAAGAGAAGGGGGCGAAAACGGTTCTGTGGACGAGCGATGCCCCCGTCGTGTTTGAGCCGATCCTGAAAGCGGCTGGCCGGTACGATTTTATTTTCTGCCAGGGGTCCGAAGCAGTGGATTTGCTGGCCGAAAACGGTGTAGCCGGCGCCCGGCTGCTGCCGATGGCATGCGATCCGCAGGTTCACCGCCCGGAGGAACTGGCAAAGTCCGAGATCGACCGATACCGTCACGACGTGGTGTTCATCGGTTCTTACTACCCGGTTCGTGAAGATCTTTTTTCCGAATTGACGGAGTTCGATTTCGGCCTGTGGGGGCCGGGATGGGAAAAACTTCCGGCAAATTCTGCCCTGCGGCCGTGCCTGAAAGGAGGCAAGGTCACCCCGGAAGTCTGGCGGAAAATCTACAGCGCCAGCCGGATCGTATTGGCGCCGCATTTCCGGGATCCTGCAGGCCGCATCCCGGTTCACCAGGCCAGTCCACGGATTTTCGAGGCCATGGCTTGCGGCGGCTTTGTGATGACGGACCGGCAGCGGGATGTGTTAGCCTTGTTCGAGGACGGCGTCCATCTCGCGGTCTACGAAAACGCCTCCGATCTGCGCATGAAGATCCGGTATTATCTTACCCATGAGGAGGAGCGGAAGCGTATCGCACGGTCTGCGCGCAGAGAGGTCGTCGATAAGCACACGTATGTTCATCGAGTCGGCGAGATGCTGGCCATGATCCAGGGTGCGAGCAGCCCTGCAGAAGAAGAATAATGAAGATGAATGTAAGGGACGAATTTTTCGGAAAATCGGCAAAAAGAAGAGTGCGCCGTCAGATGGTAAACGCACTGCACCGCATCATCCGCTTTCTGTATTATATCCAGGATTTTTCCGTCCCCGATCAGTTGGGGAAAAACCTGATCGCCATCTGCTGCAAGTGATGCCACCTAGAAAAATTCTATATCTGGTCGAAGATCTAAACATCGGCGGACTGGAAAGAATCATCGAAACGCTTTACGAAGGACTGGACCGGGAAAAATTTTCTCCCAGCATCTGGTGCCTGGCCGATGGGGGCGTTCTTGCTAAAAAGCTTCTCCAGCGCAAAGAAAGCATCCGCGTGTTGGATTTCAAAAGCTACCACGACCCGTCGAGTTTTTTGCGGTTGGCGAGGCTCATTGCAAAAGGGCACTTCGATGTCGTTCACACCCATGGCTATTATGCCGGAATCCTCGGTCGGGGGGCGGCGCTTCTGGCCCGAACTCCCGTGGTCATTTCCCACGTTCACACCATCCACTGGGATCTGAACAGACGAAACCGCTGGATGGAGAAAGTCCTTTCCCTGATCACCGACCGCGTCATTTGCTGCTCGGAGGCCGCCCGAGGTTTCATGCAGGAAAAAGTCGGCGTCCGTCCGGATAAGTTGACCCGGATATACAACGGGGTTGCATGCCGGAAAATTCCAGCGCCGACAAAATCGGAGCGCAAATTCGTCCGCATTTGCGTGGTGGCCTCTCTGGTCGAAAACAAGGGCCATCGTATTCTGATGGAGGCAGCGGCCATGGTTCAAAAAAGGCATCCCTCCCTGGTCCTGACCCTGGTCGGAGACGGCCCCTTGAAAGAGGCGCTTCGGTTGTACGCAAACCAGTTGGACATCGACTCTCACACCGAATTTTTGGGAATGCAGCAAGACGTTCAAGCAGTCTTGGCCCGCTCGGATATCGCGGTGTTGCCGAGTCTTTACAGGGAAGGGCTCGGACTTTCCCTTCTGGAGGCCATGTGCCAGGGGCTTCCGCTGATCGGATCCGATACCGGGGGGATACCGGAAGTGATCCGGCACGGGATCAACGGGTATCTGGTTGCCCCCGGCAGCGTTTTGCAGATGAAACTCGCCATAGAAGCACTGATCGCCGATCCTCACCGCCGGAGCCAGATGGGGGAAAACGGCCGGCGGCTGGCTGAAGAAAAGTTTTCCGCCCTGCAGATGGTTAGGGAAATCGAGACACTCTACGAGCGGTTTCTTCACGGCTGAACATGGAAAAGAGTCCGATCAATATCCTCTATTTTTCCAGCTTCGCGCACTTGACCGGTGGTGGCCAGATTAGCTTGATGTTGCTGGCTTCCGGACTCGATAAAAACGATTTTGCTCCATATGTCTTGCTGCCGGGCAAGGGCCCTCTTGCTGCCAGGCTGAGACAGATGCAAATTCCCGTCTTTATCATCCCTCTGCCTGCGGTCTTCATGCTTCGGCCCCTTGAACTGGCCAAGGCTGTTTATCAGGTGGCAAAGCTCGGACGGAGGCTGAACATCGACATTTTTCATACCGACGGCCCGCGAAATACATTTTATGCAGGCATGGCCTCCCTGTTCTGCAATGCGAAGGTTGTCTGGCATATCCGTGCGGAAGCCGCCGATTCCTTCGACCGGCTTTTGTCTTGTTTCACCGACAGGATTGTTCTGGTAGCCGAAGATCTTCGCAGAAGGTTCGACTGGATGGGGCAGACTGGAAAAATGGTGACAGTGCACAACGGAATTCTTTTGGAGGAATTTTCCCGGTACAGCTCCGAGCCTGCGGGGCAGGGTGGGCCCTTAGAAAGAGAGATCGTCGTTGGAGCCGTTGGTCGAATCGAGCGGATCAAGGGCCAGGATGTGCTACTGGAGGCGTTCGGACGCGTAAAACGCAATCATCCGGACACCCGGCTGTTGATTGCCGGGGGCGTTTCGGAGCCGGATTTTGAAGCCGATTGCCGAAAAATCATGGAAAGACAAGGATTGAACGATTGCGTCAATTTTGTGGGGCACCAGGAGGATGTGGTTTCCTTTCTTTCGAGGCTGGACATTTTTGTTCTTCCCTCGCGGTCCGAGGCCTTTCCCCGGGCGCTCCTTGAAGCCATGGCAGCCGGAAAAGCGGCGGTCGCGACCGAGGTGGGAGGATGTGCGGAGGCGGTGGTCGACGGCGTATCCGGCTTGCTTGTTCCAGCCAATAATGCTGCGGCGCTGGCCGAGAAGATCGAAGAATTGATCGAAGACGATCTACTGCGAAAAAAGATGGGGCTTGAAGCGAGGAGGCGGGTCGAGAAAAAGTTTACCATGGAAAAAAATATCTGCCGAATGGAACATATTTATCAGGAACTGGTGAAGAGTCCGAGGAGGCGAGCTTTTCCTCGCCGCTGAACCGGGCTGTCGATGTCGCTTGTCCAGGCCAGCAGCCTCGATTGCAATTACAGAAAGGATGAAATCAGCCGAATGAAAGCAAGTCCTGCATCGAATCGGTCCAATGGCTGCCGTCTTTGCGGTGGCAAACAGTTTCAGGCGCTGGAGGTTGCGGAGGATTCGGTTCGTGTTTTGAAGTGTCGCGACTGCTCGCTGGTATTTGTCGATCCCCAGCCAAGTCGGTGGAGCTTGCCGGATCATTATGACGAGCAGTATTACCAAAGCTGGCTGACCGAGCAGCGTCCGAAAAGAGTGAAAATGTGGGAACGGCGGATCCAACACCTGGAAAAATTCAAAAGGACAGGCCGTCTGCTCGATGTCGGATGCGGAGAAGGGTTGTTTTTGGAGGTCGCAAAACGTCGCGGCTGGCAGACTACCGGAACGGAAATTTCCGGATTTGCGGCAGAACATGCAGCAAAAACGGCCGAATGCGAGGTGTTTCACGGGGAGCTGCCGGATGCCCCTTTTACCGACGGAGCCTTCGATCTGGTCACTCTTTGGCATGTCTTGGAGCATGTTCGGGATCCGCTGGCCTACCTGACCGAAGCCCGCCGCATTCTTGCCGGAGACGGCGTTCTGGTCGTCGCTGTCCCCAACTTGAACAATATTCTCATGAGGGCAGTCTACCGCCTGTTCAAGGGAAAGCCGCTCAGGCTTTATGAGCCCGACGAAAAGGAGCTCCACCTTTTCCATTTTTCTTCCCGAACAGTGCCCCTTTGTCTGAAAAAAGCAGGATTTCGAATCGTTCGGATTGGCCCGGATACCGGATCGGTGGACCGGAGAAAGCAGATTGTGGACGGCTTTGCCGTCGCAATCTCAAAGATAACAGGTCGAAGTATTTACAATGCATTGGAGGCTGTCGCAGTGCCGTCGAAAATCAAGACTCATGTTTCATAAAGAGCGCATCAAGCAGTGTTACCTTTTTGTCCGAGCACAAGTGCTGAACCGGATTTCGCGAGTATTCACCGATGCCGACAAATTGTCGCCCCGGCTGGAATCCATCGATGAGATCCAAAGGATATTATTTATCCGCAATGACCGGGTGGGGGACCTGGTCCTTTCCCTGCCTGCCATAGCGGCGCTTCGGGACCGGTTTCCCGGCGCCAGGATCACCGTCCTGGCCAGTTGGAGCAACCACCCCCTTTTGAACGGGAAAACGCCGGCCGATGAATACGTGATTCTGGACCGGCGCATGAAACCGAGCCGGCAGAAAGCCGTCATTTGTTCCCTGCGAAGCAAAAGATTCGATCTGGCGGTCGATCCGTTTACCGGGCCGGATCTTCGTCCTGCGCTCACCGCATTCTTGAGCCGGTCAAAAATTCGACTCGGCTATTCCGGATTCGGCCGGGAGGTTTTTTTCAACCTTCGGGTTTCTGCCGCCCCTGGGGAAAGACATTTTGTGGACGCAAGCCTCGATGTCCTGAAACCGATCGGCGTCGTCGCCGCCCCCCGGGAGCCGAGGATGTTTCTTTCCCCTGCCGAGTCGGCATGGGGGAGGAGACGGTTGGAAAAAGCGGGGTGGAAGGGCCAACCTGTCGTCGGCATCCATCCCGGGGCGCATTACTGGACCCAGCGCTGGCCTGAAGAATATTATTCCGCGCTCATCAAACGGCTTCAAGATATTGGAACCCCCTGGATCGTCCTTTTCGGCGGACGTGGGGACCGAACGGTCATCGAAAAGATCCTCCGGGGCGTCCGCAAAACCCCGATGGTGTATATGGCCGACGATCTTCGCCGTTTTGCCGCGATCGCTTCTGTCTGCAAGGTGTTCGTCTGCAACAATTCCGGTCCCCTGCATCTGGCCGCTGCCTTAGGGGTTCCGACCGTTTCTTTCATGGGGCCGACCGTAAAATCTCGCTGGTATCCCGTGGGAGCTCATCATACGGTGTTTCGGCGAGATGATTTGTCCTGCATCGGCTGCAACCGGGGATACTGCATGCTCGGAACCCACGAGTGCCTGCGAAGCATCACCCCCGAGCGTCCATGGCGCACATGCCGTTTACTGATAGAAAGGTAGAAGGCCTCCCTTAGAAAATGGAGCGATTTGCAAAAATCCAGGGCGGTGCGTACAAAACGCTATTGATTACCGATGCGTCGGTCGCCAACCCCAGCAGCGGCTCTGAAATGGTTTGCCATCACCAGGCGGCAGGTCTATCGGAAAGGGGTATGGAGGTCGTTGTCCTGGCAAGGACCGGGGTCAGAAAAGAGGCAAAGGTGAAACGGATTGGAAGCTTCACCGAATATTGCTATTTTGCTCCGACAGATCGACCGGCCCTATTTTTTAACGCCTTGCTTCGGCGCCCATCCCGTCTTTTTGATCAGGCAAGCCCGGGCGGCGGCTTTGACCTGATGATCGTGCACCAACCCTTGGGTCTTCTCTCCCTGCGGTTAAAGGGAAAGCTCGGGCAGATTCCAATAATCTATGTTTTTCATTCTCCCGGGCATGAAGAATTTTTGCTGAAATATGGCCGGACAACGGCCTCGCCGGGGGTGTTTTTTTCTGCGGGCCTCCGCCGGCATCTGGAGCGGGTTTGTGTGAGAAGAGCCCGGAAGGTAATGACCCTCAGCCGGTACATGGCGCAAAAACTTCGAGCCGTGCACGGCATCGATGAAACTCGCGTTGATATTAACCCCGGGGGCGTGGATCTGAAAAGATTTCAGCCCTGCGAAAACCGCCTGAACATCAAGAAAAAACTCCGGCTTCCCGAGGGGCGAGTCCATCTTTTCACATTGAGAAACCTGGAACCCCGCATGGGCATGGATCGGCTCGTGGAGGCGGTCTCCATCCTGGTTGGCAAAGGTCTTCCGGTCCATTTGACCGTCGGGGGAGAAGGACCTGAGCGCAGGCGGCTTGAGGCACTTTCTGAAAAATGGAAGATGACCGGGCATATCGACTTCACCGGCTTCCTCAAGGATGCAATGCTTCGGGATTATTACGGCTCCGCCGATTTTTTTGTTCTACCCACCCGCGAACTGGAAGGCTTCGGGCTGGTGACGCCGGAGTCCATGGCCTGCGGCACACCTGTTTTGGGCACTCCCGTTGGGGGAACGAAGGAAATTCTTTCCCGGTTCGACCCAATATTTCTTTTTGACGGGGTTGCTGCCGGGGAAATGGCGGCAGGCATTGAAAGAACGATCGAGGCCTATCCGGTAAGCAGTCCGAAATATACTGCATTGAGAAACCGCTGCCGAAAATACACAGAGAGCCGTTTCTCCTGGAAACGGCATGTGGATCAACTGGCGACGGTGATCCAGGAAGTGGTGGGGCGTGACAGAAGATAACGCCTGCAAGGTTTTGCACATTATCACTCGTTTGGACAGGGGCGGTTCGGCGCTGAACACGCTTGTTACCTGTCGTGGGCTTTGCCGAAAATATGATACCCTCCTGGCGAGCGGCCTTTCCCTGGAGTCTGAAATGGTCCTTTCGGAGAGGCGGCTTGTAGAAGAGGGTATCGGAGAAGCCCGCCAAAAAGGCGCCAGGGTCTGCACGGTTCCCTCCCTGGTCAGAAGAATCAATCCGCCGGCCGACCTGAAGGCCTTTTGGACGCTTTACAGGCTGATCAAAAAGGAAAAGGCCGCCATCGTTCATACCCATTCCTCCAAGGCCGGCCTGCTCGGCCGCTGGGCGGCATGGCTGGCCGGCGCTCCTCATATCGTGCATACCCCCCATGGCCATGTCTTTTACGGTCACTTCGGCTCTGCGGCATCTTGGCTGTTTCTTATGTTGGAGCGGATCACCGACCGGATCACCGACCGAACGATCGCCTTGACGGAGGCAGAGCGGGACGACTACATCCGCTTCCGTGTCTCCAAACCGGAGAAACTCTCCATCGTTCACAGTGGGATTGACATCGAACGATTCCAGGCATCCAATGGCGGAGACGCCGTCTCTTTGCGGGCTGATTTGGGAATAGCTGCCGATGCCGTCGTCGTCGGTTTCGTGGGCTGGCTGCTGCCGATCAAGGATCCGGCGACGCTTCTGGAGGCCATGGCACGGGTCTGGACAAAAATCGTGAACGCTGTGGTGGTCTTCGTGGGAAAGGGCGAACTGGAGGCGGCGCTGAAGAAAAAGGCAGAAGCGGCAGGGGCCGGGCAAAAGGCGGTGTTTACAGGCTGGCGCTCCGACATCCCTGCCCTGATGAACATATTCGATATATTTGTTCTGCCCTCGCGCAACGAGGGCATGGGGCGAGTGCTGGTAGAAGCCATGGCTGCCGGCAAGCCGGTGATCGGCAGCCGGACCGGAGGCATCCACGATCTGATTCGGCATGGGGAAAACGGTTACCTGTTCGGAACCGGGAACGCTGCCGAACTGGCGAAAGGAATTCTGACTTTAGCCGAGGATGCTGATCTGAGAAAGCGGATGGGTGAAAGAGGCCGCGAAATGGCTCAGCAATACTCAACTAAGAGCATGATAAAAAAAATCGACGAGCTATATACGAAGCTGCTGCAGGCTACCATGGTTCCGGACATTTCCCGCGATTCCCAAATTAACCCTGCTCATTTGGATTGACAATCCAAATGAACCCTACTAATTAGGGATTATGAATCCGGATGTTGTTGCCATTCTCAGATTATACAATCCTTGGCTTGAAAATCCTCAGCGCTGGAAAACGGAGGTTGACAAGCATCTCCCGAAATTTTTCGGATTTCCTTATATCCTGCGGTCGGTCGAAAAGCTTCCCACCTGGCACCACTCAAGCAAGGTCAACCTGGTTATCGGACCAAGGCAGAGCGGCAAATCTACCATGATTTGGCATGCGCTTTCGACGATGAACCCGTCAGGCTTGATTTACATAAATGGCAACGAGTCGGTTCTTCGTCAATGGTGCTCTTCTCCGGCTGCCGTCTGGAACGATTTGCGTCAGATTGCCGAGAAGCCTCGTGTGCTTTTTTTCGAAGAAGTCCAATATGTCGAAAACGCCGCCTTATTTCTCAAGGGTCTTGTGGATCTGGGGATTGACGCCGCAGTTTTCGCCACGGGCAGTGCCTCTTTTCACTTGCACGACAAGATCCGAGAGTCTCTTGCCGGCAGGGCGGAAAGATGGCTCTTGCTCCCATTTTCATTGGCGGAATGGGGTTGCGGCGAACAGCCCCAAGCACCTGCCTTGCGGGAAATAGCGATTTCCGAAAAGTTGAAAAGAATGCTGGTTTACGGCGGCTACCCGGAGGTTTGCTTTTCGGAACAACCCGAGGCTGCACTTAACCGACTGGTGGAATCGTTTGTGATACGTGATGCCTCTGATGTATTTCGCATTCGGTTTCCGGCGAAATTTCGGAAATTGCTCACCCTAATGTCCACGCAGATCGGAAACCTGGTGAACTTTTCGAATTGGGCGTCTATGTGCGGTTTGGATGTAAAAACCGTAGAAAACTATGCGGATATTCTGGAAGAAAGCCATGTGATCAAGCTCGTTCCCCCTTACGTGGGTGGAAAACGTTCGGAAATCACCAGTTCGCCGAAATTGTTTTTCATCGATAACGGAATTCGCAACGAAGTGATTCATCAATACAGCGATTTTGAAATGCGGCCGGACAAAGGCCCTCTTTTTGAGAACTGGCTCTTTTCAGAGCTATATAAAAATAAAAAAGTTGCCGATGGCATTCATTTCTGGCGCAGCAAGTCCGGTGCGGAGGTGGATTTTATTCTGCAGCACGCGGATCGTATCGAAGCGTTCGAGGCAAAGGCGGCCGCATTGAAGCGGCCGAGTCTCTCCCGCTCCGCCCGCAGTTTTATAGGGGCTTATGCTCCGGAACATCTCTACGTCATCAACCTGGAGTTGGAAACCGAAATGGCAATTGAATCAACAAAGGTGATTTGGACAACCCCGCAGTCTTTTTTTGCGCTGGCAGCAACCTTGGAACCCAGAACTTTCGATTGTGCAACGAAGCGCGACAGCGCGAAGATGTAACCTCCGAACCCTGCTTGCCGGGGCGAAGCTCCGAAGGAGCGAAGACCGGAACCCTGAACCCGGAACCCTGAACCCGGAACCTTTTTTCCGTGATTGTTTCCATCCATCAGCCCCAGTATCTTCCGTGGCTCGGCTATTTCGACAAGATCGACAAGGCCGATGTCTTCTGCTTTCTGGACAACGTGCAGTACAAGAAAAACGAGTGGCAGAACCGAAACCGGATCAAGACGGCCCGAGGACCCCAGTGGCTCACCGTGCCGGTCAGCCACCGGTTCGGGCAGAAAATCAACGAGATCCTGATCAACAACAATGAAAAATGGCCCAAAAAACATTTACAGGGGCTGATCACCAATTATGCCAAGGCCTCGTATTTCGACGATTACATCGGTCTTTTTGAAAAGATTCTGTCGCAACACTGGCGGAGGCTCTCGGACCTGAATATCGGCCTGGTCGAAGCCCTCATGGCAGCGCTCGGGCTGACAGAAACAGATACGGTTCAAGCCTCCGAGATGAGCCTGCGCGAAGAACCGACAGACCGCCTCATCGATGTCTGCCGGTCGGTGGGTGCCGACGTCTACCTTTCGGGAAAAGACGGGGCAAACTACATGGACCTGGCGCGATTCGAGGCGGCGGGCATCGCCGTCGTGTTTCAGGATTTTCATCACCCGACGTATCCGCAATTGTTCGGGGAGTTCGAGTCGCACCTGTCCATTGTCGATCTGCTTTTCAATTGTGGCCCTGAGGCATTGTCGGTGATTCGAAGAGAAGATGATTGATCTTATGTGAAACTAGGCCAAAATGGCATAGTTTCACCCTTGATCAAACTGGTCGGCCCTTCCGGCCAGCGGCGGCGCTCGTATGAAACTTCGACCGAGGCCGGCGACAATAACCGACATGCCCCCGCCTTGGGTTTTGGAGGTTGGAGGGCCACGCTCCGTCGTGGCCGGTATTGGGTCGTTGCTGGCAACACGGACGCGACAGAGCGCGTCCCTCCACCGTCAGGGGCTTCGCGACATAAGTTTCATATTTGATCAATCTGGACGCCCCAGCGGCGGGGCTTATGTGAAACTTGGTTATTACCGGTCCGTCATTCTGGGCCCTGGATCGAGTCCAGGGCAAGCTTTTTTGACAAGCCTGCCCCGGACCCCGATCCGGGGGATCCAGGCTTTACCTGGATCCCCCTTCGACGCTGCTCAGGGTGGTGAGCCTGCCTGCAGTGAGCTTGTCGAACCACGGCTCTCCGCTTCGCTTCCGTTTTCACCTTCGGCTTCGCCGGACAAGCCGGCCTGACCCTGGCGGGGGATGACGGGGGAGGGAAGTTTCATTAAAGAAACCTTTTGTGACGAAAGAGGTTGGAAATGAAAAAGATGAATATCCTCGCCATCGGGGCCCATCCGGACGACATCGAGTTCGGGTGTGCCGGCACCCTTGCCAAATATGCGGCCAAAGAGCACCGGGCTTTTATGATGATACTGACCAAGGGAGGAGAGGGCGGGGATCAGGAGATCCGGGCAAGGGAGCAGAACGACGCCAAGGCGGTTATCGGCGTCGAGGATATTTTTTGGGGGGAGTACCAAGATACGAGGTTGTTTCCCAACAAGCGGCTCATCAACGATGTCGAGGCGGTGATCGAACGAGTCCGGCCGGACTTTATCTTCACCCATTTTCCGGACGACACCCATCAGGACCACCGGCATTTGGCGCAGGCGACGATCTCGGCGACCCGCTACATCCGAAACGTGCTGTTTTTCGAAGGGCCCACCACGCAGAATTTCACGGCCCAGGTATACGTCGATATCTCCGAGACGCTGGGCCGAAAAGTGGATGCCCTGGAGGCGCATTTCTCCCAGATCGGAAAAACCAATATCGAAGACATGAACATCGTCGAGCTTGCGCGGTCCACCGCCAATTTCAGGGGTATCCAGGGCCGAGTCAAGTATGCCGAGGCGTTTGCGTCGCTCCGGCTGTTCATCAATATTTGACGGCCGCCTCCGTGAAGGGTGAAGTAAAGACGGTGTGCAAAGCCGTAAAAAATGTCTCCATGGCTTTGCAGGCGTACGGCCGTCAAATATAAGAAAGAGCACAAGCAAAGGTTGATGAAATCGTAAAAAGTCCGAATCGGCCCCTATTCGTCATTCCGGACGAGCGGAGCGAGATCCGGAATCCAGTGATTTCAAGCACATCTGGATGCCGGATCAAGTCCGGCATGACGCTTCGGAGACTTTTTACGAAACCATCAAGGTTGGAGACGGAAGGAGGAACATGGGCGCTGACCGGGACAACAAGACGCCGATCCAGCATTCCCGGCCGTTTCTCGGGGAAAAGGAAGCCGAAGCCGTGGCCCGGGTGATCCGCTCCGGGCACATTGCCCAGGGAAAAGAGGTGAATCGGTTCGAGGGGCGTTTTGCCGAGTATCTGGGCGTTTCCCATGCCGTCGGTGCCAGCTCCGGAACCGCGGCTCTTCATCTAACCCTGCTGGCCATGGATATCGGTCCGGGGGATGAAGTGATCATCCCAACATACGTCTGCACGGCCCTGCTGAATGCCGTTTTGTATGTTCGGGCCGAACCGGTTCTGGCAGATGTCTGCAGGGAAACCGGCAACATCGATCCCGAAGACGTAAAAAAACGGATTACCGAAAGGACCAAGGCGGTCGTTGTGCCGCATATGTTCGGCCTTCCGGTGAAAATGGCGCCTTTTCTCGACCTGGGGCTTCCGATTATCGAAGACTGTGCCCAGTCGATCGGCTCGACCGATGAGGGGCGGCTGACCGGGACTTTCGGCATTGCCTCCATTTTTTCGTTTTATGCCACCAAGGTGATCACGACCGGAGAAGGCGGCATGGTCGTAACGGGGAGCCGGAAGATTGCCGCAGCGGTAAGAGAACTCCGGGAGTACGACAAGCAGAAAGATTACAAGGTTTGCCACAATTACAAAATGACGGATATGCAGGCCGCGATGGGAATGGTCCAGCTTGACCGGCTTCCGGCCCTGATCCGGAAAAGAAGGGCCATCGCATCGGAATTCTTCCGTCGCTTCAAAGGACTATCGGTGAAATTGCCACCGAAAAATCCCGGCCATATCTACTACCGGTTCGTTGTGGACATAAGCGGGGTAAAGCGAAAAGCGTTCTCAGAGGAAATGAGAGCAAGGGGGGTCTTATGTGAACGCCCGGTGAGCCGACCGATTCATCGATACCTGAACATCGACGGCTACCCCCATGCAGAATCCGCATGGAAAAGACTGGTTTCTGTCCCCCTGTATCCGGCCCTTTCCGAAGAGGAGATCGGAAAAATCGTTCATGCCGTGCAAACGGCCTCTTTTTTCAAGGAGACGGCAAGTTGAGGGGATTTTTCGACAATCGGATGGAACGGCGCCTTTACATTGTCGTGCCCCTTGCCACCCTTCTTTTGACCATTCCACCGGTTCGTTCGCATTTTGCCTCCATCGGTTGGCGGTGGATGTATATTCTCACATTTTCGTTTGCCCTGAGCTTTACGCTTACCCCGGTTTTTCGTTGGGCAGCGAGGCGGTGCAACGTATACGATCTTCCGAGCGGCCGCAAAGTGCATCCAGAGGCCACCCCCCTCTTGGGAGGAGGTGCTGTTTTCTTCGGATTTGCCGTCGCCATTATCGCAAACGGCGTTTATTCCGGAAAACTTGCAAGCATTATCATCGCATCGCTGGTTTTGTTTACAGTCAGTCTCATCGACGACATCCACGAGGTTCCTGCATGGCTCAAACTGGTTGCCCAGCTTGCCTGCGTTTCCATCGTGATGAGCCAGGGGATTGTGCTGAGGGTCGCGCCGAGCACCTACGGCGTTTTTGCCGAAGCCGCCAACGTTTTTTTGACCGTGCTTTGGATCGTGGGAATCACCAATGCCATGAATTTTTTTGACGGTATGAACGGTCTTGCCTCCGGGCTGGGTGCGATCATTGCCTTTTTTTTAGGGATCGTAGCCTTTCAGACCGATCAGCCATTTATCGGGTGGGTCGCTGTCGGCATCATGGGAAGCTGTCTGGGATTTTTGCCGTACAACTTTCAGGCCAGAGGAAAGGCGACCATATTTTTAGGGGATGCCGGCAGCATTTTTATCGGATTTGTACTGGCCTGCCTCGCCGTCTATGGGGACTGGGCGGAAAACAACCCCGTCGGGTCGCTCATATCGCCGATTCTCATTTTTTGGGTCCTTATTTTCGATATGATCCACATCACGGTGGATCGGATCTCCACCGGAAAGGTCAAAAGCTTCAAACAGTGGATCGATTACGTGGGAAAGGACCATCTGCACCACAGAATGGCAGTGGTTCTCGGCGGACCCCGAAGGAGCGTCCTCTTTATTTTCATGATCAACGCCTGCCTGGGTACCAGCGCGGTGGTGCTTCGAGATGCCAGGAGGCCGATCGATGCCCTGCTGTTGCTGGGTCAGGCGGTCATATTCGTGATGTTGATCACAGTGTTGGAACGAAGGGGGCGCCACAACGCCATTTCCTGCGCCGGGGATGAACCTCCTTCCTCCACCCGAGCACCGGACACCAAGCGCGAAACACGATCATGACCTCTATATCTTGTTGCTAAAAACACCTTGACACACAAGATAAAAGGATTTTATACATTAACGGCAGTTTCCATACCTTCTTTTGTCTTCTTAGCTGAATTCTGAGAGCACGCCGCGAGATGGTTCGATTTAGTGAGTTAAATAATCTTCCCCCGGACAACAACAGGAAGAGAGCGGGTATGACGCCGAACGGGTCCGACTTCCGTTCTGCTTCCCCGACACCGGCCGATGCACCGCCTCCTGCCGAACCGTTTTCGGCGAGCACCGATATTTACAAAGACGGCGTGGTTTACCTGAGCGGGGTTTTCAGCGCGGTAAAGGAAGGCAGGCAATTCGACCTGGAACCCGGCTTCCGGATCGCGCGCCAGGTGGTCGAATCCGCCTCTGCTCAAGATGAGTTGTTTATCCGGGCGATTCAGCTCGACGAACGGCAAAATTTTTTGGTGAACAAGTGCATCAACGTGGCCATCTATTCGATTCGGGCCGCCGAACAGCTGGGATATTCGAAAGAAAGACAGGTGGAAATCGGAATGGCGGCCCTCCTGCACGAAGTAGGGATGTGCCGTCTGCCCGAAAAGATCCTGTACAAAAAAGAGCAGCTGACCCAGCAAGAGCTTCGACTCGTTCAAAAGCATTCCGAGGCCGGCTATGAGATTTTAAAGCCATACAGCGGCAGCTATCCGTACCTGGCCGAGGTGGCGCTCCAGGTCCATGAAAGAATCGACGGCTCCGGCTATCCTCGGGGGCTGAAGGGAGATGAAATCCACGAGTATGCGCAGATTGTCGGTCTCATGGACATCTATGAAGCCCTGAGTCACTCCAGACCTCAGCGAGACCGCTTCAATCCCTTCTACGCGATCAAGGAAATCATCAAGACCTGCAAACCCAAATTTCATAAAAAGCATCTGAAGGCGCTGCTCAACGCGTTTTCCATATTCCCGCTGTCAACCTATGTCCAGCTCAACTCCAACGCTGTCGGACGGGTGATCGAAACCTACCCGGACCAGCCGATGCGGCCCAGGCTCCAGATCGAATACGACTCCCAGGGCCGAAAGGTCCTGACCGAGCGGATCGTCAACCTGCCGGAAAATTCACTGTTATATATCGTAGACAGCGTCGAAGAAGACGAACTGGAGAAGCTGGCAGAAGGCCGTGATCTACAGGAGTCGTCGCCAAGGCAATTTCAGGACCGCGATGTTTCTTCCGCCGGAATAGAACCGGCGTCCTCGCTGCCAGCTGAAAAGGCACCGAAGCCTGCCAAGAAAAAAGGACTGCGGGGAAAAGGGGCCGGGGCAAGACCGCTGCTGCTTTTGTTGCTGTTGCTCGTCCTTTTGGGCGGGATTCCCTACTGGAAGGGGCGGCAGTCCGTCGGCCTGTCATCTGCCTCGAATCGGGCGACGGAAAGCGTCCGCAGGATCATTCAACCGGAAGCGGTGGTCAAGCGCACCCCGTTTGCCGCACTTGTAGGCACTTATCTGAACAGCGGAAAAGCCGCAGCGGAGCTGGACCGGCTGCAGTCGCTGGGATACTCTCCTTACCTGATCGAACAGGAAAACGGCGGTATCCACCTATGGGTGGGGGCATTTTACACCCGGCAGGGTGCCGAAGAGCAGATAGCCGAGCTGCTCGCCAAGGGGGTGAAAAGCCGGGTGGTGGAGCGATAAGGGCAGACGACCCGTCTTCGCCTTCGGATCGGGGTCGGGGGCAGGCTTGCCAAGCCCAGAATGACGGAAAAAGGGAAATCCGAACTTTTTACGAAGGCATCAACTCTTGAATGTTGAACCTTGATGAAATCGTAAAGTACCCGAAACCTTCGTCGGGCTTTATCCGGTTTTCATAAGTATTAGAAAACACTGGATTCCCGCTTTCGCGGGAATGACGAAAGAAGGAGTATTCGGACTTTTTACGAAGGGATCAACTCTTGAATGTTGAACCTTGAACCTGGAATTTTGAATCCTGAACCTCTGAACCTCTGAACCTTTGAACCCAGAACCCCAGAACCTCTGAACCTCTGAACCCTGAACCTTCAAGCAGCGGACACCGGACAGGGATATTGACCATCTACCAGAAATACTGGAGTCTGAAAGAGCCGCCATTTGAAAATGTCCCGGATCAGAAGGTGTTTTTTCGTTCCTCCCAGCACGAGGAGGCCTTGAGCCGTTTGATGTACGCTATCGAAAACCGAAAGGGCGCGGCCATGCTCACCGGGGAGGTCGGGGCCGGCAAGACCACCATCAGCCGCGTCCTGAGCGATTCGCTTCCCGAAGACCGCTATCGGGTGAGCACCATCACGAACCCTGCCCTCACTCCCTTGGACCTTCTCCGATCGATACTGTATGAGATCGGGATTCCCACGGACAGCGATTCGAAATTTTTTCTGCTGACCAAGCTCCACGACAAGCTCCAGAAAAGACAGCAGCACGGAATAAGAACGATTCTGATCGTCGACGAGGCCCACCTGATCCAGCAACGGGAAAGCCTGGAGGAGCTGCGGATGCTTCTCAATATGCAGTCCGAACATCAATTTCTGGTTACCTTGATCATCATGGGGCAGACGCCGCTGTTGTTGAAGATCGAAGCGCTGCTTCCCCTGAAAGAGCGGATATCGGTCAAGTACCATCTGAAACCGCTGGATCTGAAAGACACAGTCCGCTACATTTTGTACCGGCTTAAAAGCGCCGGCGCCGAGCGCGGGATTTTCACCCGCAAAGCAATTTTCCCCTTGTATTCGTATTCCCAAGGGATTCCGCTGCGGATCAACAACTTGTGCGACCGGTGCATGCTGATCGGCATGATGAGAAAGGCCGGGGCGATCGATTCGAGAATCGTCAACGAAGCCATGGCAGATCTGGGGTGATTCCTGTCAGGAACCACCCCAGATCTGCCATGGCCAATAAAAACATTGCCCGGCAATTATTTAGAAGCCAATGATGAGAACGGAAACTCGGATGTGTAGCCATAGGTTCTTTTTTCAGAGCATAGTTGTCTTGCTGATACTTTCGGGCACGGCGGGGATATTTGCCTGTGCGCCGACCCAGAAGGTGCCGGGAGAAAAAATCGAGACGGAAGCTGCTCAATTTGCCTTGCCGGAAAGTCGGGGGCTGCCGACTTCCGGGCTGTACCGAGGTTTGGCAGTGGCCGATCTCGACAACGACGGGTATTCGGATGTGATCGGCGGTGCGTCCCAGCCCGGAATGATTTCGATATGGAAAGGCCGGGGGCCCGCCGGCCTGGATGAGGTATTCAACCTACCGGTCAAAGGCGAGGTTCAGTCCGTGGCTGCGGCCGATGTCAATGGAGACGGATGGAAGGACATCATCTACTCGGTCCAGAAAGAAGCTTCCGGTGTCGCGGTTCTCGTCAATAAGGAGGGGCAGGGATGGAAGCCGGGCGTCGGCCCCACTGAAATCGGAACTTACCAGGGACTGCGGCTTGCCGATATCAACGCGGACGGAAACATGGACATCGTTGCCGCAAACCGGACATCACAGCTTCAAGGAGGCGTGCAGGTCTGGCTTGGAAATGGCGCGGGCGGATGGCCGGTGGAGACGGGCCCGGAAATCGCCGGCGAATACAACGACGTGGCAGTGGCCGATTTCAACGAAGACGGCCATATGGATATCGCCGCTGCCGGGTGGGGCAAAAACAGTGTTTTGAAGATTTGGTTCGGAGACGGCGCCGGCGGCTGGTCCTTTGGCCAAACCCTGGCCGAGGGAAGCTGGTACGGGCTTACCTCCGAGGACATCGACGGTGACGGCCACGTGGATCTTCTTGCCGGTTCGTTTCGCGCGGGTGTGGCCGTTTTTAAAGGGAAAGGAGACGGATCCTTTGCCAGGGTCTCGGCAGGTGGGGAGGGAAGCTTCTGGAAGCCGTCGGCCCTGGATCAGGATGGGGACGGCACGCCGGAACTTTTTGCCGGATCGCTCGACGGTCGGGGGATTCAGGGCTTCAAAATGGTGCCGGCAGAAGAAGGATACGTTCGGTTTTCCAGTTCCTATCCGGGTCGCGGAACGTTTTACGACCTGGCGGTTGCAGACCTGAACGGAGACGGTATCGACGATCTGCTTGCGGCCAGCTTCGGCGAAGGGGTAAAGTTCTGGATGGGCAAAGCATCCGTTTTCCCTGCCAAAGCCGGCGCCATCGAACTGAGGCAGCAGGACCAGGGGGTAGATGCCAAAGAGGCGGTCGAGGAGAACGATGTGTTCACCACTCGATCCGGGTTTCCGGAATATCGGCTGGACTCAGGGGACCTTATTGAAATTACCTTCTGGAAAGGGACGGAAAGTGAAAAGGTGGAGATCCCGGTAAGACCGGACGGCAAGATTTCCTTCGGCTACGTTGAAGACTTGTATGTCCGGGGCCTAACTCCCACCGAACTTGACAGGATCCTCACGCGAAAGCTCGAAGAGTATATACGGCATCCGCGGATCGACATCATCGTCGGAGAGCATAACAGCAAGTTTGTCACTATCCTGGGGGCGGTGGGCCAAAGGGCCGGAACCGGGCCCGGCCAATATACGCTGAAGGGCAAGGCGCGGGTATCGCAGATGCTTTCTCAAGCCGGCGGCCCCCGGCCGGAGGCCAACCTTCGCGATGTACGGATTCGCCGGAAGGACAACCAGTCGATCACCGTCAACCTTTATCGGGCGATCACCCAAGGGGACATCTCCCAGGACATGATCTTGGACAGCGGTGATGTGGTTTACGTTCCAGCGGTGTCGGCCGAGTCGAACCGGGTATATGTGTTCGGCGAAGTGGAAAAGCCGGGGGCGTACACCTTCGAGGGATCCGAAATGCGGGTGTTCGACGCCATCGCCCAGGCCGGCGGATACACCGTTTTCGGAAAGCCTGCCCTGACAAAAGTGGTTCGCGGCGATATCAACCGACCCGAAGTGATCGATACCGACTTAAAGGCCCTGATCGAAGAGGGAGACTACACCCAGAACGTGGCCCTGACCAACGGAGATCTGGTTTACGTCCCCAGAAGCGGATGGGGAAGCTTGAATCAGTTTTTCAAGCGGGTCCAACCGATCATGCGGCTGATTATCTACCCGGCCCAGGTGGTCAACGAATTTGGTTCCGCGGCAGATACACTCGGATCGCCCTTTGACGAAGATTGATAAAATCGCTGCGGCGATTTTATTAGCTTTCCGCGTCCCGCGAAAAGGATAAAAAAATATAGTGAATCGCCGACAATGCCGAAAGTCTGCCAGAAATTAAACATGCAGCACTAGATACAAAAAACCAAACACCCATAGGTTTATGGCACAATACGACGTCGATTTAAGAGACTACTGGCGGATTTTCAGGAAGCGGAAAAGCATCGTGATCCTGATGGTGCTGCTGGCCGCCATCTCTTCTTACGGCTTTGCCAAGCTCAAAGAGCCCAAACCGCTTTTTGAGGCGTCTGCCTCGGTGAAGATCGAACAGGTGACGAACCTTGCCGATTTCCTGTCTGGTGCTTACTGGGTCCAGGGCGAAAACATGGTTACCCAGGCATTTCTGATCACCAGCTTCCCGGTTCTGGTCAAAACCGCCAAGGAACTCGGCTGGATCTCGAAAAGTTCCACCCTCGATGAGCTGCGAATCTCCGAAGCCGCCATGGCGGCGGTTCAGCGCCTCAAAGCCATGGCTGAATCCGAGCAGCAAGAGGGGACCAATATCGTCAACATCAAGGTGGTCTCTTCGGATCCCCAAGAGGCCGAGAAGGTGGCCAATGCCTTTGCCGAAGCGTTTCGGCAGTACAACATCGAGGAAAAAAACCGCCAGATCTTCGAAACAAAGGCGTTTATCGAAAAGCAGCTCGGAATCACGTCCAGGGAGTTGAAGCAGGCCGAGGAGAAACTGCGGCTGTTCAAAGAAACCCACGAAATGATTGCCCTGGATACACAGACAGCCAACTTGCTTGGCCGCCTCACCACCCTGGAAGCCGAATACGAGGAGCTGGAGAGGAAAAAGGCAGAGTTCTCTTCCCTTCTTCAGAGCCTGGATCAAGGAGGATACGACAAGGAGTCTTCCGAAGCCGTCTATCCTGCATTGGAAGACTCTCCTGTGGCATCGTTAGGAGTGCAGCTCCGGGACCTGGTGCTGAAAAGGGATGCCCTGCTCTATGATTACACGGAAAAGCATCCCCAGGTGCTCGAGGTCGAAGAACAGATCCATTCCGTCGTTTCCGAAATTCGAAAAGCAGTCAAGGCCCTCCTTGAGAAGCTCAGCCGGCGGCAGGAGAACCTGCTGGTCGATCTTCGAAAGCTTCGGTGGGAGAATCTGCAGATTCCGGACAAGGCGCTTCAGCTTGCCCGGCTGGAAAGAGAAAAGGAGATCCAGGCCGAGCTCTACTCCCAGCTCAAGGCCAAATACCAGGAGACGCTGATCAAGGCGTCGGGCCGGGTGGAGGAGGTGAGCCTCATCCGGCCGGCGGTGACCTCGACAGAACCGATCAACATTCCGTCCAAGATCATGATCATCCTCACCGGCGTGGTCATGGGGCTGGTCATCGGCATCGTTTTCACGTTTGTGGCCGAGACGCTGGACACCTCCATCGGCACCATCGAAGACATTGAAACCTTACTGCAGGTGCCGGTGCTGGGGGTCATCCCTTTCTGGGAGAGCGACGAGGGGGCAAAAGGGACCTCACGCCGTGGTCGGCGTACCGACCTGGTGGCACATTTCGACCCCAAATCCCTGGCTGCCGAAGCGTTTCGCTCCCTGCGGACGAATATGCAGTTCGTCGTTCTGGACAAAAAGGGAAAGTCCTTTCTGATCACCAGCTCCTTTGTCCAGGAGGGAAAGACCTCCAACGTCGTAAACCTGGCGCTGAGCATGGCCCAGGCCGGCGACAAGGTTCTTCTCGTGGAAGGAGACCTTCGAAAGCCACTAGTGCACAAGATGTTCGGGCTCGACAGATCTCCGGGTATGACCGACTACGTGCTGGGAAATTACGATTGGCAGGAGATCGTCAATACCATCACCGATTTGATGCTCGGCGAGTTTCAGATCGAAGAAATTCTCAAGACGCCCGGCCTGGACAACCTGCATATCGTCACCGCAGGAACAAGCCCGCCGAATCCCTCGGAAATCCTGCGTTCCCCTCGTTTCAGGGCGTTTCTGGCCGAGGTGTACGAAGTCTACGATTATATCTTTATCGATGCGCCGCCGGTGCTGCCGGTGGCAGACGCTTCTGAGATCGGCACCCTCTGCGACGGGGTGATTCTCGTTTACAAGGTGGGCGCCATCGCCCGCGGCATCTTGTACCGGGCCAAGATGAGCCTCGACAATGTCAAGGCCAAGGTGGTCGGTGTGATCCTAAACAACGTCAAGCCGGAGGTGGGACCCGACTATTTCAAGTACCATGCCCATTATTACTACGGCCCGCCCGGCGAGATCGAGGAACCGGATGCCGGCGGCCTCGGGACCACGGTGAAAACCATCCTGATTTTGGCCGCCGCCGCCCTGATCTTCATGGGCATTTTCTGGCAGGATATCTTCGGCCCATGATCAAATCGCTGACGCGATTTGATCATGATGTCAAAAAATATCGAATATTTCGTATGAAACATCGGTCGAAGCCGGCGGCAATAACCGACCTGCCCCCGCCTTGGGTTTTGGAGGTTGGAGGGCCACGCTCCGTCGTGGCCGGTATTGGGTCATTGCTGGCAACACGGACGCGACAAAGCGCGTCCCTCCACCGTCAGCGGCTCCGACAGAAGTTTCACCATTGATCAAACTGGCCGATAAAGCCAAAAGATTCGTATAAAATTCCTTCAGCTGAATCTTGAACCTTGAATCTGGAATTTTGAATCTAAACCCCTGACCCCAGTCTCCCATGCCTCTTTTCCGCCTTATCGTGTTCATCATCTTCTTTCTGACCGTGGTGGTGATGGTCGGGTTTACGGCTGCCGAGTACCCACCTTTTTTGCTTCTCGGCTCGCTGATGGTGGTCGTTGTTTTTGCTTTGACCTTTCTCAACACCGAGGTCGGAATCTACATTCTGATCTTTTCCATGCTCCTTTCGCCGGAGATTGGAATCGGGCAATTGGCCGAGAGGGCGACTTCCGGAAGAGGTGTAACGCTGCGGTTCGACGATTTTTTGCTGGTGATCATCGGTTTTTCATGGTTTGCCAAGAATGCCGTGTACAAGGAGCTGGGGCTGTTTCTGAAAACCCCCCTAAACCGTCCGATTTTCTACTACATGGTGGCCTGTCTCCTTTCCACCGGGATCGGTGTGTTGGCCGGGCGGGTCGATCCAAAGACCGGCTTTTTGTTTGTCTTGAAATATTTCGAATATTTCATCGTTTTTTTCATGGTGGCCAATCATGTGCAAAATGAACAGCATCTCAGGCGCATCCTCTGGTGTTTGTTCTTGACTTGTTTCATCGTTTCCGTCATCGGCATGGCCCAGATCCCGGGCGGCGGACGGGTGAGTGCGCCCTTCGAGGGCGAGGCAGGAGAGCCGAACACCTTAGGCGGCTACCTCGTTCTCATTGGTGCGGTGGCGGGAGGGATTCTGTCGACAACGCGGGATCGAAAATTGCGGTGGAAGCTGCTTGTGCTCATCGCCGCCATCGTCCCACCTTTGATGGCGACCCAGTCTCGATCCTCTTACCTGGCGGCGCTGCCGGCGATTTTTATTTTGGCCTATATGTCCGAAAAGCGGCGATTCATTCTCCCCCTTTTGGTCATCGGCTTGATTGCCAGTCCCCTTTTTTTACCTTCGACAGTCAAAGAGCGAATTGCCTACACTTTTTCTCAACGGTACCATGAGCAGCAGCTCCAGGTCGGTGATATCCGGCTGGATACTTCGTTGTCCGCCCGGTTGATGAGCTGGAAGAACGGGCTTTCCGATTGGACCCGGCACCCGATCTTCGGCTTCGGGGTGACCGGCTACACTTTTATCGACGCGCAGTTCATTCGGGTAATCGTAGAAACCGGAATTCTGGGGCTGGCGGCTTTCGGTTATCTGCTGTACGCCCTGTTCGGCTTGATTCGCGCCACCTGGCGCCAAGTGTCGGATCCGTTGCACAAAGGACTCTTGAAGGGTTTTGCGGCCGGTTACGTGGCGATGCTGTTTCACGCTGTCGGAGCCAACACCTTTATTATCGTGCGGATTATGGAGCCTTTCTGGCTCCTGGTGGGAATCATCACCCTTTTACCCGTCATCGAATCTTCCAGGGAAAGCGCCCCTCAAGTCAGCGAGTCCGATCCCAGCCGCCTTCTCCGCTGGGGGCAGGCCAAGGGCCGTCCACTGCGTGATGTCTTATGAGACGGCCATATCCTCTCCCGGTCTCAATGTCCCTGTGGGACTTGATTTTCCCCTCGAGTGGATTTTTCTCCCATTAAGATATCGCCTGCTTTTTTCCAGGCGATACAAGCGAGCTGTATACACCTCAGACCGTACAGCGGCCAATTCAACCGATATCGATACCCGGTGAATGTCTCCCGGAGGATTTCGGGCCGGGGAAAGAGCGTTTCGATGGCGTAGCGCAGTTGATTTGAAAACCCGCGGTCCGGAGAAAAAAGCATCAACGGCGCCCAGAATGGAAGGGCGCCGTTTTTTATTCTTCTGCGAAACAGATAGCGGACAGATGCGGAGGGACAAGCTACCGTGGGAAGGGCTTTTTCATCAACCTGATGGCGAACCTCAAAAAGCTGTTCGAGAAAAAAAAGCAAGCGCACCAGTGACGCCGTTTGTTTCAGGTTTTCTGCCCGGGCAGCCAGATCCACCCATTGCTCGTCATTCCATTTTCGGACGATGGTGAAGATGTCCACCAGCCAAATCAATTTTCCGAGGTTGTGTTTTGCCGCATGCAGCCACAGAAAAAGAACCTGGTCGCAGGATCGAAGGCAGCGGACCGGCGCATGGTTTAAATAAACGATGCGGGCGTTTCGAAACGTATCTTCGGGGCTTTCGTCAAACAGGTACCTTCGGGTGCGGATCCGATCCGCACCCAAAAAATGGGTATGCAGATCGATCGTGACGCCCGGTTTTTGAAATTTGAGGGTATAGACCGGATCCTGGCGATAGCCGATTTCGTTCAGGCAGCTGCGTGCGGATAGGAGATGGTTTTCAGGAATCCATAAATCGATGTCCTCCATTTTCCTCACACCGATGTCCTGGTATACCTCCGTTAGCAGCGGCATTCCCTTGATCATGGCAACAGGAATCCGATTCTTGTGAAATTCCACCAAAAGTCGTTTCAATGCAGACAGATGGAGAAGATTTTCCCTCGCTGTTTGAACGTACCATCCGTGCAGAACATTTTTCTGGTCTGCGTCGAGCATTGTCAGCAGGTCGGCCTTTGACAGGAAGGTATACAGCAAACCGGCCGTTTCCTCCTCGACGGCCAGCCGGATCAAAGCAGAGATGTCGGAAATGTTCCGCAAGACCGCAGCGAATCTTTCCCTCTCTTGTGGATTCGGTGCCACTCTTGCGGAAATGGCGATCGCTCTATAATATAGCGGCAGCATCGAGGCCTGCAATTTTCTCATTGGACATTATGCCGGAAAGGAGGCAGCGGTCGATGTCCCTGAACCCTGCGCTGGCGTTTATTCAACAAGTTTACCGCGATCCATTGCTGCGGAGCAAGCTGGAGAAGTTGAAAGACCCTGGAGATTTGCAGAAAATCGTTGCCGTTGGCACCCAAGCCGGGCATGATTTTACAGCAGAGGAGCTTCGCCAGGCGTTTGCCTTCGATTGGGGGATGCGCTGGTGCCATTTTGCCTCGAAAACAGAAAAAAAGCCTCTTTCTTCCCAAGATGAGGCTTTAGAATAAGGTCACCGCAGCGTTTGGACTCGTCCCTTCCATGTAAATTCACCGCAATGTATGCGGCACTTCCCTCGCCGAAAGTCCCATTTTTTGGGCAAGTCCTCTGCAGGTTTCCAGATAGTTAAAACCCTCATAAAAGAATTTTCGGTAGAAAAATTCCGGCTGCTCCCAGAACAAGGGCAGTGCGAATCGGTATAAAAGGTCAAGTTCTCTGCCGATCCTGCGATGGATGGTTTTGCTGTAGGCCAAGAGGCCGTTTGTCTCCCTTGCGCCCGCCGGCTCTGCTGAATCGTTCTTTTCACTCCCACAAAAAAGATCCATTATACATTTTGCCGCAATCGACCCGCTTTGAAGGGCGTATCGAATTCCCTCACCCATGACCGGGTCTACCAGTCTGGCGGCATCCCCGGCCAGGCAGAGCCGCCGGGTCGCAAGACGGCTTCTGCCGGTGAAAATGGGAACCGGATGTATTTTCTTTCCGATGACTTTGAAGCCCCCATCGGGGAAGCTTTTTCGAATGAAATGATCAAAAATAGCGGACAACCCCTTGTTTGCTAAGCTCCCCCCCACCCCGCAGCTCAGATACCCGTCTTTTGGGAAAATCCAGCCGTAGCCCTGCGGCAGACAGGAGATGTTGAACGTGGCAGTCGTTTTGATTTCTTCAAAAATTTTCGGGGAAACTTCTACAGCCGCGTCCAGGGCCAGAATTTTGGCCCTCTCTTGAACAAGCCCGATCTGCCTTCCTGCCCTACTGTTTGCGCCGTCAGTCGCGATCACGACGTCGGCGGCAATCGTTTCTCCGTTTAAGCCCTTTATCCGAACCGAATTCTCCCTTTCCTCGATGCTCTCGACCGGGAAGCCTTCCCTGACAGAGAAATCTTGTTTTCCTATGGCTCCTGCGTGACAGATCAGTTCATAGTCGAATTTTTTTCTGTTCACCATCAAAAGCGGCTTTGAGATCGGATACGTTTTTTCCATACGGAAGTTGTTCAAATAGCGGATCCTTGTCACCTTTTGTTCAACAACACACTGAAAATCCCAGTCTAACTCTTTCAATGCATTTTTAGGAATGCCGCCGCCACAGGGTTTTTCCCGCGGCAAAGACGCTTTTTCCAGCAGCACGACCTTCAAACCGGAACGCGCCAGCGTGACGGCGGCCATCCCGCCGGCAGGCCCGGCACCGATGATGGCAACATCGACCCTCACTCTCTCTCCCTGTTTCGAGTTTTGTCGGCGCCTTCAGATGATTTGTTTTTCAAGTCCATCCAGCCGTGTTTAAATTCGAGATAAGCCTTTGCCTTTGGTCTTTTGAGCGGTGAAAAATCGATTTTGATATGATTTAAACTTCTTGAGAAACTCGTGAACTCGTGAGGTTGTTTCAGCAGTGAGGCTGAAACCAGTTCAGCAGGCCATGGAGTTTTACTCTTTTGAGGAGTGGTCAATCCCTGCCATTGAATCAAGGCACCGGCCTGATCTTTGCTGCACAAGCCAAGATCTTGAAATCGGCGCAATAATGCCGGCCACCCGTCCGGCCTTTCTGTAGTCGATTTCGGATAGCACTCGATACCGATCCGGGGAGAAATAGAATCGCAGAGAATGTCCAAATTGAGGAAGAAGGCGCAGTTGCTGTCTTTCAGCTTCGACAGGAGAGGGTCAATTTGGATCGAATCAATTGCCGGACTAAGATGGTTGATAATCTTGGCGAGTCTCTCCAATGGAAGTTTTGCTACGACAAGGCGCAGCGCACGTTTTTCCCTAGAAGTCATGGCTCCCAAGTATCCAATCGCGGCATGATCCGTAATTAGCGAAAGGTTTTTGACGCTTCCCCATATTTGCTTTGCGGTGGCCTCGTCGAACATTTGAGACACAAAACATTGAACAAGCTCCATTAACCGGCTGTCGGTCGGAGTCAACGAGATGAAAGGGCTTAAAAAAAGAAACATACAAGGACACCGAGTCGTGTCATCGGCTCGGATCACATCGAATTCCAAACTAACCTTGTCTACCGCCTTGTTAATGCGTGAACCGGAAAGCGCCCATTGAGATCTGAAGCGTTTCAACCGTTTAAAAATATCCAGATTGCCCGAGCCCAGCCTTGCCGAAAAGAAGTGAACGAATTTTTCAAACTCTTCAACCTGGTTGTACCCCTGGTGAAAGTCCACACTGTGCGGCCCGTCACCCAAATGGCATTCAAACCCGCCCCAATAGATCGGAGGCAGCAAGCAAGCAAGTTTGACCATGCGCGCGAAAACTTTTTCTGAAACGATTGCCGGATCAAGGTGTGGCTGCATCAACGCCAGTGCGCCGGCCAAAGAATGGCTCATGGGCCGTCTCCCGAAAGCATATGTCAGCCCGAAATATTTTGAAGACTGTTGTAATCATCCAGGATAAGATCACAGAGATCAAAAGGTGTCATTGCATTTCGACAGGGGGTTTCGATACAGCGAACCGGGACTGCTTTGGCTGCGTTTTCCAGGACTTCGAAATGAGTTCGGTGCATTTTTTCATCTATTATGTTGGGGAGGTAAAGATTTGCGCACATTGCAAGAAACCGCTCAACGCAATTGAAATCCTTAACCCTGGTGGCACTTGCCTGATCGCTTTCGAGCCCGGTATAAACGGCGTTCAGTATAGTGGCCTCTTCGGCGAAACGATAATCGGGACCGGTTAAATCAAGGACGTGTTTAGACAGATTCGGATTGCTCCTCGAAAGCCGGGGCAACGCCTCTCGATGACCGAAAAGGGTCTCCACGGCAACCGGAAGCAAACGGATCTGGGGGTAGGAGGGCTGGATCTTCAACTGATTTCCATCTTTGACCAGAACGAGGATGTCGTCGGTCAGCACCGGGTGGCCTCTTTTGGCAAAAGCGGCAGCAAGGGTTGATTTGCCATGGCCGGGCGGCGCCATCAGGGCGATCGCCCGATTTTTAAAAACTACGGCGCTTGCATGGAGACAAACCAACCCATTGATGCGCAGCGCCAATCCCATCACAGGCCCAAGCAGATAGGCCGCGACCTCGTCCATCGTCGTGGATGATTCACATGCGACCGTTATTTTCCGTCCGGATCGCTGCAGTTTGAATTCAACGCTTGAGTCGAATCTGAAACGATAATCTCCGTCTGCAGCGTGTTTCCAAACCAATAGAAACGGCGAAGAACAATTCTCCGGGTTTGCAAAAGCATGCAGCAGGATTTCATCCGGATCAGGGCGGGACTCTTTCCCTCCGGATGTAAATTCGACCTGGATATCGGCTGGAGGAGATTGGCCGGTGCAAGCTGCAGTCGGGAGGTTGGATATTCTTTCGGAAGATCGAATCACCAGGCCGAAAGCCGAATAAAGCGAGCTTTTCAAGTGGAGTACCTGGCCGTTCCATAATTGCCGGTTCCATCCTGCCTGCCGGATCCGGAGGCAGTTTTCGTCAATTCCGAAATGTCGCCGTAGGTTGTAAGGTTCGGAGAATGATACAGTTGTTTCTCGGCTTTTTTAGGTTCTTTTTTTGAATCCATTAAGTGCCTCCCGGTTTGAAAGGTTTTGAGTCTATCTGATTTAACCATTGCGAAAAAAATATCGGTCTTGTGATCAGCTTAATTTCTATAGGGTGCAGTTTTTCAGGGGCGGCCATCATAGATCGGTATCGGGAGACATCGATGTATTCTGCCAAGCGAGCATTCAGGTCGCGGCCATGAAGGGACAATGTATTACCTTCCCTGAGCCGCTCATAATCAGAGAGTCCCTTGAGGGGGGTCTTCGGTCTTTTCAAGACGGCCCGGGGCAGTCGGTTTTTCATGGCTTGTCGAATCAGGTGCTTGTCCACACACCAGGGAACCGGCGGCAGTGCCAGAAGAAACTTGATGACCCGCAGGTCAAAGTAGGGATGGCGCTCCTGCGCCGGAATTGAGGTAACGCCGCTGTCTCCATTTTCAAAGATGTTCGGCCACATGGAATCTTCCATCTGAAGATAGGCCCCTCCACGCAAAGACTCGACCCGTTTGGTGGATTTTCTTAGACTGACCCAGCGAGGGTCGCTTTTAACATGCGAAAAAAAATCCCGGTTTATCCAGGGAGGAACCGGACAACCGTCAGATTTTTTATCCCTGCCAATATAGCGCCGGAAGCTTTTCCGGAGATCCAGTCGTGGAAACCGTCCAACGGTGAATTTGTACTTGAGGATCCTCAGTCCCAAACTTCCCAAGAATAATTTTTGCATGAATAAAGGAAAGGACGCGGGAGCCGGATAAAGGGCGGGGTCACCACCCTGGCCCGTCAGGACCACCCTGAAATTTTTTGCAAGCATGCAGGTGCGCCGATAGGGTCCCAATGGCACCATATCATCGATTGGTTCAGGTGTCCTGAACCATTTTCCAATCCACGGGTCATTGACGGCTTCGTCCATTTGCACGCCGTGAAATGGCATGCCGAGCTTTTCTGCTGTGAGACGCGCGTACGGGTGTTCATCGTCCGGAACAAGCCTTCGATAAAATCCGGTACCTGCATGAATTTTCGTCGACTCCTTTCGAAACGCTTCGGATTCGCAGGCAAAGGCCGCCACCGAAGTGGAGTCAAGGCCGCCGCTCATGGATACGATCACGCGGGTGGTTCTCAGCCGGTCATCGACGGCCCGCTGCATCAATTCGTTAAAGTGGTCGAAATAGTCTTGCCGGTGTTTGTATGTAAGAAGGTCCGGCAGCGGAAGGGTCCAATAGCGTCGAACGTCGAGCCCTTTTTCAGCCGACCAGATCAGACAGTGTGCCGGTGGCAGACGCCTGATGTCTGAAAATACGCTGCGGTCCAGGTGAACCAGCATGCCGTAAATCAGAAAGTCGGCGATCGCCCTGTCGTCGAGATCGCTGCTGACTTCCGGATGAAGACGCAGACAATTCAGTGTGTTGCTGAACAAAAAATGGCGAAAGGTGTCGGCATAGAAAAAGGGCTTTACGCCGAAATGGTCTCTTGCGCAGAATAGTCTTTTTTTGGCATTGTCCCAGATGGCAAAGGAAAAATCCCCGATGAGGTGATCCAGACAGCGCTGGTCCCACTTATGGTAGGCATACAGAATCAGCTTCGCATCCGTGGCATGCGCAAGTTCATCGGCGACATCTTTCTGCAGTTTGGCTTTCAACTCCTGTTGCCCGTCGATCCGGGCGTCAGCCGAAATCCAGACTTTGCCGTCCAGGCTGCACGGCTGATGAGCCGCTAAAGCAGAGCCTGTTGTGTCGAGCAGGGTATTCGCCAGCCCGACCGGACCATTACTCCAGAGTTGGCCGCCGTCCGGGCCCCGGAAGCGTAAAAACTCGACCCACTGTTGGAGCAGCCGGGGATCGACCGGACTCTCATCTTTGTTGGCGATACCGGCGATGCCGCTCATTGCAGCCTCAAATACCGGTTAAGGAACGAAGATCGAAAACGGTGAATATCTTTCCTGCATGGTCAACCTCGTTCAAGGCATGACCATCGTATTCCACCCATGCATGGGATTCGAAGACGCCGGTCATTGTGCGCACGCCGATTCTGAATTCCGCCTTGATTCCTCGCCTTGCCAGCAGCCACCATAATGCCAGAGACTCTGCAAGACATGAATTGCCCAGGAGGGAATACTCCCGGTTGACCCGCTGGAGCAGCGCCGAGGTTTTTTGGGCCGCAATCAGCTGTTGGTTTCGATCATCTGGATTTTCGAGCCGCCCGACGGCTCGGCCCTGAAAGCAATATACGCGTCTGAAACCGAAAAGCTTCAACGCGGCGCTCACGGAAAACATCAACAGCAGCATCGAGGCGATCTGTTTAAAGCGTAAACCGGTTGGGCTGCTTTCATGGTCATTGATCAGCAATCTGAACCAACCCCTTTTCCTGGAGTCGGGCGATGATCTCGGCCAGGTCTTTTTTCAGCGTCTGGGCATCTACATCGTATTCTTCGAGCAGGGTCTCGTAGGCGGTTTGAATCGAATCGGCATGTGCGAGCACATTCCACATCCGTGTACCCACATCGTCGAGCCCGAAGTAGGTTTCGGTTTCGATGTTGAGAAGCACCGACTCTCCCTCCAGTTCCCGGAACAGCACATGCTCCGGAACGACAGCCTTTTTTTGGAAATCGACCGCCAACTCGGCCTCCTTGACCTTATATTATATAATATAAAAATTATAGCGTATCCGGACCATTCGGTAAAGTGTTGGATCCTCGCGGCGGAGAGTCGAGGCGTTTGCCTTGCCGGCCCATTTTGGCACGGCTGCGCATTGACTCGTTGACAGAAACAGACCATAATCAAACAACTGTCAAAGTTTCATATGAGTCCCGCCGCTGGTCGGCAGGGCGACCAGTTTGATCAATGATGAAACTTATGTCGAAGCCCCCGACGGTGGAGGGACGCGCTCTGTCGCGTCCGTGTTGCCAACAATGACCCAATACCGGCCACGACGGAGCGTGGCCCTCCAACCGCCAAAACCCAAGGCGGAGACAGGTCGGTTTTTGCCGCCGGCTTCGATCGAACTTTCACATAAGCCGAGTGTTCCCCAAAACATGACAGGTCAATGACAAAGAAACAGCCCCCGCAGCCGCTTCCTGAAATCCTCGCCCCGGCCGGCAACCGCAGCGCGTTTCTGGCCGCCCTCGCCGCCGGCGCCGATGCCGTCTACTGCGGGCTCAAGCAGTATTCGGCGCGCATGGCGGCCAAGAATTTCACCATTGAAGAGCTGGCGGGGCTGACATCTCTCGCCCATGAGCAGGGAGCCCGGGTGTATGCGGCGATCAACACTCTGATCAAGCCCGGTGAGACGGCTTCGGTGGCAGAAACCGTCGAACGCCTGGTTCGGCAGGGTTCTCCCGACGGGATGATCGTCCAGGACCTGGCGATGGTCGAGCTGGCGCGGCAGGCCGGGTTTTCCGGCGAAATCCACCTGTCCACCCTGGCCAACGTCAGCTTCCCAAAGGGGATTGCCGTGGCGGCCAACCTCGGTGCTGCCCGGGCCGTATTGCCCCGAGAGCTTTCCATCGACGAGATTCAGGCCATGGCACAGGCATGCCCGCCGGGGTTCGGCCTCGAGGTGTTTGTCCACGGTGCGCTTTGCTACGGTGTTTCAGGCCGGTGCTACTGGAGCAGCTATCTGGGAGGGAAAAGCGGGCTGCGGGGACGGTGCGTGCAGCCGTGCCGACGACGCTACGTGCAAAACGGCGAAGACCGCCGCCTGTTTTCCTGCCTCGATCTGAGCCTCGACGTCCTGGTCAAGGTGCTAAAGACCGTGCCCCAGGTGCGGGCATGGAAAATCGAAGGCCGTAAAAAAGGCCCGCACTACGTGTATTACACCGCTCGCGCCTACCGGACGCTTCGCGACGAAGGAACGGACCCGGAAGCCAAAAAAGAGGCCCTTTCTCTTCTTTCCTATGCCCTGGGGCGGCCCGGCACCCACTACCGCTTCTTGTCCCAGCGGCCCTGGAACCCGATTCCAAAAGACGGCCAGACCGGCTCCGGGCTCCTGATCGGAAGGCTCAAAGGCGGGGGAAAAAAGGCGGATCTGGTGCCGAAGATCGATCTGCTTTCCGGAGACGTCCTTCGGGTCGGATACGAAGACGAACCGTGGCACGGGATTCATCGTCTGGGCCGCTTCGTACCCAAGGCAGGACGCTACACGATCCGTTCCGGCGGGAAAACGCCGGCCCCCAAAGGAACGCCGGTGTTTTTGACCGATCGGACAGAAGAAGACCTGCAGCAGGAGATCGCAGCGCTTGAAAAGCGGCTGACGGTTCGGCAGGCGTCCGAATCATTTTCCGCCCGGGTTCAACCCTCCTCGGCGCCGGTGCAGAGATCTTCTGCACCGTCGACGGAGGTGACCGTTTTCAGAAGTGTTCAGCGCAGCCGCGGCCGAGGGGTTGCCGGCTGCTGGCTTTCCGTGGATTCTGTCGACGGCGCCTCTGGAAAGACGGCGGGCAAAATCTGGTGGATGCTTCCGCCGGTGATCTGGCCGGACAACGAGAAGGACACCGCTGATCAGGTGGCCCGCATCCTGAAAAAAGGGGCGCGCGATTTCATCTTGAATGCGCCCTGGCAGGCGGCGTTTTTCCCCCGGCGTGGGGGGCTGAACCTCTGGGCCGGGCCTTTCTGCAATCTGGCAAACACCGCTGCCCTGCTGTCGTTGACCCGCCTCGGGTTTTCCGGCGCCGTGGTCAGTCCGGAGCTTGGCAAACGCGACTACACGGCCCTTGCCCGGCAAAGCCCGCTGCCGCTGGGTGCCGTCATCTACGGCTACTGGCCCCTTTGCATCTCCCGAACCGCCGCCGAAGATCTGGCAGCGGATCGACCGCTGCTCAGCCCGCGTAAAGAAGCCTTCTGGGTGACGCGCTACGGGCCGGACTACTGGGTCTTTCCCAACTGGCCCGTCGATCTGCGAAAAGAAAGGCAGCAGCTGCAAAAGGCCGGCTACACGCTTTTTCTATCCCTTGAAGAACCGGTACCCCCGGCGGTTAAGA
Source organism: Desulfobacterales bacterium (assembly GCA_021737185.1). Lineage (GTDB taxonomy): Bacteria > Desulfobacterota > Desulfobacteria > Desulfobacterales > CAFBRK01 > JAIPEL01. Next base: position 31,641 of record JAIPEL010000005.1, on the reverse strand, counting down.
TCAAACAACGGCCCGGGCTGTGGAACTGGGCAACGAACCTCAAATGAGAATAGAAGAAACGAAAGCATTTCAAGCAGGAAAATGATTATGCCGGAAACGGTCATTTACGCTGATTCTTTGCAGGTTTCTTTGAAACTTGGCCCGGACATCGTCGATATCACCCATGAATTGAAACAGATGGTCCGTGCTTCGGGCATTGTCACGGGAATGCTTGCGGCGAACATGGTCGGGTCCACCGGCTCTTTGACGACCACCGAATACGAGCCGGGGGTGGTGGAGGACCTCAAGCGGGCCGTCGAACGGATGGCCCCCCGGGGATTGGATTACGAACACGAAAAGGCCTGGCACGACGGCAACGGCCACAGCCATGTCCAGGCGGCGTTGATGGGACCGAGCATTTCGATCGCGGTTCGAAGCGGAAAGATGGCGCTGGGCACATGGCAGCAGGTGGTCGCCGTCAACCACGACAACCGCGCCCGGAAGAGGACCGTGGAAATCACTATTATCGGTCATTGACCCGATTATCTCTCGCTTCCAAGGTCGCCAAAATGGGTTTGGTAGCAAGGTAGCCGGCGAGGAGGTGGCCGGCCAAGGGATATCGGCTCTCCTGCCGGTCAAAACTCGCCATCAATGCCGCGTAAAAACGGCCGTTGATCCCTCGTGTAGAATAAGCCCTCGGCAAATCCGATAGGTCGGGCACTTTTCAACGACAGCATGGCGGCCGTTTCAACGCGGCCTAAATGGCTCAGACAGTTGCCCGGCATCCGATCCGACACCCCGTGGCCTATACCTTCTACGAATTGGAAAGTTTCATCCTTGATCAAACTGATCACCTTGCGGTCAGCGGCGGGGCTGGATTCCGGCTGCAGTTTACCCCGGACGATGATCCGGAGCCGGAATGACGAAAAAAGAAGACTCAGGCTTTTTGTAAAACAATCATAAATAAGGAAATTAAAAAAGAAATAGCCGTTTCCACCGGCTATTTCTTTTTTAATTTCTTGTCGAGGTCGGCGAACATGCTTTTTTTCTTTTCCTCCTGCTGGGCCTTGAACTCGGCGATCCTTTCATCCATGCCCTTGCGCGATTCCTGAAATTTTTTCACCTCATCGGCAAGTTTGGCGCTTTCCTCGCTTTTGGGCAGGTCTTCCAGCCTCAGGTAGTCTCGAACGAACGCTCGGGTACCGTAGGCGCCCTTGACCACTTCGATGACGCCCGCTTCCTGGAGTCGGCTGCAGATTCGGTTGCTTTGCTCAGCGGAAAGGGAAAGGCATCGGCTGATGTCGTCCACAGACGGAGGAACCCCTTTCTGATGCTCCAAAACTCGGATCGCAGCCACCACCAAGTGCCCCTGATCATAGAGCGATGCTGCCGCCATAATGCCTCCGTTGGCTTCCTGAAGAAAATCTCGCGCAGAGACGCGGAGAATGACGATTCGGCCAACCCATCGCCAAGCCTGCAATATCCGCGGATGAGGGGTAAGAGCAAAGAAACATCGATCACAGGGGTTTCCAGCTAAAAATCTCTGCGTCTCAGCGTCTCTGCGCGAGAAGACCTTTCCTTTTTCAGGCCGCCGGTCATCTTGACATCCCCCGGTCGGCAGAGTAACATTCTGGCGGATTTCGTCAAGCCTGACTGGACCGGGCGGCAAGACCGCCCCCAGCCTTTACGATTGCGGCGTGATTTCATTAAAGTGACTTTTCGCGGTTCGCGTGCCGTGACCTCCGGCCAAGCCGCAGGTCATGTCCCGCATCCGCATTCAATTCAGACCGGGAGGAAAGCATGACAGAGATCATCGACGTAGTGGCCAGGGAGATCCTCGACTCGAGGGGCAATCCCACAGTGGAGGTGGATGTGGCGGTTGCCAGCGGCGCGGTCGGCCGGGCAGCGGTTCCTTCCGGTGCTTCCACCGGAAAGCGCGAGGCGTTGGAGCTGCGGGACAAGCGGGCCAAACGCTACGGCGGCAAAGGGGTGAAAAATGCCGTAAAGAACGTGATGGAGATCATCGCTCCGGCGGTGCTGGGCATGGATGCCGCCGAGCAGGTTGCCCTGGACCGGCATATGCTGGAACTGGACGGCACGAAGAACAAATCCAAGCTCGGCGCCAACGCCATCTTAGGGGTTTCCATGGCGGCGGCCCGCGCGGCGGCAGAGGCCTATGGACTGCCGTTGTACCGATATCTGGGGGGAATCAACGCCAGAACCCTTCCGGTTCCGATGATGAACATCGTAAACGGCGGCGCCCATGCCGCCAACAACCTCGATATCCAGGAGTTCATGATCGTTCCGATCGGGGCCAAAAGCATCGCGGAAGCCGTCCAGATGGGAGCAGAAACCTTTCATGCGCTGAAAAAGATCCTCAAGGACAAGGGCCTGAGCACCGCTGTCGGCGACGAAGGCGGCTTTGCCCCGGACCTTACGTCCAACGAAGACGCCATCGTTCAGATCATGGCCGCCATCGAGGCCGCCGGCTACCGGCCGGGCCAGGATATCGGCATCGCCCTGGATGCCGCCGCAAGCGAATTCTACGTGAAAGGTAAATACGACCTTCGGTCCGAAAAGAAAAAGCTCGGCGCAAAGAAGATGATCGAATACTACGAGGCGCTTGTCGACAAATACCCTATCATCTCCATCGAAGACGGTCTGGCCGAACAGGACTGGGAAAACTGGGCACTGATGACCGATCGACTCGGCGGCGCCATTCAGATCGTCGGCGACGACATCTTTGTCACCAATCCGGAAATCTTTGCCAAGGGGATCGAAGACGGGATCGCAAACTCGATTCTGATCAAACTCAACCAGATCGGGACCGTTACCGAAACTCTCGATGCCATCGAGATGGCCTATCAGGCCGGCTACACCACCGTGATCTCACACCGGTCCGGAGAAACCGAAGACACTGTTATCTCGGATCTTGCCGTGGGGGTGAACAGCGGGCAGATCAAGACCGGATCGTTGTCCCGGTCCGACCGGGTCGCCAAATACAATCAATTGATCCGAATCGAAGAAGAACTCGGTGCGGCGGCCCGCTTTGCCGACCAGATCTTCATCGCCGGTTAATCGCATGGGGTTCCGGCTTTTTGCAGTATGGGTTTGGATCTGTTTCTGGGCGATCGGCGCCTGGCCGCCGGCAGCAAGCCACGCCTATGTGCCGGCGGCCGGACACCTGCTGGAGGCTGCGGCAGCGAAAAGGAAAACCCCCTCGACGGCAGTGGTCAGACAGACCCGGATTCTGCCGCCGCAGGAGGGGGAAAGCCGCGCTCGGGAATACCAGGAAACGGTCTACTTCCGGTTTCCCGGTGTATTCCGGGCCGAGATAGAGACCGACCAAGGCCGGCGCATCTACCTGGAGCGAAACGGCGACTACCGGATTGCAGACAGCCAGGGCGTCTCTCAACCGTTTCCGGACCCGATGGACCTTGCCTTGCGCCTTTTGGCAAACCCGGACGCGTCCAGGATGGGGCGGGTGCTGGCCGAAGTCGGCGTCGATCTTTCCGTGTCCAGCCTCGGGCAGTTCAACGGTCGGCTCGGTTTCGTCCTCGGGGCACGGTATCCGGACGAGCTGGCACCCCAGGTCTGGTTCGACAAGGAGACCCTGCTGCCGTTCCGGTGGCTCATCGTTCGCAGAGACGACAGCGGTCTTCTGCAGCGAATCGAGATCCGGTATTTTACCTGGCAGAAGGTCGGCGGCCTCCTTTATCCCCACACCATGGAAGGCGATCGGCTCGAACGTCGAACCGCTGACGTTCGTGTCGACGGCATTGACGCCGGGGCCGATATTTCCGACGAACGATTCAGCTTCCAGAAGCTTTTAGAGGAGCATCCCCCGGCGGCGCTGCCGGCTGCCGGGGAAACTGAAATGGTTTCGCCGGTTCAGTAAAAGAGTGTCGGCCGAAAAAGACGCGTTGCCGGCTCGGCTTTCGGGCCGGGCATCGAGAATCGATGACCGCAACGACCACCAAGTCATGACCCAAGGCAACGCCGCAGGCCGTGGCCGGAAACTAGAACTTGTTAGGGCAGGGTGAATCCATGGGGCACAACACGAAATACATCTTTACCACCGGGGGCGTTCTTTCCTCCCTGGGCAAGGGGTTGGCTTCGGCTGCCATCGGCGCGCTATTGGAAAGCCGGGGCCTGAAGGTGACCCTTCAGAAGCTCGATCCGTACATCAACGTCGATCCGGGGACCATGAACCCGTTTCAGCACGGCGAGGTGTTTGTCACCGACGACGGCGCTGAAACCGACCTGGACCTGGGCCATTACGAGCGGTTCACTCACGCCGAACTAGGCCGGGACAACAATTTTACCACCGGTAAAATCTATTATCAGGTGATCAACAAAGAGCGCCGGGGGGATTATCTAGGCGGCACCGTCCAGGTGATTCCCCACATCACCGATGAAATCAAGCGCAGCATCGAGCTTGTCGCCGACAACGTCGATGTCGTCATCGTGGAGATCGGCGGCACCATCGGCGATATCGAAAGCCTTCCCTTCCTGGAGGCCATCCGCCAGTTCAGGACCGATGTCGGCAAGCAGAACGTGATATACGTCCATCTGACTCTTGTTCCGTTCATGGGCGCAGCCGGGGAGCTGAAAACCAAACCGACCCAGCACAGCGTAAAAGAGCTGCGCAGCATCGGCATCCAGCCCGACGTTCTGCTGTGCCGGGCGGACCGCTATCTGCCCAAGGACATCAAGCAGAAGATTGCTCTTTTCTGCAACGTGGGCGTCGATGCGGTGATCACCGCAAAGGATGTGGACTGCATCTACGAAGTCCCCCTCATGTTCCACAAGGAAGGACTCGACGCCAAGATCGTCGAGCTGCTCAATATCTGGACCCGCGCGCCGCAGCTCGAGGCCTGGGAGACGCTGGTAAAAAGGATCAAAGAACCGGTCAACCAGGTGACCATCGCCATCGTCGGAAAATACACGGATCTGACCGAATCCTACAAGAGCCTCAACGAGGCCCTCGTCCACGGCGGAATTCCCAACGACTGCCGCGTCCACCTGACCTTCGTCGATTCGGAAACCGTGGATGAAAATACCTGCAGCGAAAAATTGCTGCAAGCCGACGGGATTCTCGTCCCCGGCGGATTCGGTTCACGGGGCGTGGAGGGTAAAATTTGCGCCGCCCGGTTTGCCCGGGAAAACCAGATCCCGTATTTTGGGATCTGCCTGGGCATGCAGATCGCCGTGATCGAATTTGCCAGGCACGTGGCTGGCATCGAAAGGGCACACAGCGCCGAGTTCGACCGCGACACCCCCGATCCGGTGATTTATCTGATGACCGAGTGGTTCGACGAGCGGACCGGAAAGGTAGAAAAGCGGAATGCCTCCTCGGAAAAGGGCGGTACCATGCGTCTGGGGGCATACTCCTGCCGACTCGCAGAGGGCACCAGGGCGTTTGCCGCCTACGGGACCAGCGACATTTCCGAACGCCACCGACACCGTTATGAGTTCAACAACGCCTACAGAGAACGCCTCGAGGCGGCCGGTCTGGTCATCAGCGGGGCCTCCCCCAGCGAAGAGCTGGTGGAGATCGTAGAAATCCAGGACCATCCCTGGTTTCTGGGCTGTCAATTCCACCCCGAATTCAAGTCGCGCCCCATGGCCCCCCATCCCCTGTTTCGGGAGTTCATCCGGGCCGCCCTCGAATTCAGCAAGGGCCGCTAGGCGGCGAAGGTTCAAAGGTTCAGAGGTTCAGGGTTCAGAGGTTCGGGGTTCAGGGTTCAGAGGTTCAGGGTTCAGAGGTTCAGGGTTCAGAGGTTCAGGGTTCAGAGATTCAGGGTTCAGAGGTTCGGGGTTCAGGGTTCAGAGGTTCGGGGTTCAGGGTTCAGAGGTTCAGGGTTCAGGGTTCAGAGGTTCAGGGGTCAAAAGGTTGATGGAATCGGAAAAAGTCGCCATTTTCTTTTTTTGTCATTCCCGCGCAGGCGGGAATCCAGTCATTTCTAACAGTTCTGGGCTCCCGCCTTCGCGGGAGCGACAATTATGGGATTTTTTACCAAAGCATCGACCTTGAATCTTGAACTTTGAACCTGGAACATCGAACTTTGAACCCCGAACCCTGAACCCAGAACCCAGAACCCCGAACCCAGAACCCCGAACCCAGAACCCCGAACCCAGAACCCAGAACCCCGAACCCAGAACCCAGAACCTTGAACCCTGAACCCTCACCCGCCGATCTTCCAAGCCTGCATCTGTTCCAAGAGATCGTAGTCCGTGCAATCACACCGGATCGGGGTGACGGAGATGTAATTGCGGTGAAGAACCGCCTCGTCGATCTGCGGGTCTTCCGTGTCAGCCGGCGCATCGCAGCCCTGCCAATAGTAGGTGCGGTTTCTTGGATCCGTCCGTTTCTCCACGTATTCGGTAAAGAGCTTGGTCCCCTGCCGGCTGATCCGGACTCCGGCGATTTCAGAAGGCGGCCGGTCCGGGACGTTGACATTGAGAAAAATTCCCCGGGGAAGGCCCCGGTCCCGGACGGTCTCGGCCAGCTTCAGGGCAAAGGCGGCGGCGGTGGCATAGTGGGTTGGAGCCGGCCCCGGCATCGAAACGGCGATGGCCGGCACCCCGTAAATAGCCGCCTCCTTGGCGGCACACACCGTCCCGGAGTAGTTGATGTTGATCCCCACGTTGGCGCCGGGATTGATGCCGGCAAGAACCACTTCCGGCGGCTCGGCCAGAATATCAAGGAGCCCCAGCTTGATGCAGTCCACCGGGGTGCCGCTGATGGCGTAGCCCGGAGGTCCGCCGTCGAATGAAACCTGCGTGGAGCGCAGCGGCTTGTGGAGGGTGATCCCGTGGCCCACCGCACTTCTTTCCCGCTCCGGGGCGATCACCGTTGCCTCATGCCGCGGCGAAAAGGCCTGAAACAGCGCCCGCAGCCCTTCTGCATGGATCCCGTCGTCGTTGGTCAGCAATACCTTCATGCGTCTATCACCCTCGGCGAAAAAGTTAAGATAAAAAAGCCCTTGGGTCTGCCCTATACCCTCAGGCCCAAAGGGCCTCAGGGTCCCGTCAAAGTCCAAAAATGGAGGGCCACGCTCTGTCGTGGCCGCCCGCGGTCGGACGCGACAGAGCGCGTCCCTCCAACGGTCGATACGACCGGCGCCCCATCAATGGTTCGCCCGCCACGCGGACTTTGGCAGAGCCCTGCAGAGGGCTTCCATCATGGTTGACACAATCTGATTATTTTCAGTATATAAAATATTTTAATCATTTTCAACGTGTTATAGGACAATCAAGGCACAGTCGATTTTACGGGTAGGAGGGAATTCCCATTCAGCGAAACGGCTTGGCATCGATCCCGGCGACTCGGTTCGGCAGCGGCAGTCGACCCTCTCTATCGAGGCGTTGCCGGGTGCTGGCCTTTTTTTTCATCTTGTGGCTGCATGGTTTCTGCCTTCCCTGTGCGGCAGGACCGCAGGGGCCCGTCGCCGACTTTCAAGATCCCGACGCCCCCTGGCATATCCAGGCCGACGAGGTCCGCCATGACCGCCAGGCCGATGTGTACGCCGCATCGGGCAATGTGGTGATCCGCCGGGGGAAGCTGCAAATCGCCGCCGACACGGTCCGATTCGACCACAATCGGATGAAGGCATCCGCCGAGGGGCACGTGACGATCTCGTCGGGCGAGGATGTGATTACCGCCCGAAAGGCCGACCTGGATCTGGCGGCAGAAACCGGGGTCGTCTTCGACGGCAGCCTGTTCATCGCTGAGAATCATTTTACGATTCAAGCAGACCGGATCGAAAAGGTCGGCCCCGATTCTTACACCGCCGATCGGGTGACGGTCACTTCCTGCGACATTGACCGCCCGGACTGGAAGATTACCGGCAGAAAGCTTTCGATCACCATCGAAGGGTACGGCACGCTGCGTCACGGCGCCTTGTGGGCCGGTCCGGTACCCGTCTTGTACACGCCGTGGATGCTGTTCCCGGCGAAAATCGAGCGCCAGAGCGGCCTGCTCACCCCTGAGTTCGGCCTGTCGGACCGCAGGGGGTTCGAGTTTTTGCAGCCGTTTTTCTGGGCCATCGACGAAAGCTCGGACGCCACTTTTTACGCCCACTTCATGAGCGAAAGAGGGGTTCGGCCGGGAGTGGAATACCGATATATTCTTGACGAACAGTCCCGCGGCACGATGATGGCCGATGGGTTTTCGGACCGAAAGGTAGACGACGGCAGCCCCGGTTCCGAGAAATGGGGATATGACGGAGACGATCTCCTCCGGCCCAATTCGGACCGGTACTGGTTTAGGATGAAGCACGACCAGGATCTGCCGGCCGGCTTTACGGCAAAGCTCGATCTGGACGTCGTCAGTGACCAGGACTATTTGCTGGAGTTCGAAAGCGGATACAACGGATTTGAGAAGAGCCGCGACGAGTTCCTGGAGACCTTTGGCCGGGAGATCGACGACTATACCGAAACCACCCGGCTCAATCGGGTCAACTTCAACCGGATCTGGCCCGGCTACAGCCTCAATGCCGAAGCCCGATGGTACGACGATGTCATCCGCCGCCGATACGAAGAAACCGATGAGACCCTTCAAAGGCTTCCCTTTGTCAATTTTACCGGCTCCCGGCAGCCGCTGCTGCTCGCCCCCGCCGTCTTCGATTTTGAAAGCGAGTACGTCCATTTCTACCGTCTGGACGGCGATCGGGGCCAACGGGTCGATCTCTATCCCCGGGTATACTATCCGTTTCGCCTGGGGCATGTTGTAAATATAGAGCCTTCGGTCGGGTTGCGGGAAACCGCCTGGTTGGTCGATCATTACGAAGATGGCGAGCAGGGCCGTGATCGTTCTTTTCACCGGGAGATGTTCGATTTCCGGTTCGACCTGTCCTCGGAAGTGTATCGCGTCTTTTCCTTTGAATCGGATCGGATCGACCGGGTCCAGCATATATTCCGGCCTCAGGTGGTCTACGAATATGTGCCGGATCAGGATCAGCAGGATCTTCCCTTCTTCGATGAAACGGATCGGATCGAACAGAAGAATCTGGTCACCTATGGCTTGACCAACACCTTGATTTCCAGGACGCCTCAGGCAGGCGATGCGGGGCCGGGATACCGGGATATGCTTCGGCTCAAGCTTTTTCAAAGCTACGACATTCAAAAGGAAAGAAACGACGATCCACGGCCGTTTTCTCCGATCACCGCAGAGCTGGAAATAAGACCGATCCCCAACGTCAATTTGAAAGCCGACGCCCTCTATTCGACCTACGATTCCGCGTTTGTCGGCCACAACCTGCTGGCAACCATGAGCGATGACCGCGGAGACCGGCTCTACGTCGAGTACCGCTATACGCAGGATATCAACGAATCGGTCATCTTCGACGGCCTGCTGCAGCTGACCGGTGCCGTCGCCCTGACCGGAGAGTACGAGCAGAACCTGCGTGACGACAAAAACCTGAAGACGGGCGTCGGCGTTCTTTACCGGGCGCAGTGCTGGTCCATAGCCGTCAAGTACCTGGAAGAGGCAGATGATCAGAGCGTCAATTTCATGGTGGCGCTCAAGGGGCTGGGAGGCGCGGCATCCAGCTTCGGTTTCGGAGGCGACTGATTATAGGGAGTGTCAGAATTCCATAATTCGAAGAGGTGTTCATGACCCATCGCGAGGCGAAGCGCGCCTGGTACGTTCTGCATACCAAAAGCCGGCATGAAAGCGTGGCCCACGAAGCCCTGGCAAAAAAGCAACTGGAAGTGTTTTTGCCCAAGGTCAGCATGCGAAGCCGTCGTCGGGACCGTAAGGTCATGATTCGTGTGCCTCTTTTTCCCGGCTACCTGTTCGTGCGGACCGACCTGCATCCGCGGGAGCATCTGGAAATCGTGAAAACCGCCGGCGTTGTTCGGCTTGTCGGCACCCACGCCGGACCGGTTCCGGTTCCGCCCGGCACCGTCGACTCGCTCAAGATCATGGTGGCCACCGACCTGCCGATCGAGACCGGCGCCCGGCTGCGCAAGGGAGAAGGGGTCATGGTTGTCGAAGGGCCCTTTTCAGGCGTTGCCGGCACGTTTATCCGCTATAAGGGACAGGGGCGGGTGGTGGTCCACATCGAGGCGCTCGGGCGATACGCTGCCGTGGAAGTGGCGGAGGAGGATCTCGAGAGGGTGCCCGATATATTGACATAACTCGTTGACTTTCTGTAAACTTTTGTTTAACAATAAACGCGCTGATGCGAATTCGTTTTTGCCGGAAAAGCAGCATCGGGAAGGAGGATCGATGAACAAACTGGAGCTGATTTCCGCCTTAAAAAATGAGGCCAACCTTTCCAAGGCCGAAGCGGCGAAGGTGGTTCAGATATTTTTCGACAACATGGCGGACGCGATGGCCCAGGGAGACCGGGTGGAAATCCGAGGATTGTGCAGTTTCTTTATCAAGAAATACGAAAGCTATATCGGCAGAAATCCGAAAACCGGCGAAAAAGTGCTGATCAAACCCAAAAAGCTGCCGTTTTTCAAATCGGGCAAAGAACTTCGGGATCGGGTCGATCAGTAAGTTTGTGTCTGGGCTTGACACAATAAAGGACCAGCCGGCCGTCCGGCGGCTCGAGTCGCTGCTGCGGGAGGGAGTTCTCCCCCACGCCCTGCTGTTCACGGGGATGGAAGGGACCGGGAAATTTTCCGCTGCTCGGATGCTGGCAATGGCCCTCAATTGCCGTCGGTACGATTCGGAACCGAACCACGATCGCGCCCGCCCTTGCGGGGCATGCAGCGCCTGCCGGAAGATCCGGGCGGGCATACATCCGGATGTCCTTCAGATTCAGCCTACCCGATCGTTCATTCGCATCGACCAGATTCGGGACCTCATTCATGCCGTCTCTTTGAAGCCTTACGAGGCGCGATGCCGGGTGGCCATCGTTTCCGAGGCGCACCGCATGAATCCGGAGGCAGGCAATGCGATGCTGAAAATTCTGGAGGAACCGCCGGAGCAAACGCTGATCGTTTTGAACGCTCCCCAGACCTCCGATCTTCTTCCCACGATCGTTTCCCGTTGCCAGCACATCCGGTTCCATCCGATCGCCAGGGAGCGGCTGGCAGAAATCTTGGTCGAAAAACACGGTGTTGCACCGGAGCGGGCCCAGGTGCTTTCCGCGGCGGCCGAGGGGAGTCTTTCTCGGGCCCTGGCCATGCGGGACGCCCATTTCGAGCAGCGACGCAACGCGTTGATCGACATTTTTGATGACCTGACCCAGGGGCCGGTGGCAAGGCGTCTCGCCTTTGCCGAAATTCTCGCCGCAGACAAAGAGATGCTGGAAAAGTCACTGGAAATACTAAAGCTTTACATGCGTGATCTGGTCGTCAGCCGGTTTCAGCCACAACTCATCGTGAACCGGGATCTTGCCGCCCGTATCGAACAGGATTCCCGGCGTCACCGTCTTGAAAATACAATGCGCATGATCGAAGCCGTGGAAAGGGCCCAAAAGCGGATCCGGGCCAATGCCAATTCGAGGCTTGCGCTGGAAGCCATGACACTGGAAATGATCGATGCCTAAAATCGTCGGGATACGGTTCAAACCTGCAGGAAAAGTCTACGATTTTGATTCCGGAGCCTTTGTGCTCAACCAGGGGGATCACGTGATCGTCGAGACGGAAAAGGGGCTCGGCTTCGGTGTGGTGGCCGTTGCGCCCAGGGCCGTCGAAGAGGACGCTAGGGACAAAAAACTGAAGAAAGTCTATCGGCTGGCCTCCGAAGACGACTTCCGTCAGGTGGAGAAAAACGCTGAAACCGAGCGCTACGCCCATACGTTCTGCCTGAAGTGCATCAAGGATCTCGGCCTCAAGATGAATCTCTTTGCCGTGGAGAGCACGTTTGATGCCAGCCGGCTGACCTTCTTTTTTACGGCCGAAGGCCGGGTCGATTTTCGGCAGCTGGTCAAGATGCTTGTCAAGGAGTTCAAGATCCGGATTGAAATGCGGCAGGTGGGCATCCGAAACCAGGCCAAGATGTGCGGAGGGCTCGGACGCTGCGGACGGCAGCTGTGCTGCTCTTCGTTTATCGAAAAATTCGAGCCGGTTTCCATTAAAATGGCCAAAGAACAGAGTCTTTCGCTGAATCCGACCAAAATCTCCGGTCAATGCGGCCGACTGATGTGCTGCCTGACCTTTGAAAACGAAACCTACCGCTGGCTGAAACAGGAGTATCCAAAGATTGGTTCCATGGTGGATACCCCGGAGGGTCGGGGAAAGGTGGTGCGGCACAACGTGATCAATCATCGGCTTTCGGTCAGACTCGAAGACGGCGGCATCATCGAGACCGAGCTGACAAACGTCGCAGCAGGGAAGAAATAGGGGGAGCCATGGCCGAACGGTTTTACATCACCACGCCCATCTATTACGTCAATGCCCGGCCTCACCTGGGCCATGCATACACGACCATCGTCGCCGATGTAGCCTGCCGGTTCCATGCCATGAAGGAAGAGGAGACTTTTTTTCTCACCGGCACAGACGAGCACGGGGACAAGGTCGTCCAGGCGGCCCAGAAAGAAAACAAAAGCCCCAGGGTATACGTCGATGAGATCAGCCGCCTCTTTCAGGATCTCTGGCCGCGGCTGAACATCGGCTACGACCAGTTCATTCGAACCACCGACCCCGCACACATGAGCGTCGTAGAACGGGTACTGCAGGAGATCTACGATGCCGGAGACATCTATTTCAGCGAGTATGAGGGCTTATATTGCTTCGGCTGCGAACGGTTCTACACCGAGCGCGAATTGGTCGACGGCCGCTGCCCGGACCACGAAGTCGAGCCCGAAACGATCAAGGAGGCCAATTATTTTTTCAAAATGAGCCGGTATCAGGACTGGCTGGTGGAGCATATTCAAAAGAACCCGGACTTTATCCGGCCTGAGCGATATCGCAACGAGGTGCTCTCCTTTCTCAAAGAACCCCTGGAGGATTTATGCATTTCCCGGCCCAAATCGCGGCTCAAATGGGGGATCACGCTTCCTTTTGACGATCAATATGTCACCTATGTCTGGTTCGACGCCCTGCTCAACTACGTATCGGCGCTGAGGTATCCGGACGGCGAGCGATACCGCCGGTTCTGGCCGGCGGCGCAGCACATCGTTGCCAAGGATATCCTCAAGCCTCATGGAATTTACTGGCCGATCATGCTCAAGGCGGCGAAAATTCCCCTGTACCGGCATCTGAACGTTCACGGATACTGGAACGTTCAGCAAAGCAAGATGTCCAAAAGTCTCGGCAACGTGGTCGAGCCCCTGGAGCTGGCAAAAGTCTATGGTTTGGATGCGTTTCGCTTCTTTCTCCTGAGAGAAATGGTGTTCGGTCTTGATTCCAGCTTCAGCGAATCCGCGCTGGTGGCCCGAATCAACGCGGATCTGGCCAATGATCTGGGAAACCTGTTTTCCCGGGTCGTTGCCATGGCCCGCAAATACTTTGACGGGCGGGTGCCGGAGGCGGATCAGGACGTCGGCGGGGAGTTTGACTTGGGCATCGCCGAGGCCGCGGCAGAAACCGTCGATCGCTATGAAGCGGCCATGGAGGGCTTCGAATTTCACAAGGCGCTGATCGCGGTCTGGGCGTTCATCAACCGGCTCAACAAATACGTGGATGTCACCGCTCCCTGGGAACTGGCCAAAAAAGAGACAAGCCGCAAGCACCTGGAGGTGGTCATCTACAACCTGCTCGAGGGGCTGCGGATTATCGCGGGGCTGATTTGGCCGGTGATGCCCGACACCGCGGCCACCATGCAAAAGCATCTGGGGTTGGAGACGGAAACACCGTCTTTTACTCTCCGGCGGCTGCGGTCCTGGCGGCAGCTTCCCCCGGGAACGAAGATTCCCAAAGGAGTCAGCCTTTTTCCCCGGGTCGATGCCAAAAAGAGTGCAAGCGACGACTCCGGCGCTGCGGCGCCGGGAGACGATGCCGCAGCGTTCAAGCCCCAAATCGGGATTGACGATTTGGCCAAGGTCGATCTTCGGGTGGCCACCGTGCTGCGGGCCGAGGCGATCCCCCGGGCAAAAAAGCTGCTGAAACTGGAAATCGACCTAGGCGAGATCCGGACAGTGGTCGCGGGGATTGCAGACGCATACGCACCGGAAGACCTGGTCGGAAAGCAGGTGGTCGTGGTGGCCAATTTAGCACCGGCCAAGCTCATGGGCGTCCTCTCAAACGGGATGATACTGGCCGCTGCCGAAGACTCCGGACCCCGCTTGGTAACGATCGACCGGGCAGTAAAGCCCGGAACGACCGTTCGATAACCGGCCGGACCCGGTCCGCAAAATACGTGCGCCGGCAGCGGCCGAAGTCAGACAGAAACGCTTTTTCCGGAAAGCAGACGAAAGCGCCCCCACGGATGCGAAACAGAATCGATCGAACCCTCGGCACCTGCCAGGCCGGGTGGAGGCAGTACCAGAACCGGCTCAAGCAGCATCGGCTCCGGCAGAGGATCAAGTTGCGAATGGCCAGGGGAGTGATGATTGCAGCGGCGGTACTTGCCTTGGGGGCCGGGTTCTGGCTCCTGTCCGACCGCATGACCGCGGCCCCCGAAAAAACAGACTCTTTTACCGAGCCGGACGCCCGTCTGCTGGAAAAGACAGACCTTCAAACGGCGATATCGGCGGCGGATCTGGTCAATCTCGAAGAATCGGGATTCGAAATCACCCTCGACCGGCGGCCCCATCTTGTACAGACCAGTATTCAACTGCCCTTGCAGCAGATGCTGATGGATCGACTCGACAAGCGAAATTCCCGATACATCGGCATCGTGGCCATGGAACCCGGCACCGGCCGGATTTTGGCCATGGTCGGATACGACAAGACCGGAGGCAGCAGCAACCCGTGTATCGAGAAGCGGTTTCCCGCGGCCAGCGTGTTCAAGATCGTCACTGCCGCAGCCGCCATTCAGGAGCTCGGGCTGCTGCCCGATTCCCAGCTGATCTACAACGGCCGGAAGCACACCCTTTACAAATCCCAGCTTGGAACCGTGCAGAACCGCTACACGAACCGGACGACCTTCCGAAAATCTTTTGCCCAGTCGATCAACCCGGTCTTCGGCAAAATCGGGACCCATCGGCTCGGCCGGGAACTTTTGGCCAAATATGCCGAGGCGTTCGGCTTCAACCGGCAGATCGAATTCGATGTCTCGCTTCCCGCCAGCACGTTTCAAATCACCGACGAACCGTACTACTGGGCGGAGCTGGCCAGCGGATTCAACCGGGATACCAGGATCTCTCCGCTCCATGGCGCATTGATTGCCTCGGTGGTGCTCAACGGCGGAAAACTGGTCGAGCCGAGCATCGTGGATCGGGTCACCGATCCGACGGGACGGATCGTCTACCGCACCCGGCCCGAAAAAATCCAGGAGGTGATTTCACCGGCGGCCTGTCGGCAGCTTGCGGATCTGATGCAGGCAACGGTCGACGACGGAACATTGCGCCAGACTTTCCGCGATGCCGACCGGGATTGGGTCCTGTCCAAGCTGAACATCGGTGCAAAGACCGGCTCGATCAACAGCCGGAACAACGACGCCCGATACGACTGGTTCGTGGGATTTGCCAGGGAAAAAGATGGAGATGCGCAGTTTGCGCTGTCCGCGGTCGTGGCCCACGAGGAGTACATCGGCGTCCGGGCCGCAGACTATGCCCGTCAGGCCATCCGGCAGTACTTCCAGGATGCATTCGCCCGTCGGCCTTCGGACCGGCGCAACGTTCCGGGATAAAATTGCTGGCGCAATTTGATCATTTGAAAATTCGGATTTTGAATTTGTTTCGGATTTCGATATTCGAATTTCGGATTTAAGTTTATATGCTCTCCGGGCTTAACCCAAAGCCGGGTCCTCTGGGCCCGGATCTTTACTTTTCTCGGGGGCACAAAGAAAAGGAGCGTATTCATGCCGGGGTTTGAGATATTCGGCGACGAGGAGAGAAAGGAAGTCATGGACGTGATCGAAACCGGCGTTTTGTTTCGATACGGCTTTGAGGGCGCCCGGAAAGGCCGCTGGAAGGCGCGGTCTTTCGAAGAGGAGCTCACCGAACGGCTGGGCGCCGGCTACTGCCATCTTTGCTCCAGCGGCACCGCCGCGCTCAGCATCGCCCTGGCGGCCTGCGGCATCGGCGCCGGAGACGAAGTCATCGTTCCGCCGTTTACCTTCGTGGCAACGGTCGAATCGGTGCTTACCGCGGGCGCCGTACCCGTTTTTGCAGAAATCGACGAAACGCTTTGCCTCGATCCGGATCGAATCGAAGACAAGTTTTCGGAACGGACCCGCGCGGTGATCCCGGTGCATATGTGCGGCGCCATGGCGCGCATCGATGCGATTGTTGAAATCTGCCGGAGCCGGAAGCTGGTCCTGATCGAAGACGCCTGCCAGTCGTTAGGGGCCGCCTACCGGGGAAAGGCGGCAGGGACCTTCGGACACATGGGCTGTTTTTCTTTTGATCCGGTCAAGACCGTGACCTGCGGGGAGGGCGGCGCCGTGGTGACCGACGATGCGGCGCTGTATCGGGCCGCAGACAGCTTCGCAGACCACGGCCACGACCACATCGGAAACGACCGGGGCAAGGAGAGACATCCGATTCTCGGAACCAATTTTCGGATCAGCGAACTCAATGCGGCAGTCGGACTGGCCCAGCTGCGGAAGCTCGACCGGATCCTGGAGATCCAGCGGCGCCACCGGGACCGGCTCAAAGAGGCCCTGGCGCGATTTTCCGGAATTCGGTTTCGTCGGATTCCCGACGAAAGCGGAGATTCGGCCACCTTTCTCTCTTTTTTGCTCCCGGACGAAGACTCTGCCCGCAAGACTGCGGCGGCGTTCAATGACGCCGGGGTGGACGGGTGCTTTTACTGGTACGACAACAACTGGCACTACCTGCGCCAGTGGGAGCATCTGAAGAGGCTGCAGTGCGCCGCCCGGCTTCCGGCGGCTGAATTCGACCACTGTCCGGACTACAGCGCCGTCGATCTGCCGCAATCCGATTCGGTCATGGCCAGAACGATTTCGATGCAGATCAAACTGGGATGGACCGAGGAAGACCTGGATCGGCGGTGCGAGGCCATGGAGAGGGTGTTGAGGGAGTTGGTAGGGTAAAATGCCTAAAATGAGCTAGAATGCCTAAAATGCCTAAAATTAAGGAATAGGAGCAGATGCCCTCAAAAAAGACGAAGGAGCGAAGCGACTCCACAATTTTAGGCATTATAGCTCATTTTAGGCATTCTAGGCATTTGACAAGACCGGTTTCTTCGGTTTTACGGAAACGATAACATCGATGAGGGAAAAACCCATGTTCCGAAACTTCAAAGTCGTCCCTCGGGTGATTTTCGGCCGGGGCAGCTTCGATCAGCTCGATGAAATCCTTCAGCCGCAAAGAACCGATGCGGACGGGTTCATGGTCTTTCTGGTTGACGATGTCTTTTCAGAGCAACCCCTGGCCGGCCGGATCCCGGTCAAAGAGGGCGATCTGCTGATCTGGGTCAATGTGGACGACGAACCCAAGACCGCCTATGTCGATGAGCTGCGGGACCGGGTTTACCGGCACGGAAAGACGTCCGCAGGTGTGGTTGGCATCGGCGGAGGCAGCACCATGGACCTGGCCAAGGCGGTGTCGCTGATGCTGACCAATCCCGGTTCCTCGGCCGATTATCAGGGCTGGGATTTGATTCGCCACCCGGCCGTCTATCATGTCGGCATTCCGACGCTGTCGGGCACCGGTGCCGAAGTCTCCCGCACAACGGTGCTTACCGGCCCGGAAAAAAAACTCGGGATCAACTCCGACTACACCGTTTTCGACCAGGTTGTCCTCGATCCGGACCTGGTGGCCGGTGCGCCGGCCGACCAGCGGTTCTACACCGGGATGGACTGCTACATCCACTGTGTAGAGTCTCTTCAAGGGACGTTTCTCAACGCCTTCAGCCAGGCATACGGGGAAAAGGCGATGGAGCTGTGCCGGGAGGTGTTTCTGAAAGAACCGCCGGACGCCGATGAAAAACTCATGATGGCCTCCTACTTCGGCGGCATGAGCATCGCCTATTCCCAGGTCGGGGTGTGCCATGCGCTTTCTTACGGCCTGTCCTACGAGCTGGGGGTGCATCACGGGATCGGAAACAGCATCGTTTTCAACTATCTGGAGGAATTTTACGCCGAAGGGGTGGCTGAATTCAGGGAAATGCTCGATCGGCAGAAAATATCGCTGCCCCGGCACCTCACCGCCAACCTGTCCGATGCGGCGATGAATCGAATGATCGACGTCGCTCTGGTGCTGGCGCCCCTGTGGGAAAATGCATTGGGACCGCAATGGCGGCAGGAGATGACCCGGGAGCGGATCGCTGCGCTCTACCGCCAGATGTAGACTGAGTGGTTCGCATTGCGCGAAACATGATCGAATCCATCCCCGGCGATGCCGGGGTCGGGACCCAAGGTGATGGCTGAGATGGTATCCAATCGATTGACGACTAAAGGCGGGATGGTGCGCCGACTCTGGGGGGGCAGACCACCGGCTGTTTTCGCCGGAATCATGATGAGGATTGTCAAGACGGGGGCAGCGCCGGTGTTTTTTGCCAGGCCCCTGTCCGCGGTCCCCGAGGGGGCCGTCGTTTTTTTCCCGCTTCGGCAGACCTGTCTTTGCTGCGGCCTGGCTGGAATGGTGGCGGTCAAAGCGGCTGCTAAGGGCCCGGCTGCAGACCTTGCACCCATCGAGGAGATGATCCGCCGCATGGGCGAAGAAGGCGCCGAATCGTGCCGAAGCGAAGCGGATTTTACCGATCGATACCTTTGTGGAAAAGAATTTGTCGCCTCCCTTGTTACTGCGGCAAGAGGGTTGAAAGCCGACGGTCCCTTTTTCGATATCTTGACCGATCCGGTGCGGCAGAACCGGTTATCGGCCCTTGGCCGGCAGATCGCCGATGTGATCGAGGCCGAGCAGCGGCAGATGGCCGCGCGTGCCGGCCGCCTGGGAAAGGCGGCCATCGACGTCATGGATGAGCGGATCGAAATGCTTCGGGACGTGGCGTGGATCTTTTCCACGGAACTTCTCGGCAATGTGGAAAAGCTTCATTGGCTCCGGCCTGAACTTGGCAAGGAGCCGGATCGGGAACTCGTACGGTTCTTTCGCCGGATCAATGCCGTCTTGAACAGCATCGAGCGGCTGGAGGTCCGGGGGCGGGATTCGGCCGGAATCTCTATCCTGGTGACCCTCGCCCCTGAAGACTATTACCGGTTCATGGAAACCCTCGACCGGCAAAAGCTTGCAAACGAGGTCAGCGACCGCCTGGTTCGCGCGGTGCTGTCCAATCGGAGCATCCATATCCGGGAGGGAAAAGACGAAAACGGCCGGCCGATCTTTTCTGTGGGATTGACGTACAAGATCGCGGCGGAAATCGGCAGCCTGGGAGACAACACCCGGTTTTTGCGGGAACAGATTCGAAATGACCGGATCCTGCAGCTGTTGGCGCCGTTTCCCAGGATGGACTGCTCCATTTTGTCCCACACGCGCTGGGCCTCGGTGGGGGCCATCACGGAGGCCAACTGCCATCCGATGGACAATCTGGCCGAAGGAGACGGGTCCGAATCCGGCGCGATCATCCATGTCTGCCTCAACGGCGACATCGACAACTACATGGAGCTGAAAAAAGGACTGGAAAACGAGGGCGTTCGTATTCCGGCCGAGATTTCCACCGATACCAAGCTGATCCCCCTGCAGATTGCCCGGTACCTCGCCGCAGGCGACGGCATCTACGAAGCCTTCCGGCGGGCGGCGAACGATTTTGAAGGCTCCCACGCCATAGCCATGCATTCGGACCTGGCGCCGGGGAAGCTGTTTTTGGCCCAGAAGGGAAGCGGACAGGCGATTTTTGTCGGACTCGGCAGCGGCTGTTTTCTGCCGGCTTCGGAAGTCTACGGTTTTGTGGAGGAGACCAGCCGGTACCTGAAGCTCGACGGAGAAAGCGTCGTGGAGGGACCAAACGGAAGGACCCAGGGTCAGATCGTCGTCCTCGGCTCGGCCGGAGCCGGCGAGCTTGCCGGAATCGAGGCCATGCACTATGACGGCACGCCCATCGAACTGACCTCCGGCGACGTTCACGAGACGGTGATCACCTCGCGGGACATCGACCGCCAGAATTTTCCCCACTACTTTCTCAAGGAAATTTCAGAGTCTCCCCGTTCGGTGGAAAAGACGCTGCTCAACCGGTGGCAGGTCGACGGCGAGGGGCGGCCCCAGGTGGTCCTGGACGGATCGGCGGTGCCGCCTGAGGTGCGCGACGCCCTGGCCGAGGGAGCCATTCGACGCATCTATTTCATCGGGCAGGGAACGGCAGGAGTGGCGGCATCGGTATGCGCCGGGATTCTGGATTATTATCTCTCCGATCCTTCGGTGCAGGTCAGCGCCCTGAAGGCATCGGAGCTGAGCGGTTCCCGGCTCTGCGACAACAACGGCCACCGGAGTCTATCCGACGCGTTGATCGTTGCCATCAGCCAATCCGGAACCACCACCGACACCAACCGGACGGTGGATCTGGTCCGGGAGCGCGGCGCCTTTACCCTGGCCATCGTCAATCGGCGCGATTCGGACCTGACCTTCAAGACCGACGGCACGATTTACACCAGCAGCGGCCGGGATGTGGAGATGTCCGTGGCATCCACCAAGGCCTTTTACGCACAGATCGTTGCCGGCGCCCTGCTGGGGCTTTACATTGCCGCCCTTCGCCGCCGCCGGTCGGCCGGATTCGTCGGCGAAGAGCTCCAACAGCTGCTGGCGCTTCCCGTGCACATGCGCACCGTGCTCGGCCTTGGGCCGGCGATCGAAGCCTCGGCAAAGCGGCTGGCGGCCGGGCGCACTTATTGGGCGGCTGTGGGCAGCGGTCCCAACAAGGCCGCTGCCGATGAAATCCGGATCAAGCTCAGCGAACTCTGCTACAAGACCATCTCCTCGGACTACGTAGAAGATAAAAAGCACATCGATCTGTCTTCCGAACCGCTGATCATCGTCTGCGCCGCAGGCGCCCGGCCCAGCGTGATCGGAGACATCATCAAGGATACGGCGATATTCAAAGCCCACAAGGCCGCACCCGTGGTCATCGCCGACGAGGGCGAGGAGCGCTTTGGCCCATACGCAGAAGACGTCTTTCAGGTGCCGGCGGTGGGCGAACACCTCTCGCCGATCCTCAACACCCTTGTGGGGCATTTGTGGGGATACCATGCCGCCCTGGCGATCAACGACGGCTCCCGGATGCTGTACCGGTTCCGGGAAGAAGTCCGCCAGAGCGTCGAAGCCAGCGCCGAGAAGGGACTCGATGTCTACGAGTCGATCCTGGAGCGGCCGTTCCGGGAAAAAATCGCCTCCTTTTACCGGCAGTTTCGAAGCCAGAAAATTTCCGGGAAGCTGCCGGGAATTCTCGGCATCGAGGCGGCGTCGGATCTGACCCTGCTGCTCAAATACCTGTCGGGACGACTGCCGGTTTCGGATTTCGAGCTCGATTTCGGCGTCAAGGGCACCGCGTTGAACATGCTCAACCGGCTGTTCTCCTGTCTGGGGGAGGCGATCAACGCCATGGCACGGCCGGTGGATGCCATCAAGCATCAGGCCAAGACCGTGACCGTCGGCACGAGCCGGATCCAGGAAAAGCTGGAAGGCATCCTGTTCTCCGCCCTTGAAGAGCACGGCATCAGCCCCTCCCAGTTGATCAACCGCAACATCCTCGTGTTGAAGAATCTTCAGGGCATCGTCTCGGAGATCAGGGGGTCGATTCTCTACCGGGTCCGCAGCCTGGACCTGCTCGGCGAGCCCACCGAGCAGACCGCCATCGAAGTGGTCCGGAAGGGAGGCACCCTGAAGCCGATTCCCTCCCGGGTGGAAAGGGATCACCGCCTGAAGGGGACCAAGCGGATCATCGTCAAGGAGGGCAACGTATACATCGGCAAGGGACGGAAAGACGACCGCAGCATCGTCGTGATTCCGGCCATTTCCACCTCTCCGGAGACGCCCAACCTGATCGAGCACCTGCTCCTGCTCCACATCGGCTTTACCGCGGACGTTTCCCTGGAGATCCGGATCAAGGCCCTGGGGGGCAAGTACGAGCGGATCAAGAATATCGCCCAGGAAAACAGCGTCGCCTGGGATGACCGGCTTCTCGACCAGGTGGAAATGGAAGAACTGTTCGGCCGCTCGGCTGAAAAGATCGCAGAATTCATCGTGTCGAAGGTCAACGGCGGCGGCCTGCCGCCGGTGGGTGGAGAAGACAATTGAAGAAACAGTTTGTCACTTCCCTGAATCCGGGAGATCGGGTCGAAGACGTCTTCGTGTTGGCGGAAAGGCGTCTTTCCCAGAAAAAAGACGGCGCCGACTACCTGACGGCCAGACTCTCGGACCGGACCGGTGCGATCCGGGGTGTGGCGTGGGACAACGTGGCGGCCATGGCAGCGGCCGCGGCAGGTGATTTTGTCCGGGTCGTGGGCAGCGTAGGCGAGTACCGCGGAGAACCCCAGGTGGTCATTCGGGAGATGCAGGTCAGCGACCCTGCGACGGTGGCCGCGGCCGATTTTCTCCCGACCACCGCCCAGGACGTGGAGCAGATGTTCGACAGGCTGACGCGGATCTGCCAGTCCGTTCAATCCGATCCGCTGCGCCGGCTGCTGGAGGCGTTTTGGACCGACGACCAGTTCGTGGCGAGCTTGAAGCAGGCGCCGGCAGCCAAAATGATGCACCACGCCTACATCGGGGGCCTGCTGGAGCATTGCCTGTCGATGGCCGTCCTGGCGGACAAGATCGCCCGGCATTACAGCGGAATCGATCGGGACCGGCTGATTGCCGGCGTGGTCTTGCACGACATCGGCAAGGTGCGGGAGTTCGACTACCGGTATGCCATCGACTATTCCGACGAGGGACGTCTGCTGGGACACATAGCCATCGGTCTGGAGATGATCGAGGAAAAGATCCGCGGTCTTTCTGATTTTCCGGAAGAAGAGCGCCGTTTGATCCAGCACATGGTCGTAAGCCACCACGGCGCCCTGGAGTTCGGATCTCCGGAGCCGCCAAAGACCATGGAGGCGGTTCTCCTTCACTACATCGACGAAATCGATTCAAAGATCAACGGCATCCGGGAGTTCCTCGACGCCCAGTCCCCGGAGGAGGCATGGTCTCCGTATCACCGGATTCTGGGACGGCATTTTTACCGGAGTCCGCGCGGAGAATAGCGATGTTCATCACCCTGGAGGGGATCGAGGGCTCCGGAAAGACCACCCAGCTTCCGCACATCCGTGATTTTCTGGAGGGCTCCGGAAGACCCTGCGTGGCCACCAGAGAACCGGGCGGGACCCCGACGGGCCGGAAAATTCGTTCGATCCTGCTCGATCCGGAAAATACCGGGCTTGCGCCGCGGGCCGAGCTGCTCCTTTACTTTGCCGACCGGGTACAGCATGTGGAACAGGTCGTTTTGCCGGCGCTTTTGGCAGGAAAGACCGTTCTGTGCGATCGGTTTGTGGATGCCACCATCGTTTACCAGGGAATGGCCAGGGGCCTGGGGGGCGATCTGGTCGAATCGCTGCACCGTCTCCTGCTCGATGATTTGAAGCCGGACCTGACGCTCCTTTTCGACTTGCCCGCCCACAAGGGGCTTGCCCGGGCCTGGCGGGCGCTGAATCAAGGGGGACGGCCCGCCGCAGAGAGCCGGTTCGAATCCGAAGACCGGGATTTTCACGAGCGGGTCCGCAACGGCTATCTGGAATTGGCCCGCCGGGAGCCGGACCGCTATCGGTTGATCGACGCCGCCCAAGACGAGGCACGGGTGAGGGCGGCAGTTTTCTCCGTTCTCTCCGAAGAACTGAAACAGCGGTGATTTTTTCATTCAATCGCCTACGGGATTTTATCTGCACTTTGAGGGGACCATGAATTCAGAACGACGGCGGACATATTCCTCGATTCTCGAAGCCATCGGCAACACCCCTCTTGTTGAGATTCGCCGGCTCAACCCGAATCCCCGGGTGAAGATTCTGGCCAAACTGGAATACTGCAACCCCGGCGGATCCATCAAGGACCGGGCCGCACTGGCCATGATCGAGGCAGGAGAGCGAAGCGGCCTTCTTACCGCCGACAAGACCGTCATCGAAGCCACCAGCGGAAACACCGGAATCGGTCTTGCCCTGGTCTGCTCGGTGAAGGGCTACCGGCTGCTGCTGGCGATGGCCGAGTCCGTCAGCATCGAGCGCAAAAAGATCCTCAAAGCCCGGGGGGCAGAGATCCTCCTGACGCCCGGGCATCTGGGCACCGACGGGGCCATCGAAGAAGTCTATCGGCTCGTCCGGGAAAGCCCGGATGCCTATTTCATGGCGGATCAATACAACACCGAGGCCAACTGGGAGGCCCACTACTACGGAACCGCCCCGGAGATTTGGGAACAGACCGGCGGTCGGGTGACGGCGGTGGTGGTCACCATGGGCACCACCGGCACGCTCATGGGGCTGTCCCGGCGGCTCAAGGAATACAACCCCGCCGTAGCGATCATCGGTGTCGAGCCTTATCTCGGCCACAAACTCCAGGGGCTCAAAAACCTCAAAGAGTCCTACTGCCCGGAGATTTTCGACAAAAAGCGCCTCGACCGGAAAGTGAACGTCGAAGACGAAGAAGCGTTTGAAATGACCCGAAGACTGGCCCGCCACGAGGGCCTTTTCCTGGGAATGAGCAGCGGCGCGGCCATGGCCGTGGCCTGCCGGGAAGCCGAGGCGATGGAAGAAGGGGTGATCGTGGTCATCTGCCCGGACGGGGGGGAGCGCTATTTGAGCACCTCGCTGTTCACCGTGGCAGAGGAGATCTCGCTTCATGTCTTCAACACGCTGACCCGCACGAAAGAACCGTTCCGCCCCCTTCGAAGCGGCAGGGCTTCGGTCTATACGTGCGGGCCGACGGCCTACGAGCGGATGCGCATCGCCGACTGCCGCCGGTTCATCTTTGCCGATCTTCTCTGCCGGCACCTTGAGTTTCGCGGCCATCAGGTTTTTCACGTGATGAACATCACCGACCTGGACGACAGGACCATCGAAGGCTCCCAGCGGGCCGGGATGGAACTGTCCGAATTCACGAATCTGCACGTCGACCAGATCATAGAAGATCTAAACTACCTGCGGATCCGGCCCGCCGATGAAACCCCCCGGGCCAGTGCCCATGTAGATGACATGATCTCCCTGGCCCAGCGGGTCGAAAAGCAGGGCGCCGGCTATGAAAAGCTCCGCTCCCTGTATTTTGACATTTCCCAAAGCCCGGAATACGGAAAGCTTTCCGGAGTCGACCTGGAGAAGATCAAAATCGGCGCCACCGTCAACCTGGATGAATACGAAAAAGACAATCCGCGGGATTTCACCCTGTTCAAACGCTGCACCCTGACCGAGTTGAAGCGGGGGATCTACGCCAAAACCGATTGGGGAAACGTCCGTCCCTCCTGGCATATTCAGTGCGCCGCCATGGCCATGAAGTATTTGGGGGAAAGCTTCGACATCCATACCGGCGGCCGCCAGCATATTTTCCCCCACCACGAAAACGAAATCGCCATCTCTCTTGCCGCCACCGGAAAGCCGCTGGCCCGATATTGGATGCACTGTGACCGGATCGAGGTCGACGGCGAACCCGGCGGGCCGCCCCTGACGGAACTGGCCGAACAGGGCTACTCCGGTCGGGAGGTTCGTTTCTGGCTGTTGACCGCGCATTATCGAAAGCCGCTGCGGTTTTCCACGGATCGCCTCGACGACGCCCGCCGCTCTCTTCAGCGGCTCGACGCCTGCATTCACTCCCTGCAAAACGTGCGGGACGGCCGGCACTACGAAGATATCGACCAGCTGCTGTATGATTTGAAGCAGGGGTTTACCGACGCCCTGGACGACGATCTGAACGCGTCGGCGGCCATGGCGGCGGTGTTTCGAATTGTGCGAAAGGTCAACCGCCTTCTACTGGAAGAACACCTCGATCCGGCGGGGGCGCGAAAAATCCTGGAAGCGTTTCGGGAGATCGACGCCGTGTGGAACGTCTGCGACTTTACCGGCGCGTACGACGACGATGCGGTGCGAAAAATGATGGCCGAGCGCGACGAGGCAAGAAAGCATGGAGACTGGAAACGGGCTGACCAGATCCGGGACCGGCTTAAGAAGATGGGGGTCGTGGTCAGGGACCGGAGGGCAGGAGCCAACAAAGAAGTCAAATGAGCTAAAATGCATAGAATGCCTAAAATGCCTAAAATGAAGGAATAGCGCAAATTGCATAGCAGGGCCCGAAACAAAGCCGCAGCCTTCTACCATTTTAGGCATTTTAGCTCATTTTAGTCATTATAGTCATTTAACCAAAGGAGCCCCACTTGAACGCAGTCCTTTTCCCCTTTTCTTGGATTTCTCCTGCGCAGCTTTCGGCGCTGGAGGCTTTTTCGGTTCGACCGGTTGTGTTGGCGCCTTCCGAAGGGAAAATTCCACCCGAGCTGTTGAAATGGCAGACGGCCGGCCGCATCGAGATCGTGGTCCCGCTTCGAGGAGACGATGACCGCCTGGAGCGATTTCTGCGGGAATATCGTAGCTGGGCGGACGCTCATCGGGGAACGGACATTTCTCTGGCGCGAATTCTGGAAGGAAAAATCCCCTTTTTTGACGATTCCCATGTGGCCCAGATCCGTTCCGAAATTCGCCGGGGCCGTTCAGGTGCCGGCGAGGTTGCCGGTCCTGACCAGCGGCTGACCCGTGCCCGGCTTTTTTTGCTCATGGCACAGGAATACGACCGCCAGAGCCGGGAGATCGAGCAGGATCTGGAAAAGCTCCAGGGGCTGGAAAGCGCCATGTTCACCGAGCTTCATGAAGGCCGGCGCCTGCCCGGCCTCAAGGGACTTGATGCCCCCGCAGCTGCCTTCGATTCCGGACGCTTCATGACCGAGGAGCGAATCCGGGCCTGGTGCCGCCTCTATTTGGCGTCCGGACCCGCCGAGACGTCGGCGAGAATGTTTGTCACCCCCAGCAGGGCGGTTCTCGAGGCGGTGCTGGAAGCTGCCCCTGATCCGGAAACAGTAAGGTCTGCCGCAGTCGAGGCCGGCGGCAGCATCGACGACGTTGCCGAAGCGCTGGCCGCCGGCCGTTCAGTGCCGGAGATGCCGCCGTCCGAGGGCCCGAAAATGGCGCTTTTTTTCATTTCCGACATGGATCCGGCCCGGCTGTTTACCCGCTTTCTCAAGACGGCGGAGCGGGAAGCAGCGGCGGATCGACCGGAAGAGGCAACGCTGTTGGCCCTGGTCGAAATGCCGTAAACTGTTAGGGATTGTCCAACATCCGATCTATGACCTTGAGTTCGCGCAGCGCCAGTGCATATCAAGCCCCCTCAAACGGAACGGAAACATGACAATCCCTATAACTTGTTGATAATAAAGTGGATGTTGTTATTCTCCGGAAAAAGACCGAATCCTCTCAAGAAGGCTTGACTCGGTTTTTCAATTGGTATAAGGACTTGCGCGGAATGGAAGTCGCCAGGGGACAGGGATCCCCGGGAGCGAATGTTTACCGTAGAAAGGAGGCTATATCAAATGGCGTTCAATCCGATTGTTGATGAGGAAAAGTGCGAAGGCTGCGAAGAATGCGTCGATGTCTGCCCTGTGGAAGTGTTCGAGATGCAGGATGGAAAATCCGTTCCGGTCAACGCCGAAGAATGTCTTGGCTGCGAAAGCTGTGTCGAAGTCTGTGAAGCGGGCGCCATTACCGTGGAAGAGACTTAATTCTATTTTATGCCGCATATCTCCCGGGGCCTTTCCTTATGAGCAAAGGCCCCGGGACGCCTCATATTCCCGCCTCCCGGCGGGTTTTTTTATTTAAGGAAAACCAACAGCAAGAGAGGTACAGTTGTCCAGAGTGTCAACCTGGATGGCGGATCGGCCCGAAGCGGCCCATCATCCGCCTTCGAGCTGGACAGCTTCCACCAGGACTCTGGCGGTGCCCTTATCGTAAAAGCCGAGTTTTTGAGAGGCTCCGGCGCTCAGGTCAATGATCCGGCCTTCGATGAAGGGGCCTCGGTCGTTGACCCGCACGATGGTTTCGATGTCATCCCTTATGAGGGGCCAGCTCAAGGGGGCCGCAACCACCGTGAAGGTGAATTTGCCCACGTGGTAGACGGTCTTGCCGGCGAATTTGGTGACGGTATAGCCCAGTTTCAAAGTCCCGGCGGTGATCGTGTAGGTGGTTTTGATAATACTGCAGGATAGCAGGCCAAGGCCGGCGGCGATCAGGATGATTCGGAGCAATGACACGCTGCGGGTTCCTGGTTTATAGTCAACGACAACAAGCATTCCGCATCAGCGAGATACGGACGAGTTGTCCATAGCATAGTTGTATCGTGGATGCATAGCCCCCCGAAACCGTTGCAGCCGGTGCGGCGGCAACGAGGAATAAGCTGGACGCCGTAACCATCATCACCGGAGAAGACGCATTACACGCCGTCGGACTTGCTTAGGCTCTTTGATTTTCCGAGGAATACTGGAGAACCGGTCTCAAGATCGATGTGGACGAATCCGGCGGGTACGCTCAGAATGTTGGACTTCACAATTTCAGCCCAACCTACGCGCTGCCGAGACATGGTAATATTACTCGCTGAACCTGGCAAGTTTTACAAGGATTACCGAATCTGTCCGACGCTCACTTTCCGGGCCTTTTAGAATATGAAGATGGAAGATCAACCCCGATAACCGCGCTTTTTTGCGTGATATTATGTCATAACTACCCTGTACAAAATATCGGGTGTCAGAAGCATGAGCATGTTTCATGCCAAGGGTTTAAAACAGAAATATTCAGTGGGTTATGTAAAGAAGGTTCGAAATATAGACGGATATTGCACAAATTTCATGGCAGTTTTGACCTAATTCTGTGCACCTGACTTTTCCGGAATGGTATCAACAGTGCTGAATCAGCCCGCATTTTTGCCGAATTATTTAATAAACGCGCAAAAATGCTCGTTTACCCATAAACGTGCAAAATCGCACGCTACTCACTAGTTGGCCGTACAGAGTTGACAGATGCAATCGATAGCTCTATTGTAATACCTAAACTATATCGATTGGAGTATCATATGCAGACCGTCACAGTATCACCAAAATATCAGGTGGTTATACCCAAATCTATCAGAGATGCACTGAAACTGCGGCCTGGACAGAAAATGAGGGTGGTTGAATATGAAGGACGCATCGAGCTGATCCCCGACCGGGATATCGCTGAACTCAGAGGATTTCTCAAGGGAATTGACACAAGGGTTGAACGTGAGAAAGACCGGGTATGAATATCATTGATTCTTCGGGTTGGCTGGAATATTTTTCCGACGGACCGAACGCAAAGCATTATCTTCCCCCGCTGAATGATCCATCCTCTCTAATTGTTCCCGTCATAACCATCTACGAAGTATTCAAGGTCGTTCTCAGAGAATCCTCCGAAAATCATGCGCTTCAGGCGGTTGCAGCGATGCAAAAAGGAAGAATTATTGACCTCACGGTCAGTATTGCGATGAAAGCCTCCAAGCTGAGCCTCCAACATGATATTCCAATGGCTGACAGCATCATTTTGGCGACCGCCCGAGAGTATAACTGTGTCATTTGGACGCAGGACTCAGACTTTCAGCATATTGATGGTGTGAAGTATTTCCAAAGATAGGCTCATCCGGCCAACATATCGCTTCAGCGGACGCGCAAAAGAGCGGCGCGCCGCTGAGCTTGAGCGTTATCCATTGCCGGCGAGTGACGATTTTCTGGCTTCTATCTCCAAGCAATGCCGAAGCATTCCCGCGAAAAGGTCTGCGCGGACTACACTCCCCTTTTACTTGCCCAAAGCCTTTTCGGTTGAACCACAACATATTGAGCCTGTTGGTTTGATCATCGAGCCGAAAGTCACGGCTATTTGATTTCATTTCGATTGGCTTTTCAAGTAGGAGATGCTCAAAATATTTCAGCGTGACAAATGCCGACTTCTGCAACAATAACAATTATGGTGGTGTGGCTGCAGATGAGAATGACACTATTTCTAGATAAAGACCGCTACCCCGTCCCAGTCCTTTGCCGGTGGGTGTTTTCGAAGCGCTTCGATCCGGTCGAGGTAGCAAAGACTCGGCCCGTCGTCGGCGATCCGGTCGAGAACCTCTGAAAACAGGGATTCTGCCCGGTCCCACTGTCGCTGCCGGAAGGCGGCCAGGCCCGCTTCAAATGTGGTCAGGGCCGAAATCCTCGCTTCGGAAACACGCTGCCGGTAGCCGGCCAGTTCAAAGATGGTCACCGCCCCGGTCTTTCCTTTGACCCGAACCCGGTCCAACTCCCGCACGATAAAGCGCGGGTCGAGCCGCCGGGCCGTCTCCTGGCTGGCGATCACCCGCGTTTTGTAGGTCTTGTTGAGCCCCTCCAGCCGCGATGCCAGGTTTACGGCGTCTCCGATGATCGTGTAATCCATAAAATCGGCGCTGCCCAGATTGCCGACGGTCACCTCCCCGGTATTGAGGCCGATGCCGATTTCCAGTGCTTCTGCATCCGGCTCGCCGCCTCTCTTGAGGTCCTCCAGGGCGTCGAGCATGGAAAGGGCGGTCTCTGCGGCGCGCACCGGGTGTTCGGCCACCACGGCCGGAGCGCCGTAAAATGCCATCACCGCATCTCCCATCAGCTTATCCAGGGTGCCTTCGTGCGCGAAGACCAGGGGCAGCATGGCGTCGAAATAGGCGTTGAGCAGCCGGCCGGTGCGGCGCGCGCCGAGCCGTTCGGACAGGGTGGTGAAGCCTCGAAGGTCGGAAAAGAGAATCGACACCTCCCGCCGCTGTCCGGCCAAGGCGTCATCCAGGTCGTGCTCCAGGATGTCGGCCACGACGGCGGGCGACACATATTTGCCGAACAGGTTGGTCACCACGGCGTTTCTTCGCTGCTCATAGACCTTCTGAAGAACGGCCCCTGCAACGAACTGGCCCATGAACACCGTTCCCGCAGGAACGATCGGCAGCCAAAGCCTTGCCGATTGGAACATCAAATGGGCCGTTGCGAGCAGCGACAGCTCAACGCCGATGAAAACGATCACCGCCCAGCGAAGCGAAACCCCCGGAACGAAGAACAAAATCCCGGCCAGGCCGGCCAGAAGAAAAAGGCCCAGCGTCCAATGCGAAGAAACCTTTCGAATCCAGGATCCCCGCAGCAGGGTTTCCACGGCGTGGGCGTGGCATGCCACGCCGGGCTCCTTTTGGGCGGCGAAGTCTTCCACAAGGGCGCCGAAGCGCTTGTCATAGCCATGGAGAACGTTGCGGAAACGAGTAAAGGGAGTCGTCAAAAAATCCTTTTCAAGTGCCCGGACGCTGCCGATCAGAACCATGCGGCCGGCCACGGTCTTGTCATCGAAGCGGCCGGCCATGGCGTCTGAAAAGGAGATTTGTGGAAATGCGCTGTAATCCCCGGAAAAATCGATCAGGAGCTCCGGGTAGGGAAGGGCGAGCTGGTCTTCGCTGTCTGCGCCCATGAGCAGGTGGTTCGGATGGGAAAAGTCGAAGGAAAATTCAAGGTTTTTCCAAACCCGGACCAGCTCGAGAGAAAAGGAGGGAATCAGGGCCAGGCCCTGGTCGCCGACCGGCTTGGCCGCCAAAAAGCGAATTCGCCGAAGAACGTCCCCCCGATCCAGGGGCAGATCGATAAAGCCGTCTCCGACCATCGCATCGGAAAATTCGGGAAGGGGCA
>JAIPEL010000192.1 GCA_021737185.1 Desulfobacterales bacterium | reverse complement strand
CTCCGTCGTGGCCGGTATTGGGTCATTGCTGGCAACACGGACGCGACAAAGCGCGTCCCTCCACCGTCAGGGGCTTCGACATAAGTTTCATATTTGATCAATCTGGACGCCCCGGCGGCCAGCGGCGGGGCTCGTATGAAACTTCATCTTCCCGGTCCGTCATTCAGGGCTTGAATGAGAACCGGCAAGCTTTCAAAAGAATGATTCCCTGCAGCTTGTTGGAGCAAAGCGGAAATCACGATAGGCGGGGCTGCGGGGAATCATTCAGCGGCGAAGCCGCTCTTATAAAATCGCGGAGAACAGGGTGGTGCTTCATTGCATACGGTGCTATGGCTCAAATGGAGCTGAAACCCGTTACCCGACATCGGAGCGATTTTATTATGATTAAGGCCCATTGTGCGAAATGCCGTATTCCCAAAGCCGAACGAATTTGCCAGGTCAAAGAAGGCGGCCGCCATCCCGAGTTCTGCCCGACGGTGCATTACAGAGAGCTTGCCGAGGAGGTGACCGAGGTCTACCGCCAACCGGAGTATGCCGAGTTTGCCCGCCTCGCCTCGATCCAGGAGGCCGAATGCTATGCCAACCGGGCGCCGGGACCTTATGTGCTTCAGCCCAGCAAAACACGCATCCAGGAAACGATGGAATTCGCGCGGAAGCTGGGATGCCGGAAACTGGGGCTCGCCTTCTGCGGGGGACTTCAGAAAGAGGCGGGCCTGGTGGCCGACATTTTAGAGTCCCAGGGGTTTTCCCTGGCTTCGGTGGCCTGCAACTGCGGCGGCGTACCCAAGGAGGCCATCGGCATCGCCGACAATGAAAAGGTGCGCATCGGAAGCTACGAAACCATGTGCAACCCCCTGCTTCAGGCCGAGATCCTGAATCACGAAGAAACCGACCTGAACGTGATGCTCGCTCTTTGCGTGGGCCACGACGCCCTGTTTTTAAAGCGGGCCAAGGCGTTTTGCACCGTCCTGGCCGCCAAGGACCGGGTGACCGGCCACAACCCCCTGGCGGCGGTGTACACGGTGCATTCGTACTATCAGAAGCTCAAGAAAAATGCCTAAAATGCCTAAAATGAACTAGAATGCCTAAAATGGGGAAGACGCGAGACGCGCTGCGCCGAAACACAAATCATCGGCATGAGATGTTTTTCAGTCATGACCTCCGGTGTTTTCGGAGGTCATGACTCATGCGCGGAAAATGCATGGCCATGGCAAATTCCCGCTGAAAGTCCGGATGGGTCGTCAGCTCCACGGTTTCAAGGGTTTTGGCAATCACCGCCGCCTTTCTTCTCATGCCTTCATTCAACAGGGCCAGCCTTGCGCCGTCTCCGGCGGCATTGCCCACCGCATGGACTTCTTGGGGGGAGATCTCCGGAAGCAGACCGATGGCCAGGGCCGAAACCGGATCGATCACGCTGCCGAAGGCGCCCGCCAGAAGCACACGGTCCACCCGTTCGATGCCGGATTCGGCCATCAGAAGCCTCCCGGCGGCTTGGATGGCGCCCTTGGCCATCTGTACCGCCCGGATGTCGTCCTGGCTGATTTCGACATCCCGGCCGCCGGCGCTTTCGGCGGCAGGCGCAATCACAAAAGCGATATCTTTGTTCGTGCGCTTCAGCCGGGGGAAAGAAGATTCACGGTTGAAAGCGCCGTTTTTTTTCATGATGCCGGATGTCAGCATTTGGGCTGCGGCGTCGATGACGCCCGAACCGCAGACCCCGGCGGCCGGGACCGGCCTGTCCGCCGCCGCACCGATGACCGCATATTCCACCGCCAGCGTCTCCGGATCGATCCATACCCGCTCCACGGCGCCCGGCGCCGCCCGCATGCCGCAGGAGAGGGTGGCCCCCTCCAGGGCCGGACCCGTGGCGCACGAAGCGCACAGGAGCCGTCCGCCGGCGGCCAGCACGATCTCCCCGTTGGTCCCGACGTCGATGACCAAGACAGTCTCTTTTGAGGGATCCAGATCCACGGCCAGCAGGACTCCGACCGTGTCGGCGCCGATAAATCCCGAGACTGCGGGCAGCATGTGAATCCATGCACCGGGCGCGATGCGGATCCCCAGGTCTCGCGCCTTGAGGTCGATGCCGCAGGTGGCCACCGGCGCGAAGGGTGATCGGCCAAGCCCGGAAGGATCGAGCCCCAAAAAAAGGTGGTGCATGCAGGTGTTGGCCACGCAGGTCATGTCCGCCACCGAATCAGCGGCAACGTCTGCCTCGGCGCAGACTGCGGCGATCATCCGGTTGACGGTTTTCACCACCGATTGCTGCAGTTCCTGCCGCCGTGCTCTTCCTTCGGCGGCATAGGCGATTCGGGAGATCACATCCTCTCCACAGGAGATCTGGGGGTTGACCTCCGAAGAGGTGGCCAGCACTTCACCGGTGGTCAGTTCGCACAGATAGGCGGCCAGGGTCGTGGTGCCGATGTCGAGGGCGACGCCGGTCAGGGAGCTGCCTGCCGCGCCGGCCAGGGCGATGCATTCGCCGTTTTTGCGAAGCACTGCTGCGGTTTCTTTTTCACGGGACAGGGCATCGGGCAGGGCTTTGAGCATTGCCGCATCCGGATGAAGGGGGGCATGTCCGGCTTCGGGTGCCAACTGCTGCGCCAGGCGCTCCCAGTCCGGTGAAGGGTTTTCCAGGTCTGCGGCGGGCACCTTCACCCGTATGATTCGGACGACAGGATCCGGGGTGACGGATCCGGCGCCTGGGTCTTTGCGGATGACCTGACGGCCGCTTCGACTTTCCTTCGGCACTTCGAAAGCGGCATCGGCCAAAATATGGCACTGGCAGGCCAGACGCCATCCATGCCGCAGCGCTTCTTCGGAAAGAAAAGCCTCTTCTTGCTGCGTCGGCGGGGTGAGCGCGGCGGCCGAATCTCCTGGTCCGGCAGGATCCAGCCACCGGACCCGGCACTTGCCGCACTTGCCCTGGCCGCCGCAGACGCTTTGCAGGTCTGCCCCCAGACGCCGAGCGGCTTGATCGACACGGGTTCCGTGGTCAACGGTTCCCCGCATTCCTTCGGGAAGAAACCGAACCTGAAGTTTTTTCTTTGGTTTATCCATTCTCGTCTGGGGTTTTTTTGTTCCCACGCCGGCTGTCCGGTTTCCGGTCGGCCGTTTCCCGGGAAAGAAACCGGATCAGAATCCGGGCCGGTTTTGCCGCCCCGACCTCGGCTTCGATGGCCCGCAAAACTCCCGCGAGAACCGGACACGACCGATGGCGCAGCGTTTCCATGGCGCTTTGCCACAGGTGCGATTCAAAAGGACGCGGCCCCAGGCATTCGCGCCAGTCGATCCGTCCGATCTCACCGCCCCATTTTGCCACGGCATCGCACTCGCTGGAAACGGTGATCCCCACCTGCACGGAGTCCTCCAGGTGGGCCGCAATCCGGGTGGAAAACCCGCAGGAGCCGTCGACGATTTCCACCACCTTCACTGCCGCTTTCCTTTCAGCCTGCGTAGCCGCCGAATTCATCCAGGGCTTTTTTCATCAGATACACATGGTATCCAGGCGTTTCCGGAGAGACTTCGCACCCCGAACTGAGCATAAAGCCCCTCGGGGCGTTTTTCCCCTTTTCGATGGTTTCTTTGCAGCGCACAGTAATCTGCTCCGGACGGCCGGTCAGAAGAAGCGATGGGTCGACGTTTCCGATGATCACGGCCTTGGCCCCCAACGTTTCGATGGCCATGTCGATGTCGATCTCTTCTCCAAAGCTGCATAGTCCGGGCTCGCCCATGGGGATCTTCGCCCAGTGGGGCAGATTGGCGTTCTGGTCGCCGCAGATATGATACAAGATGTGGCGGACTCCCATGGCCAGGATCTTTTCCGCCGTTTCTTTCAGATAGGGAAGAACGAATTGCTCGAACTGCCGCGGAGAGATGATCAGGTTGGCGGACAAGGGCTCCCAGAATTGGGGGATGACCTTTTCGGCGCCGAATACATCGACCCAGTGTCCGACGATGTCGATGACGTGGTCGGTCGCCAACCGCAGAATGCGATGGGCGGTGTCGGGCTTTTTCAGCATCCACCGGCACAACTTTTCCACCGCGCAGATGTTGCCGGCGACGGTGAAGTTGCCCCCTAGCACCACGGAGATCGGGACCTCGTGTTTTTGCTGGAGTCTGGAAAATTCCATCGCGATGGGCAGACACCCGGCGGTTTTCGGGTCGGGAAGCATAAGACCGTCGATGTCGGATTCTGTCTTGACCGGAAACATCTTGTGTGCCGGCGCCTGTTGGTAGCTTCCCGACGGCATTTCCACCTCGCCGCCGAATTCCCAGGTGCCGTAGGAGGCATAGCCGTAGACCGGTCCCCAGTCGACGCCATACTGCTCGAAGGTCTTCAACTGGGCGTCGAAACTTTTTCCCGCGTCACTGTAGATGGTTGCGATGGGCTGGCCGAGATTCTTGGCGCAAAATCCCAGGATGAAGGGAAAATGCGGCACCCGATCCACCTTCTCCTCGGCCAGGATCGCCTCGATCCGTTCTTTGGACGTCATCTTTTTCATAAAACCGTTTCCCATTTCTTTTGGGTTAGACAAGAGTTTTTGCAGCTTTTGGATCCCGGCTTTTCACTTCGCTTCGGCCGGGATGACAGGAAAAATGGATGGCGGTTAAAGGACCGCCACTTCGATGATCGTCCCGGCTATTTGTATTCCGGGGGCAAAGCCGCCGCCAATAAACGCGCGCAGCGCGTTTATGAAAGGTCATGCGCCGCCTTGGTCATGGCATAGACATTGACCGGCGGTGCGCTGACCGGCAGGCCGCAACCCGGTCCCAAAACAAAGCCGCCCGGCGCCTTTTTGCCCTTTTCGATGGCCGTCCGGCATAGTTCATAGACCTGCTCGGGTGTGCCCGTTTGAATCACAGTCGGTTCGATGTTTCCGTAGATGATATCCTCTGGGAATTGAGCCGCCGCCGTTTCCAGATCCACCTCATGGCCGAAGCTCAAAACGCTCGGGTGGGGCCAGAGGGAGGCTTCAGCCAGCAGAGGCAGGTTCAGGTTCTGTTCTCCGCAGACATGCAGGCCGAACCGGTTGACCCCCAGCGTTTTCAGCCGCTGGTGGTACGCCTCGTGGTAGGGGATGGCAAACTGTTTCACCGTGCGTGGAGAGACGAGCTGGTTCGATTCGCTCGGGCTGCTCATCCATGCAAAGACCCGCTCGGCGCCGAAGGTGTCGACCCAGTAAGTCAGGACATTGACGATGTGCGTAAGCGAAAGCTTCAGCAGCCTTTCGCAAAGCTCCGGCTTTTTCATGGTCCAGCGAAGAAATCGGTCGATGCCGGCGATGTTGGCGGCCATGGTAAACGGACTGCGGGAAAAAAAGTAGACCGGCAGCCCGGCTTCCGCCTGGAGCTGGGAAAAGCGCATGGCCTGGGGAATCCTCCCGGCCGTTTTCGGGTCCGGAAGCTGAAGTTTGGCCACGTCGTCTTCGTTGTTCACCGGATATCGGGTGACCACCAGGGCTCCTTCGAATTCTCCTGCGGGCATTCGCACCTCTCCTCCGAAATCCCAGGCCCCGAGCACGGTGTGCCCGGCATACTGGGGAATCGGGTCCCAGCCATACTGTTCGGTGGTCCACTGCATGTCGGCAAAACTTTTCTTCGGATCCTGATAGGCGCCGGCCACCGTGTGGCCGGCATTTCGGGTGTTGAACCCGG
>JAIPEL010000191.1 GCA_021737185.1 Desulfobacterales bacterium | reverse complement strand
AGGGCACGACCTCCGTGTCGTGCCTTTCGGAACGGCACGGAGGCCGTTCCCTACATAGGCAGAGGCTTCGAGGCAAAGTTTCATTTTTGATCAATCTGGACGCCCCGGCGGCCAGCGGCGGCGCTCGTATGAAACTTCGGTCGAGGCCGGGGATTTTGTAGGGCACGACCTCCGTGTCGTGCCTTCATGAACGGCACGGAGGCCGTTCACTACATCGGCAGAGGCTTCGGAGGAAGTTTCACGGTTGATCAAACTGATTGCCCCGCAACCAGCGGCCGGGCTTATGTGAAACTTCACGAGATTACCGGTCCGTAATTCCGGGCTTGACCCGGGATCCAGTCTTTTTTCCTGGATCCCGGCTCTCCGCTTCGCTCGTCCGGAATGACGTCCTATGGAATTGCGACACAGCCTCGAAAGCGGCAATCCAGCCCAGCACCGCCGTTTAAAAAAAAGCCTCTATTTGTTCATCGGAAACGGACATGGTCACGTTACGGCCATGTCCCACCTGTTTGGGAAAGAGAAGAAACCATTTGTCGCTCTTGTCCGTTGCGCCTGCAAGGGCGCCTGATTTTTGCTGGGCGCGTTTTTACTGTGCAGACTTCTCGATGATGTCAAAAGCGATGACGCTGCATTTGGCATCCGTCCCCATGATCTTTCCCTCCTTGATGACCAGAACGGCCACCAGTTCCTCGATGCCGTCTCCGTCGAAGTCGGCGATGCCAAGATCGCGGATGTGGCCGGAAAGGGTCCGGGTCTTCCAGACAGCGCCCAAACCGAGCCCGTCCCAGGAAAGCACGTAAAGCTGGGTCTTGTTGTAATTCCGCCTATTCTGGAGCCGCCGATTCGCCATTTCCTGATTCTGCGCCACGATGACCTCTTCGGTGCCGTCGCCGTTTAAATCCCGAGCCCTGATCCGCATGGGAAAAAAGCGCCTGTTTTCCATCATGCCGGGATTTTCCACCGGGAGCAAAATATACAGGGAAGATCCTCCGAAGGGGTCCGAACTGGACCAGACCTCCCGCCCTGTCGTCTCCAGAACCTGCAGCAGGTCGACGGTCGAATACACCACGGCCAGATCTTCTCCGGACTCGGTCGGGCGGCCCATGGAAAACCCCAAGATGTTGGCTTTTTTCCCCGGCAGCACCTGGTGCCGGGAGACGTAGCCGCCCCCCTCCCAGGCCATCCGGTAGATGGGCGCATCGAACTGGGTTTTTCCCAATTCCTGGCGCTGCCCGTAGAGCTGTTTTCCGAAATCCTCCTGGCGGACCACGCGAAAATACCATGGGGTTTTTTCGACGATGGGGGCATAGCTGCCATTTGCATACTCGTAAACCATGGACTGCAGCCCGGTTCGCTGGCCGTTGAGGGCGGAGACGAAAATCTCTTCCACGCCGTTTCCGTTGATGTCTCCCACATCGACCCCCACGACGAATCGATACCCCGGCACCTCGATCCGGGCCGTCTCCAAAAAGCGTTCGTTTTCGAATCGGTAGATCAGGATCTGGTCCGGGGTGGCCAGAACGGTTTCGATCTTTCCGTCTGCGTCCACGTCTCCCAGATCCATGGACACGAGAAATTTGTTGAAACTCCGGCTCTTCCAGGCCCGGCCCATGGTAAACCCGGCCTCGGCGACGGATTCCCGCTCACCGGCCTCTCCGAATCCTCCCTGGATGAGGGTCTCCGGATGGGCATACACGTCCGGTCTTTCTTCGGCCGGCCCCGGCTCGGGGGCCGCCGGTGCCGGCGCCGCAGCGCCGGCCGCTTTTCGGCCGAAGGCCTTTTCGTTGATCTGTGCGGCGAACCGGTCCACCGCCGGAATCACCTCCCCAAAGGAGGGGCTCTGGGTAAAAAAGGAGAGGGGCTCTCTTTCCCCGGAAACATCGATCATCTTGGCGTCCACGCTCACGCTTTCCCCGAATACCGTCAGGCTGCCGTACAAGACATGGTCGGCCCCGAGTTCCTGGCCGATTTCGATCGCAGTTGCAGGATTCAGGGGGCCTTGGACGTCTTTCAGCGCTTCTTCGGTCACCTCCCGGCCGAGAACCGCCACCTCGCCCGGCCGGGAAAGTCTGGAGGTGAGCATGTCCACGATGCCCTTCTGCAGAAAGGTCAAATCCTTTTCCGCATAGACCGTAAAGGGAACCACGGCCACCTTTTGAATCTGTGCGGCGGCTGGCACGGCCGCACAGATTCCAGCGGCCAGCATGATGCAGATGAAGCGAATCATGAAAATATGCAAAGTCGATTTTTTCAATTGGTCCTCCATGGACAAATGCGCTCCGCGCATTTGTTAGATGCGGCTTCGCCGCATGATCTCAGAAATTGAGAAAAAAGCCATCGATGGATATTGATACCCAATCTGTGCGATTCGTCGGCGGTTTTTGATCGAAGCCCGAATTTTCCTTTTTCCGTCACTCCCGCGAAGGCGGGAGCCCAGAACTGTTTGAAATTACTGGATTCTCCTTCGACTTCGCTCAGGATGGTGAGCCTTTCGAACCACCGCCTGCGCGGGAATGACAAAAAAATAAAATGGGGACTTTTAACGATTTCATCCAAGTTGAAATGCCCTTATTTCAACTTTGCTTTTAAAACTTCGTTCGCCAATTTCGGGTTGGCCTTGCCCCTGGTTTCCTTCATCACCTGGCCGACGAAAAACCCGAGCAGCTTGGTCTTGCCGCCTTTGTAAGCTTCGACTTCGTCCGGGCACCGGGCCAGAACGGCATCCACCGCCGCCTCGATGGCGCCGGCGTCGGTCACCTGAACGAGCCCTTTTTCCTCGACGATGACAGCCGGCGCTTTGCTGCTCGCGGCCATTTCATCGAACACCGTCTTGGCGATCTTGCCGCTGATGGTGTCGTTTTCGATCAGCCCGATCAATTCGGCCAGGTGATCGGCCGATACCGGGGATTCTTCGACGGGGGTTGCCGCAGCATGGAGAAGGCCCAGAAGCGGGCCCATGATCCAGTTGCTTGCCGACTTGGCGCCGGCGCCGGCGCTCACGCACGCCTCGAAGAAATCGGCCAGCTCCTTGCTTGCCGTCAGTACCCCGGCGTCGTATGCGGGCAGGCCGTAAACGGTTTCAAAACGCCCCTTTTTCTCGTCGGGAAGCTCCGGCAGGGTTTTTTGCACCGATTCGATCCACTCATCTTCGATCATTAGGGGCAGCAGATCCGGGTCCGGAAAATACCGGTAGTCGTGGGCCTCTTCTTTTCCCCTCATGGAAACGGTCCGGCTCCGCTCCGGGTCCCAAAGGCGGGTTTCCTGCACGACCCGGCCGCCTTCGGCCGCCACCGCCTGCTGGCGGCGGATCTCGTAGGCCAGCGCGTTTTCCACGTGCTTGAAGGAGTTGAGGTTCTTGAGCTCGGTTCGGATGCCGAACGGCTCGGTTCCCTGTGCACGAATCGACACGTTGGCATCGCAGCGGAAGCTGCCTTCTTCCATGTTTCCGTCGCTGATTCCCAGATACCGCAGAATAGAGCGAAGCTTGCGCAGGTAGGCGCCGGCCTCCTCCGGAGACCGGATGTCCGGCTCGCTGACGATCTCGATCAAGGGGACGCCGGTACGGTTGAAATCAACGAAGCTCACCGGCCGGTTGGGATCATGAATCAGCTTGCCGGCGTCTTCTTCCATGTGGATCCGGGTCAGCCCGATGCGTTTTCGCTTTCCGTCCAGATCGATTTCCACGGCGCCGTGCTCGGCAATGGGCAGCTCGTACTGGGAGATCTGGTATCCCTTGGGCAGGTCCGGATAGAAATAGTTTTTCCGTGCAAAGCGGCTCTTTTTGCTCACGACACATCCCGTGGCAAGGGCCATCTTCAGGGCGTACTCCACCACCTTCCGGTTGAGCACCGGCAGCATGCCGGGCATCCCCAGACAGACCGGGCACACATGGGTGTTGGGCGGTGCGCCGAACGCGGTGGAGCA
This sequence comes from Desulfobacterales bacterium, assembly GCA_021737185.1. Taxonomy (GTDB): domain Bacteria; phylum Desulfobacterota; class Desulfobacteria; order Desulfobacterales; family CAFBRK01; genus JAIPEL01. The sequence goes on along the minus strand of JAIPEL010000191.1, from coordinate 1,780 downwards.
GCCGCAGAAGATCTTGGTGTTGCTCTTGAGCTGGGCGTGAACCTCCAGCCCGATGACCGGTTCGAATTCCATGTCGCGTGTTTTTACACGAACCGTTATGAGTCGTCAAACCCTCCTTACAGCCCCGCAAAAAACCGCGGGCTGTAAGGAGGGTAAAAAGCCCTGGTTAGCGGGCAGCGACAGGGCTCTAATGAAACTTCGCCGAAGAGCGCGTCGGTTGGGCTGAACTTGTGAAGCCCAACATTCTCAGGCTACAGCGCAAATTCATCCGCCTCCATCTTGAAGCCGCCCCCTCGGTCCACCGAAACCATTGTTGGGCTTCGCTTCTCTCAGCCCAACCTACGCGCTCATGTGAAACTTCGTTGTTGCCGGTCCGTCATTCCGGGCTTGACCCGGAATCCAGGTTTTTTGTGGATCCCGGGTCTACGCTTCGCTTCGCCCGGGATGACGGGCGGGGTAGTCTCATGTTTGATCAAACTGGCCGATAAGGCCAAGAGATTTGCATAAAAGTCCTTTCGGTGAGTCTGGAATCTCGAATTTTGAACCCCGGTGGCCGCATCCTCTTTGACAAAAAGACCCTGCAGCGGCTATAGAGCGCTTGTCAAAAAAATGCCCCGACGGGGCGGTTTTTCAAAAATTTATCGGATCGGCCAAAACGTTCCATATTACCCGGTCCTGGCGGCCCGGAGATCGAGTCATGAAATTTTTCCTGTGCGTGATCGGCATGGTGATGATCATCGAGGGCGTGCCATACTTCGCCTTTCCTGAAAAAATGAAAGCCTGGATCTATAAGGTGCTCGAAATGCCCGAGGGCACCCTTCGCAAGTTCGGCTTCGCAATGATGATTGCGGGCCTTTTTCTCGTCTATTTCGGCCGGAGCTGACGCTCCGAGTGTTTTGTGTCTAGTGTTTGGCGGCAGATGAGCCCTGTCGATGGTTGGCTCCCCACCCATCCCACGCAACTTAGGTTCAAACCCGAAGCCCTGAACCTTGAACCCTGAACCCTGAACCTCATTCCCATGTACAACATAGAAGACTACAATTACTCCCTCCCGAACGAACTGATCGCCCAGCATCCCGTATCGGAAAGGGACCGGTCCAGGCTGCTTCGGCTCGATCGGAAAACCGGTATCGTTTCCCACCACCGGTTCGAGGACATCCTGTCTCTGCTGGCGCCCTCCGACTTGCTGGTGGTCAACAATACCCGGGTGGTCCCGGCGCGGCTTATCGGCAAAAAACCCACCGGGGGGCGGGTGGAGATGCTCATTCTCGACTATCCCGGACTGGTCAACGGTTCCGCCGAATCCGACTGCCTGCTAAAAGCCTCCAAAGCGGTAGCGCCCGGCACCCGCATCACTTTTGACGGCGGGCTTGAAGCAGAGGTGAAAAAACGGGATAACGGCACGTTCCGGGTTCGTTTTTTCGGCACCGACGACATCGAACAGACGATCGAAGCCATCGGCCGGGTCCCCCTGCCGCCCTACATCAAGCGAAATGACGCAGATGCGGCTTCCGGAGACCGGGCGACCTATCAGACGGTCTATGCCCGGGAAAAGGGAGCCGTTGCCGCCCCCACCGCCGGTCTGCATTTTACGCCCCGCCTGCTGGAAAAGATCCGGGGCCGCGGGATTCGTGTCGAAGAAATCACCCTGCACGTGGGATACGGCACCTTTTTCCCGGTGAAAGTCACCGACATTCGGGAGCACCGGATGCACCCGGAATTCTACCGGATTTCCGAGGCCGCCGCCCGGCGGATCACCCGTCATCGAAAAGCGGGGGGC
>JAIPEL010000059.1 GCA_021737185.1 Desulfobacterales bacterium | reverse complement strand
CGGCCGGATCGTCAATTTGTTTGTCTTTTCTCCGCATAACCTGCTTCCCGAAATCGGGGGGCCGGCGCGGGGCGGCCGCGGCCGCATCGAAGCCGCCGGCCGCAGGGGCCGGCTCGCGATTGTCTTCCGGCATCCCCTGGAGCGGTCTACTTTGCGGACAGCCCGGGAATCGGGTCCAGAACGCCGGCAAGTTCTTCGGCAACGAAATTGGGCAGCATGAAAGCGCCGTAGTGTACGCCGGGATTGTAATACCGGGTCTTGATCCCGGCTTCGTCCACCCGGCCGGGATCGAAGTCCTTGACCGGACAGTACTTCTTGGATGCGAACCCGAAACACCAGAGGCCGCCGGGATAGGTCAAATTCGAATACAGGTACAGGTGGAGCCTGGGAAAAATGCCTCGCTGATCGCCGAACATCGGCTTCTGGAGCTCCCGGTCGTAGTGGGCCGATTCTGCCTGGGTGATCAGAATCCCGTCGTCTTCCAGGATCCGTGCGACGTTTCGATAAAAATCCCGGTTGAAAAGCGGCGCCGCAGGCCCCACCGGATCGGTGGAGTCGACGATGACCAGATCGAACCGCCGATCGGTTTCGGCCGCATACCGGACCCCGTCCTCGATTCGAAGCTCGAGCCGGGGGTCGTCCAGCGCGCGGCTCACCGAGGGAAGATGCCGCCGGCAGGCATCGACCACCATGGCGTCGATTTCCACCATCACCACCTGCTCGATGCCCTGGTGCCGCAGCACCTCCCGCGCCGTTCCGCCGTCTCCCCCCCCGATGATCAGCACGCGCCGCGGCGATGGATGAACAAAGAGCGGCACATGGGCGATCATCTCATGATACACGAACTCGTCGCGCTCGCAGAGCATGACCACCCCGTCGTTGAGCAGCATGTTGCCGTGGCCCCGGGTTTCGACGACGTCGACCTGCTGGTAGGAGCTTTTCTGGGAAAAAAGGCTTTGGGCCACCTTGAAAGAAAGCCTGACGGTTCCCTGATGCTCTTCGGTGATCCAGAGCTCGGGCTCGGTGGATTTGGTCATGCCGCATGATCCTGTGGTCCGTCTTTGACGCAGTTGAAAAAAGTGACGGCATAGCCGCAGTCGAATTCGTTGTAGCTTTTTTCCAGGATGCGGTAGCCGGGTATCCTGCCTGAAATGATCTGGTGCAGGGTGTTCATGCTGGGCTCCATGCTGCTGGTCAACACCAGGGAAAACCGCCCGGGTCTGAAGGCGTCGACCACCTGAGCCACCGTAGGGCTGTAATCGGTCTCGATGACGTTGGTTTCAAAACTGGTGTAGGAGCCTTCCTTCTGGGGCGTCACATGAACGGTGTAGTAGCTCGCATCGCAGACGCCGTTCAGGGAAAACCCGCCGGGGGAAAACAGATGGCTGTCGATCCGCATCCCGCTGTAGAGGCTGCCGATGGCGCTGTTCTTCTCGATCTGGGCTGCGCTGCCGTTTCCGGCGAAGAAATGGCGGGCCATGACCGGGGACAGATCGCTCATCAGGATCTGCAAGGTGGCATCCATCGTCGTCTCGATCCGCCTGTGGGAGGAAAAAAACAGATGCACGTGGTCGTCGTTGGCCGGACCGAGCCGATAGCTTTTTCCAGGAAAATACGGGGTCAGTATCTCGACATCGGCTTCGAAGTCGGCCGGCTGGTCGGAGGGGAACATCAGCTTTCTCCGCTCGTAGAAAAGCATGGCGACGTTGTTCCGGCCGACGATCTTCACGATCTCCGGCATCGCCCGGAGCAGCACCGTTTTTCCGCAGGTGATCATCAGGACCCGGTCCGGCCACACGAAAAGACTCGATTCGGACAGCAGATAGGCATCCAGATCCCCGGAGCAAATCGAGCTGATCACTTCCGCACCGCTGGCGGCCGCGACACGATGCCACCGGCCGTCCGAATCGTCGCGCAGGTTCGGCCGCGGATCGGTCAAAATGATTTCGAGCTTTTTTTCCGGACCTTCGAAAGTAGACGCGCAGGCTGCCAACAGCGACTCCTCCCAACCATCGATCGTTCATGATTTCGGTCTGTCCGGGGCCGGCGCGGGGAAGGGCGGCCGGAAACCCGGACGCCGGGAAATAAACTTCTTACAGGGTTTCCGCCTCCGGCGGGGATGCTGCCGGGGCAGACCGAAAAACCGGTATTTTATCCCATACATGGCCCGGAACTTCAAGGCCTTTGCGCTGCATATCGAGGGGACGCTCTTTACTTTAGAGCGCTTGTCAAAATAAGGTTCCGATCATTGATTTCGATGATATTTTGGCATGCGTTGATGGTCGGTATCCTTTGGGGCGAGTTCGTATACCGGCAGCAAATTATCCATTTCGCGGCATGATGAATCCCGAAAGTTGAGTTATTTACATATGAGCCCTGCCGCTGGCCGCGAGGCGATCAGTTTGATCAAACGTGAAACTTGTGTCGAAGCCCCTGCCGGTGGAGGGACGCGCGCAGTCTAGTCCGTGCTGCCGGTAACGACCAAATGCCGGCCACGACGGAGCGTGGCCCTCCAACCTCCAAAACCCAAGGCGGGGACAGGTCGGTGTTTGCCGCCGGCTTCGACCGAAGTTTCATATGAGGAAAAACACAGGCGCCAGGATCGAAGCGGCGCTGCTCCCTGGAAAGCCACTTTCCTCCCCGGACTGCAGCCGTCTCCTTTCAGGCAAAACCGTGCGGCGGTCGGGCCGAATCATAACCTACCGATATATTTATTTTTATATTTGAATATCGGCGTCCGGCGCCGGCGCTGCCAATAGATCGATTCTCCAGACACTCACACAGAGAAAAAAAACCACATTCCTCCACCTCTCCTTCCGCATAGCACTTTCGTTTTAAGTTAAAAAAATTATTATAAAAAACATCATATCGATTTCATTTTTTCCTTGACACAACATCATTATTACGATTTTATCATCGGCAAGTGGATTAAAGTGGAGTAAAGCAACAGGGAGGCGCTCCGCCAAAAGGAGCGCGTGTCGCCATGTTCAGGGGAAGCTCGTTTCACACCATCGACGACAAGGGCCGCTTCATCATCCCCGCCCGGTTCCGGGACATCATCCGGGTCGGCGGCGGCGACGGGGTGATGCTCACCCGCATGGACGGCAGCATCTTTGCCTACACCTACGACGAGTGGGGCAGGATCGAAGCACGCATTCTGTCCATGGCCGAAAAAAGCGACGCGATCCGGCGGTTCCGAAGGGTCTTTGTCGGCGGGGCGTTCGACTGCGCCTGCGACAAGCAGGGGCGGGTGCTCATTCCGCCGTCGCTTCGCCAATACGCGAACCTGGATCGGGAGATCGTGCTGGTCGGCGTCCTGGACCATTTCGAAATCTGGTCCCGTGAAAGCTGGGAATCGGAAAATCTGCATATGGCCGAGGACATGCAAAAAGAGGAGGTTCGAAACCAAATCGCCAAGCTCGGGCTCTAGTCCGGGCCGGCCGCGGCTTGCCCCATGGCTTATCGACATATTTCCGTCATGCGCGAGGAGGTCCTCGCGCACCTGAACTGCTCCCCGGGGAAAGTCGTAGTGGACGGAACCCTGGGAGGCTGCGGCCATGCCGGCGCCATCCTCGATCGGATCGTGCCGGGCGGACTGCTGATCGGCATCGACCAGGACCCGGAGGCAATCCGCCATGCGGAGGCGATGTTCAAAGACCGCCGAGACAACGTCCGACTGTTCCACGACAATTTCGCCAACCTCCCGGCCATTTTGTCAAAGCTGGCGATCTCCGGCGTCGACGGCATTCTTCTGGATTTGGGCCTGTCGTTGTACCAGCTGGAAGAAAGCGGCCGCGGATTCAGCTTCCGCCGTGAGGAGCCGTTGGATATGCGGATGGACACCGAATCCAAAACGATGGCAGCAGATTTGATTCAGCAGGCCGACGAAAAGGAGCTGGCCCGAATCTTCAGGGAGTATGGAGAGGAGCGCTGGGCGAATCGAATCGCCCGGGCCGTCGTTCGAAGGCGGAAAAAACGACCCATCGCCACCGCGAAAGACCTTTCGCAGATCGTGGTCGGCGCAATCCCAAAAGCAGGAGCCGGCGGCCGGATTCATCCCGCCACTCGGGTTTTCATGGCCCTCCGCATCGCCGTCAACCAGGAGTTGGAGCGGCTGGAGGCCATCATGGACACCGTTCCGGAGCTGCTCAACGCCGGCGGGCGCCTCTGTGTTCTTTCCTTCCACTCTCTTGAAGATCGGATCGTCAAGCACCGGCTCAAGCAGCATGCCGCGGGGTGTATCTGCCCTCCGGGCCTGCCGGTGTGCACCTGCAACCATCACCCGACGCTGCGGATTCTGACCCGGAAGGCCGAAACTCCGTCGCAGGGGGAGGTTCGCGCCAATCCGATGGCGCGAAGCACCCGGCTGCGGGCAGCCGAAAGGTTATGATGGCCAGAAAAAACCGAAAAAGCGTAAAACCGCCCCGGCAGGCCGGGATCTGGATGGTTCTGCTGGCCATATTTCTGGCCGAGCTTCTCTTTTACACCTGGTGCCGGGTGCAGTGCGTGCGGACAGGATACGAAATCGCCGAAGCAGCCGATCGGCATCGGCGGCTGACGGCACGGCAAAATGAGCTCAGGATCGAGCTGGCTCATCTGAAAAACCCGAAACGAATCGCGGAAATCGCCCGCCGCCAGCTGGGATTGACCCTGCCCAACGCAGGGCAGACCATCGTGATGCCATGAAACCCGACTCCGTCCAAAAGCGGCTCCGGCTTCGAACGATCCTGATCGGGGTCCTGTTCAGCGCCGTCCTGGCGGGAATCGGCGCCAAGGCCGCATACCTGCAGATATTCCAGCACTCCTGGCTTTCGAAAAAGGCCGTCGGCCAGGTCACGGCATCTTTGGACCAGCAGGCAAAGCGCGGGGCGATCTTCGACGCAGGCCTCCAGGAGATGGCGGTCAGCGTCGACGTCCATTCAGTGGCCGCCTACCCGGGCCGGATTGCGGATCCGGCCGGCGCGGCCCGGGCGCTGGCTTCGGTGCTTTCCACCAGCCCGGGCCAGCTCGATCGAAAACTGCGCATGGAACGGCCCTTTGTCTGGATCAAGCGGCAGGCCGACCCCAAGGAGGCCCAGGCCGTGGAGGCGCTGGCCATCAGCGGCATCGATTTCGTTCCGGAACACAAGCGGTTCTACCCGAACACCGTCCTGGCCGCCCAGGTCATCGGCTTTGCCGGGGTGGACGGCACCGGCCTGGAAGGTCTCGAGTACTATTACAACAACGAGCTGGCCGGCAGGAGCAGCCAGACCACGATCCTGCGCGACGCGCTGGGAAGGGGGTTCGAGAAGGCCGAAGGTTTTTCGGGAACCCGCAGCGGAAACAATCTGGTGCTCACCCTCCAGCGCGGAGTCCAGTTCCTCGCCGAAGACGCCCTGGCCGCCGCCGTAGCCGAATTCACGGCCGAATCAGGCATCGCCGTCGTTCTGTCCGCGAAAACCGGGGCGGTGCTGGCCCTGGCTCATTACCCGTTCTTCAATCCCAACGCGTTTGTCGAATTCGACCGCGGCGCATGGCGGAACCGGTCGATCACCGACCCCTACGAGCCCGGATCGACGCTGAAAATCTTCACGGCGGCCGCGGCCCTGGAGACGGGCGCAATGACCCCCGATTCGGTCGTCTACTGCGAAAACGGGCAATACCGGGTCGGGGGCAACGTCATCCACGACATCAAGCCCCACGAATGGCTGTCGCTGGCCGATGTGCTTCGGGTGTCGAGCAACATCGGCGCGGCCAAGATCGGAGACCTGGTCGGCGCCCGGGAGTTGCACCGGACGCTTCAGCGGTTCGGCTTCGGCCGGCGCACCGGCATCGACTGCCCGGGGGAAAGCCCCGGCTCCCTGCTGCCCTGGCAGAAATGGTCCAAAATCGACCAGTGCGCCGTCTCCTTCGGCCAGGGCGTTTCAGTGACCGCGCTGCAGCTTGCCGCCGCCACCGCCGCCATCGCCAACGGCGGAGTCCTGATGCGCCCGTACATCGTTCAGGCGGTGACCGACAAAAACGGCCGCCTCATTCACCGGACCGAGCCGAAGCCGGTCGGGCGGGCCGTCTCGGAAGATACCGCAGCCCAACTTCGCCGCATGATGAGCCAGGTGGTGGCAGAAGACGGCTCGGGCGCGCTGGCCGTCATGGAAGGCTACTCCGCCGCAGGAAAGACCGGCACCGCCCAGAAGGTCGACAGCGGGGGAAGCTATGCCAAAGACCGTTACGTGGCCTCCTTTGTCGGGTTCGCCCCGTTGGAGGATCCGGAAATCGTGGTGCTCGTCACCATCGACGAGCCTCAAAAATCCCACTACGGCGGGGTGGTCGCCGCACCGGCGTTTAAAAAAATCGCCGAAGGCGCCCTGCACTATCTCAACATTCCGCCCGGCGGGGGAAAGGGCCGGCTTCGGGTATCGGCGGGCCACAAGGTGACAGGGTGAGGCTCGACCGGCTGCTGCGATCGGTCGCCGTCAGCCGGATTGTTCCGCCCGCCGGCGTTCAGGCCGAGGGCGCCGAATCGCAGGAAGCGGCCCGGGGCCTCGATATCCGCTCGGTTCACTGCCGGTCCCAGAACGTCGCCGCCGGAGGCCTGTTCGTGGCCGTGAAGGGGTTCTCGGCCGACGGACACGATTTCATCGACGACGCCGTGGCCCGGGGGGCGGTCGCTGTGGTGGCCGAACGGCCGGCAGCGGCAAAGGTCCCCCTGGTGGTGGCGGAAGACACCCGCCGGGCCCTGGCGCGGATCTCGGCCGAATTTTTCGGCTGCCCGGCCCGGCGGCTCGTGATGGCCGGCGTCACCGGAACCAACGGAAAGACCACCACGGTCTGGCTGCTGGAAGGCATCTTCAAGAAGGCGGGGCTGAGCACCGGAGCCATCGGCACCATCGGCTGCCGGTACGGCGGCAGGATCTTTGACAACCCCGTGACCACGCCGGAATCCATCGACCTGCAGCGGATCCTGGCGGCGATGGTCGACAGCGGCGTCACCCACGTGGCCATGGAGGTGTCCTCCCACGGGCTGGCGCTTCACCGCATCGAGGGATGCCCCCTGGATGTGGGGATTTTCACCAACCTGTCCCAGGATCATCTCGATTTTCACGGGAGTATGGATGCCTACTGGGAGTGTAAAAAGAGCTTGTTTTCCCGGCATCTGGGTCCGGAAAACCCGAAGCCGGCGCGCACCGCGGTGATCAACACTGACGACCCCCGGGGCGCCGTGCTGGCCGCCGAGATCCCGGGACGGGTCATCACCACGGGGACCTCCGGCAGCTGCCAGGTCAGGGCGGAAAGCGCAACCCTCCGGCGGCGGGGGATCCGGGCGGAGCTGGTCACTGCCGCCGGTCGGACACCCATCGAGTCGGCCCTGGTGGGAAGCCACAACCTGGCCAACATCCTGTCGGCGGCGGGGGCCGCAGCCGCCCTGAAGATTCCCCTTTCGGCCATCGCCGAGGGAATCGCTTCTGTGGAGAGAATACCGGGACGGCTGGAAGCCGTGCAAGGATCGAAGCGGCGATTCGTCTTCATCGACTATGCCCACACCCCCGATGCGCTGGCAAACGTGCTCACGGCTTTAAAAGAGATCAGCCAGGGCAGGTTGATCTGCCTGTTCGGGTGCGGCGGCGACCGGGACCGGGGCAAACGGCCCCAGATGGGCGCCATCGCGGCGCGGATGTCGGACCTGGCCATCGTCACCTCCGACAACCCGCGCACCGAGGACCCGATGGGCATCATCGAGGAGATCTGTGCAGGGATCGAACCGCTCGGCAAAAGACGGTATGAACCGGCGGATCTGGCATCGGGATTTACCGAAGAAGGCTACACGGTGGCGCCGGACCGGCGAAGGGCCATCGAACTGGCCGAAGCCTGCAGCGCGGAGCACGACACCGTATTGATTGCCGGAAAGGGCCATGAAACCTATCAGATCATCGGAAACCGGCGGCTGGACTTCGACGACCGAAAAGAAGCGATGCGGGTATTTTCCTAAGGGAAAGAAAAGTGCGTTGGATGACATTGAAGCCCACCGCAGAGGCACAGAGGACGCAGAGCGTTTGTTTATATTCTCTTCTCTGCGCTCTTCGCGCCTCTGCGGTGATCCATTGGCAGAGCCCACCGCAGAGTCCGTGCAGGAGGCGGATCCACATCACGACAGCGGCTTTTGTCCGATCCCCATCTTCCGGTCGGACAAAGGGATCCGGTTCGATGCACTGCACGGCTCTGCGGTGACTCCAATTCCCGGCCAAAGCCGCCGGCGCGAGGAGGGAACAAAAGGACGATTCATGGTCGGCGTTGATCACCACCGCCCGGCGTGGACCGGGGAAACGGTTTTAAAAGGCGCGGACGCCGTGGCTGTCTGCGGTGATCCGGCAACTGGTTTTTCGGGCGTTTCCATCGATTCGCGAACCGTGGGGCCCGATGAGCTGTTCGTTGCCATTCGCGGAGAAATCCACGACGGCCATCGCTATGCGCCCGAGGCGGTAAGGCGCGGCTGCCGGGCCGTCCTGATCGAACGGGACCAGGTCGATGGACTGCCCACCGGCCGCTGGGCCGAACAAGGGGTGTTTTGCGCCGCTGTCGCCGACACCCGCCGCGCCTTGGGAGACCTTGCGGCATATCATCGGAGCCGGCTCCCGACCCAGGTGGTGGCCGTCACCGGATCCAACGGGAAAACCTCCACCCGGCAGATGACCGTGGCCGTGGTGTCGGCGCTGGGGCCGACCCTGGCGTCGGCCAGCAACTTCAACAACGACATCGGCGTGCCGCTGACCCTGTTCAGGCTCACCGAAGACCACCGGGTGTCCGTACTGGAGCTGGGAATGAACCATTTTGGAGAAATCGCCCGACTGACCGACATCTGCCGGCCGGACATCGGGGTGATCACCAACGTGGGTCCGGCCCACCTGGAAGGAGTCGGGACCCTGGAGGGCGTCCAGGCGGCCAAGGGCGAACTCCTTCAAAGAATGCCGGCGAACCGGCGGGCCGTCCTCAATGCCGACGACCCCCGCGTTCTGGCCCTGGCGCAAAAGACGACGCTTGCCGTGCTTCTTTTCGGAACCGGTCCCGAAGCTGCGGTGAGGGCCGAAAAGATCCGCGTCGAAGCCGGCAGGCTGCACTTCTTTCTGGCGATCCCCTCCGGCGGCGTTCCGGTGGTCCTCGACACGCCGGCGCGATTCATGATCCACAACGCCCTGGCGGCGGCGGCAGTGGGCCACCTGCTGGGGCTTTCTCCGGAAACCATTCGCGCCGGCCTGGAGTCGTTTTCGCCGGTCAAGGGCCGGCTGCAGGTCATCGAAACCAGGCAGGGCGCCACGATCATCGACGACACGTACAACGCCAACCCCGGCTCCATGGCCGGTGTCCTCCAAACGCTGGCCGAAGCCCCGGCAAGCCGGCGCATTCTGGTAGTTGGGGACATGAAGGAGCTGGGGGCCGAGTCCGAAGCACTGCACCGGCGCCTCGGCGCCGACGCCATGGAAAGCGGATTGGACCGCCTTTTTGCCGCCGGCGATTTTGCCGGCGCGGTGGCCGACGGCGCAGCAGCCGCCGGCATGTCCCCGGAGGCCGTCTTTGCCGGCAGCAAGTCCGATATCCTTAAGGTGCTCGCCGACCTGGTTCGCCCCGGCGACTGGATCGCGGTTAAAGGCTCCCGGGCCATGAAGATGGAAGAGGTCGTGGAAGGGCTGCTTACGCTGCTCGGGGAGAAAAAAGGACTGAGGACTGAGGACTGAGCGAAGCGACTCCACAATTTTAGGCATTCTAGGCATTTTAGGCACTCTAGGCACTCTAAACACTCAACCCCGCCTCCCCCCTTCGCCCGGGGACATGAGGCGACACCCGTGAGGGAGCGACGAAAAACCGGCAATGTTCTATCACCTGCTATATCCGCTGCATACGACCATCTCGGCGTTCAACGTCTTCCGGTACATCACGTTCCGGACGATCTACGCCAGCCTGACGGCCTTTTTGATCTGCTTTCTGCTCGGGCCCTGGGTGATCCGGAGGATGCAGTCGCTGCAGGTGGGCCAATACATCCGGGAAGACGGCCCCCAGGCGCACCTGAAAAAGGCCGGAACCCCGACCATGGGCGGAACCCTGATTCTCGGTTCGGTGATCGTGTCGTGTCTGCTGTGGAATATTCTGACCAACACCTACGTGTGGATCCTGCTGATGGTCACCACGGGCTACGGCCTGATCGGATTCGCAGACGACTATCTGAAAGTGGTCCGGAAGCACAACAAGGGGTTGACCGTCAAGGGAAAGTTTCTCCTGCAGATCGTTTTGGCGGCAACGGCCGGCGCCCTGCTCTACGTCAGCCCCAATTTCGACACCCGGGTGACGATTCCGTTTTTCAAGGGGCTGACGCCGAACCTGGGGCCGGGCTACATCCTGTTTGCCGTTTTGGTGATCGTGGGCGCCTCCAACGCGGTCAACCTGACCGACGGTCTGGACGGCCTGGCCATCGGACCGATGATCATCGCCGCCGGAACGTACATGGTGTTCGCCTATGTGGCCGGCCACGCGACCATCGCCTCGTATCTGCAGATCAACTATGTGGCCGGATCCGGAGAGGTCGCCGTCTTTTGCGGCGCCCTTGCCGGGGCCGGACTCGGCTTTCTCTGGTTCAACACCTATCCGGCACAGATTTTCATGGGAGATGTCGGCTCTCTTTCCCTGGGTGCGGCACTGGGGACCGTGGCCGTGATCACCAAGCAGGAAATCCTGCTGATCCTGGTGGGGGGGCTGTTCGTGATCGAAGCCCTGTCGGTGATCTTTCAGGTCGGTTTCTTCAAGGTCACCCACGGCCGGCGGATTTTCCGCATGGCCCCCCTGCACCATCATTTTGAATTGAAAGGATGGGCCGAGCCCAAGGTGATCGTCCGGTTCTGGATCATCGCCATCGCCCTGGCCCTGCTGTCGATGAGTACACTGAAACTAAGATGATTGGGTAATTGGTTGAATGGTCGATTGGGAAAAACACCGCATGAAATCCGCCAGGCGTCTTCATGCGGCCGATTTGACCACTCAACCAATCAACGAATCAACGAATCAACGAATCAACGAATTAACCAATATGCAGCTTGAAGGCAAACACATAGTCGTCGTCGGCCTCGGGGTCACCGGACGGGCCGTGGCCCGGTTCGCGAAAAGCCGGGGGGCCTCGGTCTGCGTGGCCGACAGCGGCGATGCCGGCGCTTTGGCCGAAGCCGCCGCCGAGATGACCGCCCTGGGGGTGAAGACGCAAATCGGCCCCCATCGGACCGAGATCTTCGCCGGCGCCGACCTGATCGTGGTCAGCCCGGGCGTCTCGGAGAACCTGGCGCCCCTTCGGACCGCGGCCGCCAGCGGTGTGCCGGTCATCGGGGAGATCGAACTGGCCTGCCGTTTCATGACCACGCCGATGGTCGCCGTCTCCGGAACCAATGGCAAGACCACCGTCACCTCCCTGGTCGGAGAGATGCTGCGCCATTCGGGTAGAAGCGTCTTTGTCGGCGGCAACATCGGCGATCCGCTGATCGGCTACATTCAACGGGGCCAGGACGCCGAGATCGCGGTGGTGGAGGTGAGCAGTTTCCAGCTCGACACGGCCGATCGGTTTCACCCGAAGGTGGCGGTGATGCTCAACGTCGCAGAGGACCATCTAGACCGCTACCCGGACTCCGCCGCCTACGCCGCTTCCAAGGCCAGGCTGTTCCGCAACCAGGAACCGGCGGACACGGCGGTGTTCAACGCATCGGATCCGGTGGTGCGGGCCATGGCCGAATCGTGCGCCGCACGCCGGCTTTTTTTCGGCGGACAGGAGGCCCTGTTGAAAGAGGCCGCCGGCAGCGCCCTGATGACCGATGAAACGCTCGTCGTCCGGATGGGCGGCGCCGTCGCAGAGGAGATCTCCCTTGCCGGGTTTCGGCTCCGGGGCCGCCACAACCGGGAGAACGCGGCCGCCGCCGTCCTGGCGGCCCTGGCCGCCGGCGCCGACTTCGACGCCGTCCGGACCGCCCTGGACGCATTTGCCGGCCTCCCCCATCGCCTGCAATGGGTGGGTACGGTAAAAGGAGTCGATTTTTACGATGACAGCAAGGCGACCAATGTCGATGCGGTAAAAAGGGCACTGGAGACCTTCTCCTCGCCGGTGGTGCTGCTGCTGGGCGGGCGGGACAAGGACACCGATCTTTCTTCCCTGGCCGGGATCGCCGCCGGCCGGGTCAAGCGGGCCGTGGTCATGGGCGAGGCCGCGGCGCGGCTTGCATCCGTTCTTTCCCCGGTGGTGCCGGTCACCGAAGCCGCATCCATGGCCGAAGCCGTAAATGCCGCGTTTGCCGACAGCCGGCCGGGGGAAGCGGTACTCCTGTCGCCGGCATGCGCAAGCTTTGACTGGTATGAAAACTACGCCCGGCGCGGAGAGGATTTTTGCCGGGCGGTGGAGGCAATCGAGCGCCGTGAATCAAACGGATAACAGGCCGCAGACGATGGAAAGCAAAGTGTCTGCGATTCGCTACGACATCCGGCTCCTGTTTCCGGTGCTGTTTCTGGTCGGCATCGGGATCGTGATGGTCTACAGCGCGAGCTCGGCCCTGGCCCTGAAGAAATTCGGCAACGACGCTTTTTTTCTCAGCAGACAGGCGCTCTATGCCGCTTTTGGCATCGTGGCGCTGGTGGTCTGCCGCCATGTTCCGTACCGGGCCTACCGCCCGCTGGTCTATCCGCTTTTGGCGGCGTCGGTAGCGGCCCTGGCTGCCGTCCCCTTCACGAACATGGGCGTTTCCGCCGGCGGGGCGGCCCGGTGGCTCCGGTTGGGCGGGCTCAATTTCCAGCCCGTGGAGCTGGCGCGGTTTTCGCTCATTCTGTTTCTGGCCTATTCGCTGAGCAAAAAACAGGACCGGGTGCGGGAGTTTTCCATCGGGTTCGTCCCCCACGTCCTGCTGCTGGCGATTTTTACCGGTTTTTTGCTCGTGCAGCCCGATTTCGGATCGGCGGTGCTCCTCTTTGCCTTGACCTGGATCATTCTCTTTGTGGCGGGCGTCCGGTTCACCCATCTGGTATCGGCTCTGCTGCTTTTGCTGCCGGCGGCCGTATACATCATGATGAGCGCCCAATACCGAATCAAACGGTGGCTGTCGTTCCTGGATCCCTGGGCGTTTCCGGCCAACGAGGGATATCAAGTGGTCCACTCCCTGATGGGGTTCGGCACCGGCGGCATCTGGGGCGCGGGCATCGGCAGGGGCTACCAGAAGCTCTTCTATCTGCCCGAGCCCCACACCGACTTCATTTTCTCGGTGATCGGTGAGGAGCTCGGTCTGATCGGGGTCTTTTTCATCCTCTTTTTATACTTCCTGGTGCTCTGGCGGGGCATTCGAATCGCCCTGGACGCACCGGACAGCTTCGGATCCCTGGTCGCGGTGGGCCTGACCGCCGCACTGGGGCTCCAGGTCTGTGTGAACATGGGGGTCACCCTCGGGCTGCTGCCGACCAAGGGTTTGACCCTCCCGTTTCTAAGCTACGGGGGGAGCTCCCTGCTGTTTAACATGGCATCGATCGGGGTGCTGATGAACATCGGAGCCGGAAAATGAGCGCCGCAGCGGCCATTTCGCCTTCCCTGGGCGTCGTCGTCGCCGGCGGCGGCACCGGCGGCCACCTGTTTCCGGGCATCGCCCTGGCCCAGCAGTTCGTGGCCCGGCACCCGGAAACCCGGGTGCTGTTCGTCGGCACCGGTCGCCCGTTCGAGGCGGCGGCCGTTCACCGGGCAGGATTCACCCACCGGACCGTCACGGCCGAAGGGATCAAGAGGCGGGGCTGGCGCCGGGCGCTTTGGGCGATGATCAAAATTCCGAAGGGGATCGCCGAAGCGGTGGGAATCCTTTCCGAGTTCCGGCCGCACCTGGTCCTGGGGGTCGGCGGATACGCGTCCGGGCCCACGGTGGCCGCCGGGTGGCTGACCGGAAAGGCGGTGGTTATCCAGGAGCAGAACCTCGTTCCGGGAATCGCCAACCGTGTCTTGTCGCTCCTGGCTGACCGGATCTACGTGTCTTTTCCGGAGACAGCGGACCGCTTTGCCCCGAAAAAGGTCCGGGTCTGCGGAAATCCGGTCCGCCGGGAAGTCATCGATGCGGCCGGAGAAAGACGCCGCCGGGCCGAAGGCCCGATGACGGTCCTGATCCTCGGCGGAAGCCAGGGCGCCCGGAGCATCAACACGGCCGTCATCGAGGCTGCCGCCCATCTGAAGCAGCCGGACCGGATCTTTCTCATCCATCAGACCGGGGAATCCGACGCCGACCGCGTCCGCGCCGCCGTAAAGGCCGCCGGTATCGACGCCGAGGTCCGGCCGTTTTTCCACGATGTCGGAAGCGTGCTGTCCCGGGCCGACCTGGTGATCTGCCGGGCCGGGGCCACCACCGTCGCGGAACTGACGGCCATCGGAAAGGCGGTGATCTTCATCCCCTTTCCCTATGCCGCAGACGATCACCAGACCAAAAACGCAGCCTCTCTGGCCAGCCGGGGGGCGGCGGAAATGATCGTCGAGGCCGAACTGACCGGCCAAGGGCTAGCCCGGAAAATCGACGAGTTCATCGACCGTCCCGAAACCCTCGTCGAACTGGCCCGCCGGGCGAGGCAGTTCGGCCGGCCCGAAGCCGCCGAGGCCATCGTCGACGACTGCCTGGCGCTGCTGGAGGAAAAAGGCATGTGGACCGGCTAAAGGATAGAGGACGGATGACAGAGGACAGATGACAGCTCCGCCGCGGGCGGATGGATTCAAGATTCAAGGTTCAAGATTGATGAAATCGTAAAAAGTGCCCGAAGCGTCATTCCGGTCCCCGGATCAAGTCCGGGGCAGGCTTTTTTGACCCGGAATCCATAACTTATCGAAATCACTGGATTCCCGCTTTCGCGGGAATGACGAAAAAAGAGAATTTCGGACTTTTTGCGAAACCATCAAGATTCACCGAAAGGAACTTTTTGAACCTGGAATCTTGAACCTGGAACTTTGAACCTTGAACCCCGCCGGCAGGCGGTGAACCTTGAACCTTGAACGTGGAACCCCGCCGACAGGCGGCAACCTTGAACCTTGAATTTTGAACCCCGCCGACAGGCGGCAACCTTGAACTTGGAACCTGGAACCTTAATCAGAGGCACATGTACCAGAAACAATACCATATCCATTTTGTGGGCATCGGCGGCATCGGCATGAGCGGCATCGCCGAGCTTCTGCTCAACCTCGGCTACACGGTGTCCGGCTCGGACCTCGTCGAGTCGGACATTACCCGGCGTCTTTCGTCCCTGGGCGGAAAGGTTTACCAGGGCCACGACCCGAGGTGGGTCGAAGGCGCCGACGTCGTGGTGGTATCCTCGGCCATCGACCCGGAAAACCCCGAGGTCCGGGCCGCGCTGGAAGCCTCCGTGCCGGTCATTCCCCGGGCGGAGATGCTCGCCGAGCTCATGCGCCTGAAATACAGCGTCGCCGTGGCCGGGGCCCACGGAAAGACCACCACCACCTCCATCATCGCTTCGGTCCTGGCCAGGGGGGGCTTCGATCCCACGGTGGTGATCGGCGGAAAGCTCAAAAGCATCGACGCCAATGCCGTCCTGGGCCAGGGGGATTTCATCGTGGCCGAGGCCGACGAAAGCGACGGTTCGTTTCTGAAGATGTCGCCCACCATCGCCGTGGTGACGAACATCGACCGGGAGCATCTCGACTTTTACAGGAACCTTGCGGCCATCAAGAAGGTTTTCGCCGATTTCATCGACCGGATCCCCTTTTATGGACTGGCCGTCCTTTGCCTCGACAACGAGGCGATCCAGGACCTCATCCCCAAGATCCGGAAGCGATTTTGCACCTACGGCCTCAGCAGCCAGGCGGACTTCCAGGCCCGCAACGTTTCGTTCCAGGGCCTTCAGAGCCGATTCGACGTCTACCGGGAAGGGACGCGCCTGGGCGGCATCACCTTGAATCTGCCCGGAATCCACAACGTGAACAACGCCCTTGCCAGCATCGCGGTGGGCGCCGAGCTTCGCATCCCCTTCGATGTGATCAAAAGCGCCCTGGACACCATCGACGGCGTTCAGCGCCGGCTCGAGATCAAGGGAACCATCGGCGGGGTGACCGTGGTCGACGACTACGGCCACCACCCCACCGAAATCAAGACCACCCTGGCCACGGTAAGAGAAAGCTGGCCCGAGCACCGGATCGTGGTCGTGTTTCAGCCCCACCGCTACAGCCGGACCCGGGCGCTGTTCGACGATTTCACCCGGTCATTTTACCAGTCGGATCTGCTGCTGGTGCTGCCGATCTATCCGGCCGGAGAAAAACCCCTGGAAGGGGTCGACGGCCGGAAGCTGTTCGACAGCATCCGCGCCCACGGCCACAAGGACGTGGTGTTTGCCGAATCGCCCGAGCAGGCCGCGGCGCATCTTTCCCGGATGCTCCGCCCCGGCGACCTTCTGCTGACCTTGGGGGCGGGGGACGTGTGGAAAATCGGCATGCAGGCGCTGGAACAACTGAAGAAAACGGCGAAGGGATAGCGCCATGGCGCGCAGGAAAAATCCCCCGAAACGAAACTACTACCGAAACAGCGGCGCCCGCCGGCGGGCGCGCCGCATCGGCCGGTTGAAATTCGCTCTCAAGGCGGTCTTCGGCCTGCTGGTGCTGGCGGCCACCAGCTTCATGTTCATTTTCGGCTACGACTACCTGACCCAGTGCGAATATTTCGAGGCCCGGCAGATCGGAATTTCCGGCAACGACCGTCTGAGCAGCGGCGAAATCCTGTCCCGGGCGAACCTGTCGCCGGGGGTCAACATTCTTTCGCTCAACCTGTTCGTGGTCCGAAAACGCCTCCTGGCCGATCCCTGGATCGCGGAGGCCGAAGTCAGCCGGGAGCTGCCCGACAGCGTTCAAATCAGGATCAAGGAGCGCCGGCCCCTGGCCATCCTCGACCTGGGCCGGAAGTTTCTCCTCGACGAAACCGGGGAGATCTTCAAGGAGCTGGAGGGAGAACCCCTGACGGCGCTGCCGCTGGTGGCCGGACTTGAATTTACCGACCTGCACCTTGCCGGCAAAGACGGAAGCCCCGTCTTCGATGCGGTGCTGGAGGTGCTCCATCTGAGCCGAAGGCCTGACTCGGCGCTGCCGATCGAGTCCATCCGTCGGATCGACGTCGACCGCCAGCTCGGGCTGACCCTCCATGCCTTCAACCGGCACAGCGTCATCAAAATCGGCTTCTCCGATTACCCGGTGAAATACGACCGGCTCCGGTTGGTCATGCGATTTTTGAATCGAGACCGCCGGCTGGCGGAGTTTTCCACCATCGACCTGAACCAGGAAGGACGGGTGGTCATTACCCCGGCGCAGCTCAATTCTCCCGAAGAAGAGCACGAGGAGGTGTAAATGCGCGGACAGGAAGAAATCATCGTCGGCCTCGACATCGGCACCACCAAGATCTGTGCCGTGGTCGGGGAAAGCTCCGGAAACGATGTGAACATCATCGGCATCGGCACCCACCCCTCCATCGGGCTGCGCAAGGGGGTCGTGGTCAACATCGAGTCGACCGTCGAATCGATCAAAAAAGCGGTGGAAGAGGCCGAACTGATGGCAGGATGCGAGATATCCTCCGTGTACGCCGGCGTCGCCGGAGGACATATCACCGGTTTCAACAGCCACGGCGTGATCGCCATCAAGGGGCCGGAAATCGTCAAGGCCGACATCGACCGGGTCATCGATGCGGCCCGCGCCGTGGCGATCCCCATGGACCGGGAGGTGATCCATGTCCTGCCCCAGGAGTTCATCGTCGACGACCAGGCCGGGATTCGCAATCCCATCGGCATGGCCGGAGTCCGGCTCGAGGCCAAGATTCACATCGTGACCGGGGCGGTGACCTCGGCCCACAACATCGTCAAGTGTGCCAACCGCGCCGGCCTGGATGTCTGCGACATCGTGCTCGAGTCGCTGGCCTCCGGAGAGGCGGTGCTCACCGAAGAGGAAAAGGAGCTCGGCACCGGACTCCTCGACCTGGGAGGCGGGACCACGGACCTGGCGATCTTTGCCGGCCACAACATCCGTCACACGTTCGTGCTGGCGCTGGGGGGCGACAACCTGACCAACGACATCGCCATCGGTCTGCGGGCTCCCCTGGCCGAAGCCGAAAAGATCAAGAAAAAATACGGCACCTGCATCGCAGGCAACATCGCCGGCGATGAGACTATCGAAGTGCCGGGCATGGGGGGCAGAAAACCCCGGAAACTTCCCCGCCAGGTGCTGGGCGAGATCCTCGAACCCAGGATGGAGGAGATTTTCACCCTGGTGCAACGGGAAATCTTCCGGGCGGGCATGGAAAACCTGATCAACTCCGGCATGGTGCTCACGGGCGGAACCTCCCTGCTGGAAGGGGTAACCGACGTGGCCGAAACCGTGTTCAACCTCCCGACCCGGCAGGGCAAGCCCCAGGGGATCACCGGACTGGTGGACGTGGTCAACAACCCCATGTACGCCACGGGAGTCGGGCTGGTGCTCTACGGCGCGAAAAATCGGATCGAAAACAAATTCCGGATCCGGGACGCCAACATTTTCAACCGGGTCATGAACCGGATGAAGCGGTGGTTCCGGGAGGTGATTTGACCAGCGAAGCAAACGGGCGGAACAACGTCAACAGGCAACACAACACACCGTAAAGGGGGAGAAGATGTTTACCTACGTGGACAGTGAAAAATCGGCAAAGATCAAAGTCATCGGCGTGGGCGGCGCCGGCGGCAACGCCATCAATAACATGATCGACTCCAAACTCCAGGGAGTCAAGTTCATCGCCGCCAACACCGATGCACAGGCCCTGGAGGTGTCCAAGGCCTCGATCAAGCTTCAGATGGGAGAGCGTCTCACCGAGGGCCTCGGCGCCGGGGCCAATCCCCAGGTCGGCCGGGAGGCGGCCAGGGAGACCGAAGAGGCGATCAGAGAGGCCCTGGGCGACAGCCACATGGTTTTTATCACCGCCGGGTTCGGCGGCGGCACCGGCACCGGGGCGGCGCCGGTGATCGCCGAAATCTGCAAGGACATGGGGGCGCTCACCGTGGCCGTGGTCACCAAGCCCTTCTCCTTCGAGGGCCGCAAACGGATGCGGCAGGCCGAGGAGGGGCTCGACGCCCTCAAGGAGATGGCCGACACGGTGATCACGATTCCCAACGACCGGCTGCGAGGCCTGGCGTCGAAAAACGCCAAAATGGTCGAAATGTTCAAAAAAGCCGATGAAATCCTGCTGCACTCCGTCAAGGGGATCACCGATTTGATCATGATGCCGGGGCTGGTCAATCTCGACTTCGCCGACGTGCGGACGACCATGGCCAAAGCCGGCATGGCCATCATGGGAATCGGCATCTCCCGGGGGGAAAACCGGGCCGTGGAAGCCGCCGAGCGGGCGATCTCCCATCCCCTGCTGGAGGACGTGTCCATCTCCGGGGCCAAGGGCGTGTTGATGAACATCACCTGCACCTCGGACCTGACCATGGAGGAGATGACCGAGGCTTCGGACCGCATCTACAACGAAGTGGGCGAGGAGGCCGAAATCATCTGGGGGGCGGTCATCGACGACGATATGGAGGACGAAATGCGGGTGACGGTGATCGCCACCGGCATCGGCAGCGACGCCGACGTCCGCAGCAGCCGGCGCCAGCCCGGTCTTCGGGGAAAGATCCGGGACATCACCCCGGCCGACCTGCAAACGGCCGTCAACTACGACGAACCGACGTTCATCCGCAGGCAGCAGGCCGCCAATGAATCGGCCGGTTCCTCTTACCGGGGATACCGGGGAATCGTGATCGACAAGGAAGATCTGGAGGTGCCTACGTTTTTGAGGAAAAAGGCCGACTGACGAAGCCGCTGGACCGCTCCCGCCCGCGTCACCGGCCTCGGGTGGGCCCCCTGTGCCCTACTCCCCCGGGCAAGGGCCCACCCGAATTCCCCTCCCCCGGCGATTGACTTCGTCCGTTCCACCTCTATTATAATGGATGCTGGATCCTGGTTGCTGGTTGCTGGATCCTGGTTGCTGGATCCTGGAAACACGGATTGATTCAAGTTTCGGGTTTCACCTCAAAAGGAGCGAACCCAGAACCTCTGACCCTGAACCCAGAACCCAGAACCTCTGAACCCTGAACCTTGAATTTTGAACCTGGAACCTTTCCTTTCCATGCCTCGAAAACACCGCGTACAACCGCAATCGCCTGTTGCCGGCGAAATCGGCACCGTTCGAAAAAGCTGGAAAAACCGGTTTTCCGTGGCGCTTGCCTATCCGAACACCTACGGCGTGGGAATGTCGAGCCTCGGGTTTCAGAGCGTCTATCGGCTGTTCAACAACCTGGAGCACGTGGTCTGCGAGCGGGTCTTTGCCCCCGAAGACGGCCGCCTGCCGCTTAGAACCCTGGAATCGGGCCGTCGGCCGGCCGAGGCGGATCTGCTTGCCTTTTCGGTATCCTTTGAAAACGACTACCCCAACCTGCTGGCGATGATCTCGAAAAGCGGTCTGCCGCTGCGGGCAGAAGACCGGAAAGAGAACGACCCGTTGGTGGCCGCCGGAGGGGTGGCCTGCATGCTGAACCCGGAGCCGATCGCCCCGTTCGTCGATGTCTTCCTCGTCGGAGAAGCAGAGCAGATGATCAATGCCCTGGTCGACGCGGCCGCTGAAGGCGGAAGCCGACGCCGGCGGCTCTTAAGGATCGCACAACAGGTGCCCGGGGCGTACGTGCCGTCCTTTTACCGGGTCCGACACCACCGGGACGGCACCCTGGCTGCATTCGAGCCGACCGAGGCGGTCCCTTCGATCATCCGCCGCGCGTATGCACCGGACGTCGCCGGCTTTTCCACCTGCAGCGCCGTGATCGCCCCGGAGACCGCCTTTGCCGGCCGCTTTCTGATCGAGGTTTCCCGAGGCTGTCCCCACGGATGCCGGTTTTGCAGCGCCGGGTTCATCTACCGCCCGCCCCGGTTCCGGCCCCTGCAGCACCTGGAGGCAGATCTGCGCCGGGGCGCCGACCAGACCGGTCGGATCGGCCTGGTGGGGGCCGCGGTTTCGGACCTGCCCGGCCTCGACGAACTTTGCCGCAGTATCGAAGGAACCGATCTTCAGATCTCCTTTTCCTCTTTGCGGGCCGACGCCCTGACCCCGGCGTTGATCTCTACCCTGGCAAAAAGCGGGGTCAAAACCGCCACCCTGGCCCCGGACGCCGGCTCCCAGCGGCTGCGGGATGTGATCAACAAGGGAATCGACGAAGAAACCGTGCTGGCGGCGGCCGAAGCCCTGGTGGCCGCGGGCATTTTAAACCTGAAGCTCTACTTCATGGTCGGTCTGCCGACGGAAACCACAGACGACATCGAGGCGATCGTCACCCTATGCAAGCGGATCAAGCACCGGTTTCTTTCCTCGAGCCGCGCGCGGGGGCGCATCGGAGCGATTACGGTGAGCGTAAACAGCTTCGTTCCCAAACCCTTTACCCCGTTTCAGTGGGCGGCCATGGAAGAGGTCCCCCGGCTCAAACAGAAGCTGAGAACGGTCAAAGACGGTCTGAGACAGGTGGCCAATGTCCGGGTCCACGCAGACGTCCCCCGCTGGGCTGCTGTCCAGGGCCTGCTTGCCCGGGGAGACCGACGGGTGGCCGAAATCCTCGCCCTTGTCCATGACGAAGGCGGCAACTGGCCCCGTGCCCTGAAGATGTCCCCCATCAATCCTGATTTTTATCTGCTCCGCGACCGCAAAGCAGCCGAACGGTTTCCCTGGGATTTTATCGACCACGGGGTGCGCAGGGCATTTCTGCTCCGGGAATACCGCCGGGCTCTTTGCGGAGAACCCTCTGCCCCCTGCTGCATCGGGCAATGCACCGCCTGCGGCGTTTGCCCGAAGAACGCCTCGATGTAATCTCTCCTGCCGACCTCACCGATCAACTTTATTCATTTCTTCAGTTAGATAGACGAATCGGCCGTCTGCGGCCGGCCGAAAAAAGTCTTGAAAGCCGCCAAGCATTGTGCTACGCCGTCTGAGATTTCTTCCCGGCTTTCCCGCCTTCTACAATCTGGTTTTGAAAGGATTTTGTATGGCGCCGAAAAAAGAGCTGCAACTGGCCTACGGTCTGGTGGCGGTGCTGCTGGTGGTGGGCGTGCTCAGTTACGCGGCTTTTCCTGCCAAGACGCCGGAAGTTCCGGTCCGGCTCGTGTACAAGGTCGTTGCCGGAAAGGTGCTCTTCGACCACGACACCCACGCCAATCCAGCCGGATACGCCCTGGCCTGCGCGGACTGCCACCACCATCCCTCGTACGACGACGACGCCCTGCGAGCCTGCGGAGACTGCCACAACCTTCCGCCCAAGGATGCCGAAGGAAGGCAGGTGCCCGATGCCTGCCTCGAGTGCCACGGCCCAGAAGACCCCGAGGTGACCGAAGCCAGTTTGGTCAACCGGGCAGACGCGTTCCACGCCCAGTGCATCGGCTGCCATCAGGACTACGGCGCCGGGGCGGTGGACTGCAACGCCTGCCATGTCCAGTAACTGCTGTCGCTGACTGCCGAATCTTATCCGGAAAAGGTTTCACTATGCGGAAAAAATCTTTTCTCAGTCTGTCAAGCCCCAGGCTCGACTACCGGAACTTTGCCGGCCTGCCCGGCGAACCGGAGCTCCTGCCTCCCCCAAAAGCCCTGACCCTGCACCACCCGGGCCGGTTCCGGCCCGCCAAGGCAGGGTTGAACATCGGAGACCGGGTCAGGAGGGGGCAGCGGCTGGCGATCTACGAAGAGCAAAAAGAAGGGGTGATCTGCCCTGCGACCGGAACGGTTTCCGCCGTCGGACCGTTTATCGGCGACCTGGGACGCCCTTACACGGCCGTGACCATCGCCGTTGAGCCCGACGGCGAAGCCGATGACGAATCTGCCGGCGCCGCCGGCTCCCTGGACCTGGAGACCGCGGGCAGGTTTTTCGCCTCCCTGCCCGGCGCCCCGGACTTTTCGGTGTTCTTCGATTCGGAGACGCCGATCCGGACACTTCTCGTGTCAGGCGTCGACGCGGACCTTTTCGTGGCCACCAACCAGTACGCCGTGCGCCGATGGCCAAAGGAGATCAAAAAAGGGCTGTCCGCCCTTTCCGAGGTGCTCTCCCTGGAGCGCTCGGTGCTGGCCCTGCCCGGCGACATCGTCCAGAATTACGCGTCGGTCGGTGCAACCGAGACGGTCGGCGTATCTCCTGAGTACCCTTCGGGCATTCCCCGCCTGGTGGCGCTGGCCGCGATGGGCGAACCGTTGCCGGCCGGAGATTCGATGGCCGAGGCCGGAATCGCCTTTATGACCGCCGAAGCCGTCGCCGCCATCGGCCGGACCGTCGGGACGGGCCGGCCGCCCGCCGAAAAAATCGTCACCGTCATAAACAAAGACGGCGGAAAACGGCTGGTCTCCGTCGTCATCGGGACGCCGATCCGGCACATTCTCGACGCCGCCGGCATCGTCGTCGAAGAAGGCGACCGCATCATCCTCGGCGGTCCCATGACCGGCACCGCCGTCTACTCGGTGGACCACCCGGTAACCCCGGCCACCGACGCGCTGATGATCCAGGCAGGAAAGGATATCGTCAAAACCTCGGATTATCCCTGCATCAACTGCGGCGAGTGCAACCGGGCCTGTCCGGTCAATATCCAGGTCAATATGCTGGCCCGATTTCTGGAGGCCGGCAAGTATGAAGAGGCCGAAGACCTCTACGAACTGGATGCCTGCATCGACTGCGGGCTTTGCAGCTTTGTTTGTGTATCGAGGATTCCGATCTTTCAGTACATCCGCCTGGCCAAGTATGAACTGAACCGGATCCGGTCCATAGAGGAAGAAGAACATGAGTGATTCGAAGAAGTTCATCGTCTCTCACGCGCCTTTCTGGCACAACGGCAGCAGCGTCTCCGAGCGCCATTTCAACATGATCGCAGCGGCCCTGCCGGCGGTCCTGTTCGGCCTGACCCAATACGGGGGGCCGGCGCTTGCGGTGATCGCGTTTTCGGTGTCCACGGCAATGATCTGGGAGATGCTCCTCAGCGCTGCAATGAAGCGGCCCCAAACGGTGACCGACGGCAGCGCCGCCCTGATCGGCTTGCTGTTTGCCATGCTGCTGCCGGCCTCCTCCCCATGGTGGCTCGTGCTCACCGGGACCTTCGTTTCGGTGGTCGTCGGCAAGATGATCTTCGGGGGCATCGGTGGCAACCCGTTTCATCCCGCGCTCCTGGGCTACGGCATCTTGCTTGTCTCCTGGGGCGATTATTTCGATTTCAACGAGGCGCTTCGCAACTACGACCTCGGCTTTGACATGCTCTATCCCCTGTGGAGCGTGAAGTTCTTCGGTCCCGACGCCGTGGCCCACTTCAGCGCATGGGACCTGTTGGCCGGCCAGCAGATCGGCGGCATCGGCGCCACGTTCGGCATCGGCCTGATCGCCGGCGGCCTTTATCTGATCGCCCGCGGATTCGTCCGGTGGGAGATCCCCGCCTCGTTTCTGGCCGGGGTGTTCGTCACCGCATTCATTTTTCACGCCGCGGCCCCCGACCGGTACGCAGGCCCCCTGTTTCACCTGTTCACCGGCTACACGCTGCTGGGGGCTTTTTTCCTGGCGCCGGAGGACTCTTCTTCTCCGGTGAACTTCATTCCCATGCTGATCTACGGGGCCGGCGCGGGAATGCTGACCATGCTGATTCGAAATATCGGCGTGTACGTGGACGGGGTGGTGTTCGCCGTCATCCTGATGAACATCGCCAACCCCCTGATCGACAAGATCAGACCCAAAGCCATCGGAAAGGTTGCCTGACATGAGGGATATGATCAAGATGGTCCTCGTGCTGACGATTCTCGCCGCTTTTTCCGGCGGCCTGCTGGCCGCCATCAAGGACGGGACCGCAGAAAACATCGAAAAGCAGAAGCTCACCTTCGTCAAGGGGCCGGCCATCAAACAGATCCTGGAAGGGGCCTCCAACGATCCGATCTCCGACCGGTTCAAGCTCCAGGACCAGGACCAGGAAAGGAGCTTTTTTGTCGGGGTCTATGACGGAAAGCCCAAGGCGGTCGCTTTCGAGACCTTCGGCAAGGGGTTCGGCGGAGATATCGGGGTCATGGTGGCCGTGGACGTGGCCACAGACCGGATTGTCGGCGTCAGCGTCACCACCCACCAGGAAACCCCCGGCGTCGGCTCCCGGGCCAAGACCGATCCGGATTTCGCCGCCCAGTTTACCGACAAAGCGTTTGAAGGCACATTCAAGGTCAAGCCCGACGGCGGTCAGATCGACGCCCTCTCCGGAGCCACCGTCACCTCCCGCGGAGTAACGGGCGCCCTCACCCAGGCGACCGGCGTGTACGAGAGGGTCAAGCCCCAGCTCAAAGAAAAACTCCAAGCCTTCGGCAACTAGGAGAGCAAGAAGATGGCCAAATCGATCGCTCAGGAATTTACCAAGGGCCTATGGGACGAGATCCCGCCGTTTCGGCTCGTGCTCGGGCTGTGTCCGGTCCTGGCCGTGACCAAGACCGTTGAAAACGGCATCGGCATGGGGCTGGCCACCACGTTCGTGCTGGTCTGCTCCAACCTTCTCGTCTCCTCCCTGCGCAAGGTGATCCCTTCCAAGGTCCGGATCGCCTGCTTTATCATCATCATCGCCACGTTCGTGACCGTTGTCGAGCTGGTGATGC
Source organism: Desulfobacterales bacterium (assembly GCA_021737185.1). Classification (GTDB taxonomy): domain Bacteria; phylum Desulfobacterota; class Desulfobacteria; order Desulfobacterales; family CAFBRK01; genus JAIPEL01. Next base: position 1,020 of record JAIPEL010000059.1, on the reverse strand, counting down.
AGGCCTATGCCTATCCGCTGTTTTTAAAGCTCGGCATCTTCATCCCCCTGATCGTGGTCAACTGCATCGTGCTGGGCCGCAGCGAGGCCTTTGCCTCCAAAAACGGCATCGTCCGCTCCCTGGCAGACGGTCTGGGCATCGGCGTCGGCTTTACCCTTTCGCTGGCGGCGCTGGGGGCGGTGCGGGAGCTTTTCGGAAGCGGCACGCTGACGATCTGGGAATCGCCGATACAGGTTTTCGGGCCCTCCTTCGAACCGTTTACCTTCATGGTGGAAGCCCCGGGCGCGTTCGTCTGCCTCGGGCTGATGCTGTGCATCATGAACCTCCTGGGCAAGAAATAGGAGTCGACGATGGGCGACTACATCCTTCTGGCAATCAGCTGCATCCTGATCAACAACATCCTGCTGGCCCAGTACCTGGGAAACTGCCCGTTTCTGGGCACCTCCAAAAAAATGGAAACGGCCGTCGGGATGTCCATGGCCGTCGTCTTCGTACTGGTGATGGCCGGAGTGATCACCTGGATCGTCAACAACTACATCCTGGTCAAGTTCGACCTGGTGTACCTGCGGACCATCGCTTTTATCCTGGTGATCGCCTCGCTGGTCCAGTTCGTTGAAATGTTTTTAAAAAAGAGCATCCCGACCCTCTACGCCGGGCTGGGCATCTTTTTGCCCCTGATCACCACCAACTGCGCGGTCATGGGCGTCTGCCTGATCAACGTCAACGAAGAATACACCTTTGTACAGGCCCTGGTGACGTCGTTCTCCTATGCCGTCGGCTTCGGTCTGGCCTTGATCCTGTTTGCCGGCGTGCGCGAGCGGATCATCCTGGCCCGGGTTCCCCGGCCGCTGCAGGACACCTCCATCGGCCTGGTAACCGCCGGAGTGCTGTCGCTGGCCTTCTTTGCGTTCAAGGGCTGGGTATAGCGGCCGCGCGCCAACCCGACCCTTTTCCAGGCACCCTTGACGCAGCGACTCAATTTGTTACAGTAACGATTCCCAATAACAATACGCCGGGGCC
>JAIPEL010000058.1 GCA_021737185.1 Desulfobacterales bacterium | reverse complement strand
GGGAAATCCCGCCGGCTTTTTTGTTTTTGGGGGTTTGGAAAAAACCAAACTGGTTCTTTATAAAAATCCAGTTGCATCCAGGCGGTGGCCAATGGGTGTCGGCTCGGATGCCGGGCAACTGTCTATCGGCTGCGCAGGTCTTCTGCCGCCGCCTTGGCCTGAGAGGCCAGGTCGCTTTCTTCCGGTGCCAGCTTCGCCGCTGTTTCGTAATGCTGGAGCGCCTCGGAAGTCCGACCGGCCATAGCATAGGCCTTTGCCAGATCGTAGTGAAACTGGCCGACCTGAGGCGCCTTTTCCACAACCTTTTCCAGCTCACGGATGGCCTGGTCCAGCATCCCCCGTTCCATGTAGGTGAGACCGATCCATTGCCGGGCCCGCACAAACTCGGGGCGCAGTCCCAGCGCCTCCTTGAAATACCTTTCCGCGGTGGAGTAGTCTTTTTTCATGAAGTAGGCCCGGCCCAGGTTGAACAGGGGATAATGAGGGCTGGCATAGAGAATATCCCGATTCAACTCTTCGAAAATCGATATCGCCCGGTCGATCTCCCCTTTGGCCAGGTAGGCGGCGCCCAGATTGTTTTTCGCCGGCGCATAATCGGGCCGAATCTCAATGGCCTTCTTGAAATGGACGATGGCGTCATCCAGGCGCTCCTTTCTCATGTAGGCCACTCCCAGATCTCCCTGAAGCAGATGATCTTCCGGATACAGGCTTTCGGCCTTGAGCAGCTCCCGGAGGGCTTGGGTGTTCTTTCCCGCCACCAGATACGCTTCTCCCATGTTCCGGTAGGCTTCGGCCTCCTTTTTTTTCTGAATTAGTTCAGCGCCCGTGGCACAGGACAAAAGACCGATGCAGAGCGCAAGAACGAGAAGTGCGCGGCCTGCCGTAAAAGTTCTATTGCGTTTGATCGATTGGGTCCATTCCATTTGGCTGCTCCGTTTGTGTAGATCGAGTCGGCTTGAAGACAACACACCGGCCCGACCCGGTTCACGAGGCCCCGATCTCGTTTCCGTATCCCACCTGAACGATCCGGACCCCGCGGCTGCGAAGAAAATCAGCGATGCGACGGTGCAGATCTCCCGCCGACAGCAGGAGGCGGGTATCGCCTTCGGTCTCCACCAGAACGCCGGAAATTGTCACTGCGACATTGTAGGGGCTGGGCCGATCCGCCGCCATGAAGATCGGATCGACCCGGTAGTTTAGACCCGCCGCCTCCAGAAGGGTCAACATGATTTTGCGCCGGCCTTTCCGGGGAACTTGAACGATCGAAAATCCGGCCTTTTTAATGGCCGCGATCGCATCGCCGTATAGATCGCCGAAATCGACGAGAAATTCCCTTCCGTCAGGTGCTGCGGCCAGGTTGCTTTGGGCGCGGATCTGAACGCCGGCGTAAGGAAAGGAGATGTTGACGCTCGGCGAATAATGGCAGCCCATCTCGGTGAGCACCTCCTGGACAAAAGAGCGTCTGTCGGCCGCGTCGATTCGGCGGATCGAGTCCTCTTGAAAGCCGATGATGCCCCTGACGCCTTTTTGATCATCGGTTTTGCAAATCTCGCGAAGCAGGATGTCGTGCTCTTCCAGGTACCGGGCAATCGCCCCCGGCGTCCTCCGGCAATCCTCCAGGGGAATGATGCATACCCGTCCTACGGCGCCGGAATCGTCTATGGTCCTGCCCGTGATCCAGCGCGCGTGGATTTCCAATCTTACCCCGCCGTCGGAGACCACGAGCCGGTTCATGGGACGGGCTCGCCCCGTACCGTCCAACACCGCCTGAACGATCTCGACGGCCGCCCAATCTGGCGAAAGCGGGACGGTATCGACCCTCTCGAGCACGGAATCGAGCGCTTCGAGCGCCTTCATCTCGGAAGAATTCACCTGCGGGAGCAGCGCCATCCTCCCGTCTGCAAATCTCATGGCCGGGACCCGGGAAAGGTCGAGGCGAAAATCCTCGCTGTCTTGCCGGGGGAAAAAATAGGCGCCCCGATCCAGCAGCTCGGCCCCGAGGGCCTCGGCTGCCTTTTTGAGAGGCGATTGCGGTTTTTGCGCCTGCGCTGCAGCACGGGCCCCGCCGCGGGTTTTTCCCGGCGCGGCCCTCGTGTCTCCTGTCGGGTCCGGCGCCCCTTTTGCCGCCTTCGCGTACCAGCGGGGGTCTCTTGCCGAGGGCTTCGGCAACCGCAGAACCTGTCCGGCATAGATCAGGTCCAGATCGGTCACGGCCGGATTCAGCCTTCGAAACAACCGAACCCCTTCCCGGTAGGCGTCGGTTCCGTACCTTCCGAACCGGGAGGCGATGAGCTTGGACACGCAGTCTCCGGACTTTGTCAGGTATCGATCCGTATGGCGCTTGATCTCTTCCGGCTCGCTGCCGATGGTCACGTAGGCGATGGTAACCACCCCGGAGGACTGCCCCGGCATTTCGTTGGATCGAAGCACCCTCAGGGGAATTGAAATCTGCTGTCCTGGCCGGACCAGGTTGATGTCGCGAATGTGGGGATTGATTCGCTGAAAGATGGCAAGAAACTCGGGAAAGTCTTCGGCGGCGATCTCCCCTTTTTGCCGCAGCAGCTTCAGTACATAGTCGTTTTTCTGAACGATGTAAGGGTCGCAGAGAATTTCCCGTCCCCGGTCTATTTGTACCCGGTAGCTTTTATACAGAAATGCGCCGTCTGCCCCGGGAGCACGCCAGGCCATCGCACAGATCAAAGCCGCCAGAACGGCTGTCGCGCACCGCAGGAAATGGTTCATGAGATCAATTCTTCTTTAGATCCAATCGACGGGCAATCTCTTCGGTCGTCAGGGAAATAAACCGTTCAAAGTCTTCGCCGGTCAAGGGGCTGCCCGGTTCCGGAACCCGATCGAGACCGCCCGGACGCACGAGCTTTGGCCGGTTGATCAGCGCCGTCTCGGGGCAGATCTCGAAATCTTCCGGAAAGCCTTCCTCGAAGTACATCTCCTGAAAACCGGCAAATTTCAGCGCGTGGGCGGTGGAATCGACCACGGCGATATCGGTGGGACTCACGATCCCCTGCTTTCGGGCCCTGACCAGTCCGGCCAAGGATTCTCCCCCCTGGGTGCAGGCGATATGCCCGTTTCGATTCGCCACCAGCTCCCAGTCCATGATCTCCTGTTCGGGAACCTGCACGAAGAACACCCGCCGCTCACCTGCAGCCCCATCGTACCGGCTGGCCAGGCGAATCACCCGGGGCATGGAAACCGGATTGCCGATCATCGCCGCTTGGGCAACGCTGGATCGAACCGAGACAGGGACGAACTTGCGCCGAGCCGGATCCGGCTCCTGATAATATCGATAGACCGGATCGGCATGGGCTGACTGTACGCCGATAATCTTGGGCAGAGCGTCGATCACTCCGATTTCGTAAAACTTGAGAAAACCGCTCATCACCGCCGTGATGTTGCCGGCATTTCCCACCGGCACCACCACCGCTTTGTCGGCCATCTCGTATTCGAAATTCTGGGCGACCTCATAGGAGAATGACTCCTGTCCGAGAATTCGCCAGGCATTCTTTGAATTGAGCAGCGCAACATTGTATCGCTCGCTCAGGGCCTCGACCACCTTCATGCAGTCATCGAAGACGCCGGGAATTTCAAAGACGGCCGCACCGCTTCCCAGAGGCTGGGAAAGCTGTTGGGGAGTGACTTTTTTGTGGGGCAGCAGGACCGCACACTTGACCGCCGGACGCAAATAGGCTGCGTAAAGAGCCGCCGCGGCCGATGTGTCGCCGGTGGATGCGCAGACCGCCAGCACTTCCGACAAGGCGCCGGATCGGATCAGGAAATGGATATAGCTCAATGCGCTGGCCATCCCCCGGTCTTTGAAGGAAGCGCTCGGGTTCTGGCCGTCGTTTTTGAAATAGAATCGAAGCCCCACTTTTTCGGCCAGGATATCGTTGGCTTCCACGATGGGGGTGGCCCCCTCTCCCAGGTAGACCACGGAATCCAGCGGAATCACCGGCCCGATGAATTCATGGAAGCGATAGATTCCTTTCAGCGCCGGAATGTTGAGCATCTTTCGGTGGTCGAAGATCCGGTGCCAGTCCTCTCCTGAAATCGCCCGAAGCCGCTGAAAATCCGGATCGACGAGGAGAAGAACCGATCCGCAGTCCGGGCAGGTATACAGGAGCCGCTGGATGCCGTAAGTGGCCCCGCAGCCGAGGCATTGGTAGATCAGCTCACCGCTGGGCTCCGGAACCAGGTGCGGCCGGATCGATTCGGGAAAGGCCTCCGGTCTCATGGTTGAATCCTTTCCATCCCGCCCATGTATGGCCGCAGCGGCGGAGGAACCGCCACGGTGCCGTCGGCAGCCTGGCAGTTCTCCAGGATGGCAGCTACGGTCCGCCCCACGGCAAGCCCGGAGCCGTTTAAGGTATGAACCAGCTCGGTTCCCTTTTTCCCCTTCCTGCGGAAACGGATATTGCCCCGCCTTGCCTGGAAGTCTTCGAAATTGCTGCAGGATGAAATCTCCCTGTAGACTCCCTGGGCCGGCATCCAGACTTCGATATCGTATGTCTTGGCCGCCGAAAAACCCAGGTCTCCGGTGCAAAGCGTCACCACCCGATACGGCAGTTCCAATCGGGCCAGGATCTCTTCTGCGTCGGACAGCAGCGTTTCCAACTCTTCGTATGAGGTTTCCGGAAGACAGAACTTGACCAGCTCCACCTTGTTGAACTGGTGCTGTCGAATCAGTCCCCGGGTGTCTTTTCCGTAAGAACCGGCCTCGGACCGGAAACAGGGGGTAAAGGCCGTGTAGCGGATCGGCAGCTGTTCGGCTTCGAGGGTCTCTCCGGCGTGAATGTTGGTCACCGGCACCTCGGCTGTGGGCACCAGAAAATAGTCCCAGCCTTCGAGCTTGAACAGATCCTCGGCAAATTTGGGGAGCTGGCCGGTGTGCGTCATGCTCTCCCGGTTGACGATAAACGGCGGCAGCACCTCCTGATAGCCGTGTTCCTGTATGTGAACATCGAGCATAAAGTTGATCAGTGCCCGCTCCATCCGAGCCCCGGCCCCGAAATAGAGAGGAAATCGGGCGCCGGTAATCCGGGAAGCCCGCTCAAAGTCGAGGATCTTCAATTTGGCGCCCACGTCCCAGTGCGCCTGGGGTTCGAAATCAAACTCGGGCGGTTCACCGACGGACTTCACTAACAGGTTGTCCTGTTCGTCTTTGCCCACGGGCACGGATTCGTGCGGCAGGTTCGGAATTTCCAACAGCATGCGCTCGAGCATTTGCTCGTCTTCTGAAAGCGATTTTTCCAGGGATTTGATGCGGCCGGAAACCTCCCGCATCTCCGCTATCAGGTCTCCGGCATCCTGCCCGGACTTTTTCAATTCGGCGATTTCGTCGGACACCTTGTTTCGACGGTGGCGCAGCTCTTCGGCTTCGGCCAGGGTTCTGCGGCGGCCCTGGTCGGCGGCGTCGAAACGATCCAGGTCGATGGGCTGGCCCCGATCGGCGAGGGCTTGGCGAACCCTTTCTAAATTCTGGCGAACGAACTTGATTTCAAGCATAACTGTACCTATATTTCTCGAAAAATTCGATTTACCGGCGAACCGTCGCCGATGGATCGGAACCGATGGGGTCGGAATCCGGTCATACGACTCCCGCCGCAGCCGTGCACATCGTCTCGAATGGAAAACCGCGCGGGAAAGAACAGCCGGTAGACCACCGGCCCGGCAGGAGTTAGGCCACGCATCGCTTTTGAAGTACCATGGGCAGGAAATTTAGTCAATGATTGTTGAAGGTTGACTGCAGAACTATTCAACGGGCGGAGAAAAATCGATGGAGGATCTAAGGGAAAAGCGGGTTGAATTGCGCGAACAGGTGGAAAAGGTTCTGGGCGCGATTTCTGCGAAGGAAAAAAAGGCGATGCTGGAACAAATCGAAACGCGCTTGTTCGAATTCGCCAATTTTCTGGAGTCCAGAATTGCGCTCCTTTATATCAGCGGACCACGCGAAGTCGACACGGCCGGCATCCTACGGCGGAGTCATCAGATGAACAAACTGGTCGTTTTGCCGGCAGCCGCCGACAACCCCTCGGATCTCCGGCTGATGAAAATCGACAATCCCAAGACCGATTTGAAGCCAGGCGCCGACGGGCTTCTGGCGCCGAACCCGGATCGCTGCCGGGTCGTTCCGATCGACTGCATCGACATCGCCATCATCCCGGGGCTGGTATTCGATGAAAAAGGGGGACGGATCGGGACCCACGGGGGATTTTACAACAAACTCATCGGAAAACTTCCGGCCACAACCCGAAAAGTTGCCCTCGCCTTTGAAAAACAGATCGTTGCCCAGGTACCGATGGAATCCAGCGACCGTTTCGTGGATATCATCATCAGCGATCAGCGTATCATCTACAAAATTTGATTTCTTGACGCTCCGAACCGCTTCTGATAGCTACACCGCCTATGGAAAAAGAGGAGATGAGGTTCCGCCGGCAGCGTGCGGATATGGTCCGCAAGCAGATCGAGGCCCGGGGCATTGCCGATCCCAAGGTCCTGGCTGCCATGGGCAAGGTGCCGCGGCATCTCTTCGTCAGTGAAGCGCTGTGGGATCAAGCCTACGGCGACTATCCCCTTCCCATCGGGTCCCAGCAGACCATTTCCCAGCCGTACATCGTGGCTGAAATGACCCAGGCCCTGCAGCTTAGCGAAGACGACCGCGTTTTGGAAATCGGCACCGGCTCCGGGTATCAGGCCGCGGTCCTGGCCGAGATCGCCTACAAGGTATACACCATCGAGCGCATTCACTCCCTGTATATCGCCGCCCGCCGCCTCTTTGATCGACTGCAGTACCACAACATCGTCATGCGGTATTCCGACGGCACCTCAGGCTGGGAGGAGGAAAGCCCCTTTGATGCCATCATCGTCACCGCCGGGGCCCCGGAGATTCCTTCCACGCTGGTCAGCCAACTGGCTCCGGGGGGAAGGCTGGTCATTCCGGTGGGGGATCAGCACTCCCAGGAACTGATCCGGCTGTATCGCGATGAAAATGGAATTCAGCAAACCTCCCTTGGGGGGTGTCGCTTCGTTAAGCTGGTCGGCGAGCACGGCTGGAGACTGTAGCCGATGCTCCGCCGGCTCTACGACTGGGTCCTGCACTGGGCCGAAACCCCGTACGGTGGGTGGGCCCTTTTCTTTCTGGCCTTTTGCGAGTCGTCCTTCTTTCCGATTCCCCCGGACATCCTGCTCATTGCCCTGGCCGTAGCCGTCCCGAAAAAGTCGTTCCGATATGCCCTGTCATGTTCGGCCGGATCGGTGCTCGGCGGCTGTTTGGGATATCTCATCGGCTGGCAGTTCATGGCTGCCGTCGGCCACAGAATCATCACATTCTATCATCTGGCAGACAAGATCGAATATATTGCCCGGATGTTTCAGCAATACGACGCCTGGGCGATCGGCATCGCAGGCTTTACGCCGATCCCCTACAAGGTGTTTACCATCTCTGCCGGCATGTTCGAGATCAACTTTTTCGTTTTCTTGCTGGCATCGGCCGTGTCCCGCTCGGCCCGGTTTTTCATCATCGCCGCGTTGATCTATATCTTCGGTGCGGCCATCCAGTCCTTTATCGACCGCTACTTCAACCTGCTGGCCGTCACCTTCACCGTCTTGCTGGTTGCCGGGTTCATCCTTCTAAGATATGTTTTTTAATGCAACAATATTTGCTTTTTGTTGCCCTCTTTACAAACCAACTTGACACATGGAAACCGATGCGGTTAGATGGTCAATCCTTCCCGAACCGGTTATAGGGATTGTCATATTTCCGTCAAAAAAGGAGGAGAAAATGAAATCAATGATGAAGAAAAAAGGTCTGGTCGCGTTGATGATCGCCGCCCTGATTCTGCTCATCGGCGGAGCAGCCCATGCCGAAACGCTGCGAGTAGGGGTGGACACGGCGTTCGTGCCGTTTGAATTCAAGGGAAAGGACGGCAAATACACCGGCTTTGACGTCGACCTGTGGGATGCCATCGCCAAAAGGGCGGGGCTTGACTACCAACTGATTCCGATGGACTTCAACGGCCTGATCCCCGGTTTGACCACCGGAAATCTCGATGTCGCCATCGCCGCCATTTTCATCAAATCGAGCCGGGAAAAAGCGATCGATTTTTCTCATCCCTATTTCCGGGCCGGCTTGAAAGTCATGGTGCGCAGTGAAAACCAGGACATCAAGGGTCCGGAAGATCTCAAAGGCAAGGTGGTGGCGGTAAAAACCGGCACGGCAACCGTGGATTATGCAAACACGCTGGGCGCCGCGAAGCTTGTCAAATTCCCCAATATCGACCAGGCCTACCTGGAAGTCGTCACCGGGGGCGCGGATGCGGCCATGCACGATACCCCCAACGTACTGTACTACATCAAAACAGCCGGCAACGGCCGCGTCAAGGCCGTGGGCGCCGACGTCAAGGCTGCCTATTATGGAATCGGGCTGCCCCAGGGCAGCGAGCTGCGCGACAAGGTCAACATCGCCCTGCTGGAAATCATGGAAGACGGCGAGTACGATAAAATCTATGCCAAATGGTTCGGCAAGGCGCCCGAGTAAGCGGACGGCAGCAGTCCCCCCGGTTGTCCCCGGCCCGGCCGAAATCCGTTTTTGATCTTTTAGAATTGAAAGAACGGCGGGTTTCGGCCGGACGTTTCCGGAAAATCGGTCCTCGATTACGGCCTGCTCTTGTTCTCCGGCAGCCGGCTTGCTGCGGCCATCAAGGGGAGAAAAGACCATGACCTTTGAATGGAGCATCATTGTTGAGTCCCTCCCCAGCCTGATCGAGGGCGCCAAGCTGAGCTGGTACATCGCCATCACCGGGATTGTCGGCGGGTTGGTCTTGGGCACCGTCGCCGGACTGATGCGCATTGCAGGCACGCGGGCCGTCGGCGGGCGAACCTATGGGTTTTCCCTTTTTCTGAGCAGAATCAGCCAGCTGGTCGCTTTCGGCTACATCGAGCTGATCCGTGGGACGCCGATCATCGTTCAGGCGATGTTCATCTACTTTGCCCTGCCGCTGCTGATCGAAGTGATCACCGGCCTCAGGGGCGTCCGCTTCGATGCCGTCACCGCAGCCATCATCACCATCATGATCAACGCCGGGGCCTACATGGCGGAGATCGTTCGAGGGGCGGTGCAGTCCGTCAACAAAGGGCTCGTCGAAGCCGGTATGGCCATGGGCATCAGCCGGCTTCAGTTGATTGCCAGCGTCATCAGTCCGATCGCGTTTCGCCGGGCCATTCCGCCTCTGGGCAATCAGTTCATTATCAGCCTGAAGGACACGTCGCTGTTTATCGTGATCGGGGTGGGCGAGCTCACCCGCCAGGGACAGGAGATCATGGCCAGCAACTTCCGGGCGCTGGAAATCTGGTCTGCGGTGGCCATCTGTTATCTGATCATGACCTCCGCACTCGCCCTCACCCTGCGGTTCATCGAAAAAAGGATGCGCAAGATATGAAGCCCATCATCGAATTCAGGAAGGTCAGCAAGAGCTTCGGCGAAACAGAAGTATTGCACGACATCTCGCTGACGATCGTGGAAAACGAGGTCGTCGTCTTGGTGGGGCCTTCCGGTTCGGGAAAATCGACCCTGCTTCGCTGCATCAACGGTCTGGAGATGGTCACCTCCGGAGACCTGGTCGTCAACCAGATCCACCTTCCCCGTCAAAAGCGCAGTGTCCGGGAGATCCGCAAGGAAGTCGGCATGGTGTTTCAGCTCTTTTACCTGTTTCCGCATATGACGGCGCTGGAAAACGTCGCCTTCGGGCCGAAAAAGGTCCGCGGCTTTTCCCGCCGGGAAGCCAACCACATCGCCCAGGATCTGCTGGACAAGGTCGGCCTCGGAGACCGGGGCCACCATCTGCCGTCGGAGCTGTCCGGCGGTCAGCAGCAGCGAGTGGCCATTGCCCGCGCCCTGGCTGTCAAACCGAAAGTCATGCTGTTCGACGAGCCCACCTCGGCCCTGGACCCGGAGCTGCGGGAGGAAGTGCTCAACGTGATGACGCTGGTTGCCCAGGAGGGAATGACCATGATGGTGGTCAGCCACGAAATGAGCTTTGCCAAAAAGGCCGGAACCCGGCTTCTGTTCATGGATGACGGCCGAATAGACGAAGACGGCGACCCCGCCGAGCTGCTGCTCAACCCCCAAACCGAGCGGCTGCAAAATTTTCTCAGACACGTCGGATACTGAGCTGATCAGCCCCGGCACAGCCAGCGCCAGTTTTTTTTTGTCAATGATGCCGTCAAAAAATGCCGGCACCCGAAACATGACGAATCTAAACGCACAATGGAGGCCTTGGATGACCCATCACGTTTCCCTTTCCGATGAAGGACGCAATCTGAAAATGCCAGACGAAGGAATGCTGCCGCCCTCGGCGGAAGCCCCCCGATTTTCTTCTCTGGCCGGCCTCGACTGGCTTCAGATGGACTGGCAGAAGGAGTTGAGAAACAACGTCACCACCATCGACGAACTCAAAGACTACCTTCCCTTGGGCGAAGAAGAAACTGGCCTGCGCCAGGTCGCGGGGATTCATCCGCTGAACATTCCCCGCTACTACCTGAGCCTGATCGATCCGGAAGACCCCCGGGACCCGATACGTCGACAGTGTGTTCCGGATGCGCAGGAGCTGGTCGTTGCCGGCGCCATGGGAGAGACAACTGCGGATCCTTACGGAGACGATCTCTATAACAAGGGAAACGGAGTGCTTCACAAGTATTCCTACACCGCCCTGGTGGTGGCCACCGAGTTTTGCGCGATGTACTGCCGGCATTGCTTCCGAAAACGAATGGTCGGCCTGCCCAACGAACAGACGGTAAAGAACTTCCAAAAAGCGGCCGAATACATTTCCGATCATCCGGAAATCACCAATGTCGTCGTCTCCGGCGGAGACCCGTTCATGCTTCCCACCCAGGTCCTCAAAAAAATGCTCGATGCCCTAAGAGACATCCCCCATCTGAATCATGTCCGCATCGGTTCGCGGGCACCGGTGACCTATCCGCTGCGGTTTTTCGACGACGAGCTGATTTCAGCGATCCAGTCCTTCAATCGGGAAAAAACACTCTTTGTCCCGACCCATTTCAATCACGCAAGGGAGATCACCCCCGCTTCCACGGCAGCTGTCCAACGCATTCGAAGTGCCGGCGTCACCGTGAACAATCAGGCGGTTTTCCTTCGCGGCGTAAACGATACGGTTCAGGACCTGGTCGACCTGATGAACGGCCTGCTGCGCATCGGCGTCAACCCCTACTACCTGTATCAGTGCATGCCGGTGGCCCGGGTCCGGCACCATTTTCAGGTGCCGCTCAAAGAAGGGGTCGATATCGTCGATCAGGCGCGCCAGCAATTCGACGGCTATGCCAAGCGCTTCAAGTTCATTATCGGCCACAAGATCGGCAAAATCGAAATCTGCGGCCGCATCGGCGACAAACTCATCTTGAAGCAGATTCATGCGCCGGCCGAAAATCAAAAAGAAGCGTCTCGAATGCTGGTCAGAAAACTGACGGAAACCGGGGGATGGCTCGATGACCTGCCGGAGGCGGCGCTACAATAGGAGCGCTTGTCAAAATAACGTCCGATATCTAAGGTTGCCGCTTGATTGAGCGCATCGATTCAGCGCTATAAGCCGCACCCCAAGCGCTCTAAGTGGTTTTTATTTTACATATAGGGATTGTCAAACAGCCGGTCTATGACCTTGAGTTCGCGGGGCGCCAGTGCATATCAAGCTCTCTCAAAAGGAACGGAAATGCGGCAATCCCTATAATGGGTACTTTACGAACCATACATCAGCCTCCTCATCGGCACCAGCTCGTGTCGGGTGTGTAGGTTACTCGTTAGTAACTGACGTCGCCCCTTTATGACGGGCACAAAAAGAAGAGACAGGGCCGGCAGCCGCCGACGTTCTGCCGCCGGCGGCCCTATTCCGCGGGAGAAAAAAACAAACATGGCCCGGCAGCCGAAAAATCTGGAAGAGCTCAGACAGGAGTATGTGAACATCCGGCGGGGGGTGAGCACTCGCCGCTTCGGCAGCCGGTCGATCAACGTCCTAAAGTGGATGCTGGACGAACCTGGAGAGGTTGCGGTCAAATCGATTTCTGAAATTGCCCGCGAGCAGGGGATCAACACCTCTTCGGTGACCCGCCTGGCACAGCGTCTGGATTTTGACGGTTTTCCCGCCCTGCAGAATATCTTCCGCAAGGAGCTGAAGCATCGAAGAAATTTCTACAGCGAGCAGGTCACCAAGTTCCTCGAGGAATCCCACTGCCGGGACCGGTCCCAGGATTCGCTGCTGCGCCGGATGATCCAGGATGAGTGGAGCAATGTCATGCTCATGCTGGAAAGCTTTGAAAAAGAAAAGTTCGCCGCCGTGGTCGATCTGCTGGTCAAGACGCCCTGCATCCGTATTCTGGGGCTTCGCAGCAGTTTTCCCCTGGCCTACTATCTGGGATTCTACCTGCAGTTGATCCGCAGCAACGTGGCCATCCTGGGCCAGCCCGGCCACACCCTGGCAGAAGATATGGCCGGAATCGATGCGGGGGATTTGCTGCTGGCCATCAGCGTCAATCCATATACCCGGGATACGGTCCAAGCCTGCAGGATCGCCCGAAGGCAGCAGGTTCAGGTCGCTGCCATTACAGACAGCCGGTCTTCGCCGCTGGCCATCGAGGCCGACCATGCGCTCATCGTCTTTATCAAGGGCGATTATTTTTTCAGCCCCATGGCCGCCGCCGTCATCATCATCGAAACCCTTCTATCGGAGGTCGTCAAACGACTGGGGAAAAAGGCCCTGCGCCGCCTGAACCAAACAGAGCACCTCATCGACGCCTTCAAGATCGAAGCCAAATAGCGCGCTTGGCAAGATAGGGGGCGGCGCAAAGGCTGGATGCCGGATCAAAGCCTGCCCTGGACTCGATCCAGGGTCCGGCATGACGGCAGGAGGTTTTTTACTGTATAATTTTCAAAAAAATCAGAAGGGGGAGCGGCCCGACCCTGGGCCGCTCCCCCTTCTGATTTTTAGCTGCATTTGGAAAATCCGCAGGCTCTACACACCATGCACCCCTCCTCGTGGGCCAGCACACTGCCGCATTCCGGACAGACGCCGGTCATCGGATCCTTCTCGGTCAAGTCCGATGCAGTGATGTTTTTGAGCACCTGGGCGATGGCGTCCGGGCAGGAAAGAACGATCTTCCCGTTCTGCCAGCAAGGCGACGGACAGCGGATGCCGATCAGCTGCTTGATAATGGCCTCGGCCTTGACCCCGGAGCGCAGCGCAAGGGAAATGAGCCTGCCGGCGGCCTCGATCTGGGAAGAGGCGCATCCGCCGGTCTTTCCCATCTGGGCAAACACTTCGCAAAGACCGTTTTCGTCGGTATTGACGGTTACATAAAGCTTGCCGCAGCCGGTGCTGATCCGTTCGGTCAAGCCCCGGGTCCGGACCGGCCGGGGGCGCGGCACAATTCGGGTTGATTCTTCGCCCTCTTTGCCGAGGCTGAGCACCTGGTGATGCCGGCTTCCATAGCGGTAGATGGTGACTCCCTTGCATCCCTGTTCGTAGGCCGCAAGGTACACCTTTTCCACGTCTTCGATCGTGGCCTCGGCAGGAAAATTCACGGTTTTGGAAACGGCGTTGTCCGTATAGCGCTGAAAGGCCGCCTGGATCCGGACGTGCCACTCCGGGGAGATGTCGTGGGAGGTCCGGAAAAGCCGGCGAACCGGCTCCGGTATTTCTTCGAAGCCCTTCAGTGTGCCGGCCTCGGCAATCCGCTCCACCAGCGCCTTGCTGTAGAAACCCTCCTTTTTGGCCATTTTTAAAAACAGGGGATGGATTTCGGAAAGCTCCTTTCCGTCCAGAACCCGGCGGGTGTGGGCCACGGCAAACAGCGGTTCGATGCCGCTGGAGGTGCCGGCGATGATGCTGATGGTGCCGGTAGGCGCGATGGTGGTGGTGGTGGCGTTGCGCATGTACGGCGTCGATGAGTCGTGGAAACTGCTTCCCTCATAGAAGGGAAAATTACCCCGGGTTTTGGCCAGCGCCGCCGAGACCTTTCGAGACTGCATCAGGATGAAGGCCATGACCCGTTCGCCGGCGTCCACCGCCTCCTCGGAGTCGTAGGGGATGCCCAGGCCGATGAGCATGTCGGCAAATCCCATCACCCCGAGTCCGATCTTTCTCGTCCCTTTGCTCATCTCCTCGATCACCGGCAGGGGGTAGCGATTGACCTCGATGACGTTGTCAAGAAAATGGACGGCGTCTTTGACCGTGCGCTTGAGGCGGTCCCAGTGGATGTCTCCGCCCTTCACCATCCGGGCCAGATTGATGGAGCCGAGGGTGCACGATTCATAGGGGAGCAGGGGCTGCTCTCCGCAGGGGTTGGTGGCCTCGATCTCTCCTAAGTGCGGCGTGCGGTTGTTTTCGTTGATCCGGTCGATGAAGATGACGCCCGGCTCGCCGGTCTGCCATGCCGACCGCACGATGTGGTCGAAGAGTTTCCGGGCCGAGAGCCGGCTCACGGCCTGGCCGGTCCGTGGATTGACCAGATTGTAGTCCGTGCCGCCGGCCAGCGCCTCCATGAATGCAGTGGTCAGGGCAACTGAAATGTTGAAGTTGTTCAAACGGCCCAGATCGTTTTTGGCGTCGATGAAGGCTTCGATGTCCGGATGATCCACCCTCAAAACGCCCATATTGGCCCCCCGCCGGGTGCCGCCCTGCTTGACCGTTTCGGTGGCCACGTCGAAGACCGTCATAAAGGAGATCGGCCCGCTCGAAACCCCGGCCGTGGAAAGAACCATGTCCTTTTCCGGCCGGATCCGGGAAAAGGAAAATCCTGTTCCACCGCCGCTCTTATGGATCTTGGCGGTGTTTTTCAAAGTTTCGAATATGCTGTCCATCGAGTCTTCGATGGGAAGGACAAAGCAGGCGGCCAGCTGGCCGAGGCGTCGTCCGGCATTCATCAGGGTCGGAGAATTGGGCAGAAACCACAAGTTGGACATCAGGGTGGAAAAATTTTTCTCCGTCTTGGCGACGTCGGCGCCCGAATCGAACAGGGCGTCGGCTTCGGCAATGCTCCGCGCCACCCGTTCAACCATCGCCTCGGGCGTTTCGACGATCTTGCTGTCGGCGTCCTTTTTCAGGTACCGTTTTTCCAAAACAGTGCGGGCGTTGGGGGTCAAGGGCAGTTTCATGGTCTTTTCACGAATTCGGGTCGTCTCATTCAGTTTTTGTCGTTTGAAAGCTGCGGGGCATCGGCCCCATCCCGGCAGCGGGCCTTGAGAAAATCGGTAAAGGCCGTGCAAATCGGCGAGGCGCTGCGCTCCCGGTGCCGCGTCAGATAAAATCGTCGGGTTAGCCTCACCCCTTCGACGTCCAATCCCACCAGAAAACCGCAATGGCGGCTTTCCTCCACCGCCCTGGCCGATAAAATCGAGATCCCGACGCCGGCCTTGATCCCCTGGATGACCGACTGGGTGCTTCCCATCTCTGCAATCACCTTCAGATCGTCAAGGCTGCTCCCCTGGCGGGAAAGACTCTGCTGGATCGATTTCAGGGTTCCGGAACCGGCCTCCCGGATGATGAACGGCTCGCTGACGATTTCGTCGAGGTTCACCCGTGTCCTTTTTGCCCAGCGATGTCCGGCCGGCACCACCAACAGCATCTGATCCTCGATCAACGGCTCCTGCACGATCTTCTTGTCGCCGGTTCGCGCGCCGACGACTCCGATCTCCACGACGCCGTCGCGCACATCTTCGATGATCTTTGCCGTATCGCCGTTGACCAGGGCCACCTGAATCTCGGGGTAGGATCGGCCAAAATCACCGATGATCTGCGGCAGAATGTAGCCCGCCGGGATGGTGCTGCCGCCGATGGTAAGCTTTCCGCGCGTCTTTCCCTGAAACTCGGAAAGGAGTGCCTCGGTTTCGTTTTTCAGGGCAATCATGCGGCGCGCGCAGTCATATAGGAGGCTGCCGGCCCGGGTCGGGACCGCCTCCTTGGAGAGGCGGTCAATGAGCCGGCAGCCGAAGTGTTCTTCCAAATCCTTGATGTGGCTGCTCACCGTCGGCTGGGACAGGTAAACCGCCTTGCCGGCCCTGGAAAAACTCTTTAACTCAACGACCTTGCAGAAGATATGGAGCTGCCAGAGATCCATGGCGTCCGTCACGGCCTTTGGTTCTTGTGTTCGAACCTTTCCCGGAGCTTCTGCTGGACGATGGGCGGCACCATACCGTTGATGTTGGCTCCAAAATAGACGGCTTCCTTGATGATCGAGGAACTCACGTAGAGCCAACGCAGGCTGGTCATCAAAAAAACCGTCTGGATGTCCCGATTCAAGCGCCGGTTCATGAGGGCGAGCTGGAATTCGAATTCGAAATCCGAAACCGCCCGCATGCCCCGCAAGATCGCCTGGGCATTGTGCTTCACGCAATAGTCGACCGTCAGGCCGTGGAACGTGTCCACTTCGATATTGCCAAGCCCCTTGAGGCTCACTTCGAGCATTTCCACCCGTTCTTCCAGTGAAAAAAGAGAGGTCTTCTGGGGGTTGTGTAAGATGACGACGATGATTCGGTCAAAAAGCTCCAGCCCGCGTTCGACCACGTCCACATGTCCATTGGTTACAGGATCGAAGCTTCCGGGATAGATGGCGGTTGTGGTCATGAATTCGTCCGATTTTTAAAGGAAGTGGTCTGTTTGCGCTACACAAACGGTGCGCTACCAGAGCAGTTTCTATACCAAATAACGAATGAAGGATACAAGGGTATTTCCCTGGCGCCGCTGATCCTCTATCCTGAAAACGCCGGCATCCAGTCGGATGGATTCGGTGGCGCTGTGTTCGACGACGATGCAGGCGCCGGCAGCCGCCGACCGGCTGCGGTGAAGGTGCTCCAGGGTCCGGCAGGTCAAGTCCCTGGCGTAGGGGGGATCGATAAACACCAGCGAAAATGCCGGATCGGCACCCCGGAGGCATGCCAGGTTCCGACGAATATCCCAGCAAATCGTTCGGCTGATGTCTTCCAGACGGCAGGTCTTCAGATTTTTTCCCAGCAGGGCCAGGGCCCCTCGACTGCGATCCACAAACCAGGCCGACGCCGCCTCCCGGCTCAAGGCCTCGATGCCGAGGGCGCCGGTCCCGGCAAACAGATCCAGGACCGCCGCGCCTTTGACCTCCCCGGCCAGGATGTTGAAAATCGTCTCCCGCAGCCGATCGGCAGTAGGCCTGACGGATCGATCTTTCGGGGAAAAAAGCCGCCTGCCCCGGAGGCTGCCGCCGATAATCCTCACGGTTTCCTCCCTTATGCCGGGCTCCGACCGGAGAGGCCTCGGGCAGCCCGCGAGTGGAAGGTTTCATTTGAAACGAAACCCTGCACCTTGGCAGCGACCCGAGGAGGCAAGCCGCCGGGCCGACTCAGGTCAATTTCTTGATCTTCCGGTGCAGGTAGCTTCTTTCCACACCGATCTGCTCGGCGGTGCGGCTGACATTGTGGTCGTTTTCCGCAAGCTTTCGCTCGATGAACGTCTTTTCAAAAAGGCGCCTGGCTTCCTTCAGGCCGTCGGCGGCGAACAGCGCGCCCTGGGACGCGGCGCTTTGCTCATGTTCGGGGTTGTAGGCCGGCGGGATGTCCGGCACACCGATGATGTTCTTGGAAACCAGTATATCCAGCCGCTCGACGAGATTTTTCAGCTCCCGCACATTTCCAGGCCACGGGTAGCGGGCAAGCACCGCCATGGCGTCGGCGGTCATTTTCTTCTTTTGCCGGCGGTTCTGCCGGGAAGCCTCCGCCAGAAACAACTCGACGAGAATCGGGATGTCTTCGATGCGGTCCCTGAGGGGCGGAACCGTTATGGGAAAGACGTTGAGCCGGTAATAGAGGTCCTCGCGAAAGGCCTGCTCGGCGATCTGCCTTTCCAGGTCCTTGTTGCTGGCTGCGATCACCCGGACGTTCACCCGAATGATTCGGCTGCCGCCGACCCGCTGAAACTCCTGCTCCTGAAGAACCCGAAGAATCTTGGCCTGGGTTTTCAGGCTCATGTCTCCGATCTCGTCTAGAAAAAGGGTGCCGTTGTCCGCCAGTTCGAACTTGCCCCGCTTCTTTGAGGTGGCACCGGTAAAGGCCCCCTTTTCATGGCCGAACAGCTCGCTTTCGATCAGGTCCTCGGGAATCGCCGCGCAATTGACATCGATCAGCGGGCCTTGGGCCCTCGGGCTGAGATGGTGGATCGTCCGGGCCACGAGCTCCTTTCCCGTGCCGTTTTCTCCGGTGATCAAGATCCACGCGTCGGTGGGGGCCGCCACGGCGATCTGCTTTTTCAAGGCTTCAACCGGAGGGCTGTTTCCGTCGATGGAATGCTTTTCGAGGGTTTTTTTCCGAAGATAGCGGTTTTCCTCCTCCAACCGGCGAAAATTGAGGGCGTTGTTTATGGCCACGATCACCCGGTCGATGGACAGCGGCTTTTCGATAAAATCGTAGGCCCCGAGCTTGGTTGCCTTGATGGCGGTATCGATGGTCCCGTGCCCGGTGATCATGATCACCTGGATGAACGGATTTCCCTTTTTAATCTCGCTGAGGACTTCCAGTCCGTCCATACCCGGCATCCAGATATCGAGCAGCACCAGGTCGGGCGACTCGGCATCGATGATTTTCAGAGCCTCATATCCGTTGAAAGCCGACATCACCTCAAACCCCTCGTCGGAAAGAAGACCTCCGAGGGACTGCAGAATCGACGGTTCATCGTCGACGATCAGTACCGATGGAAACATGGAACCTCCTGAAAAAAGGTTGGCCCTTTTGGCCCTTAAACCTCTGAACCTTGCTTGCCGCGGCGTAGCTCCGAAGGAGGGAAGCCGGGAACCCCTGAACCTCTGAACCTCTGAACCTTGAACCCCTGAACCTCTGAACCTCCGAACCCTAATACGGCAGCTCGATGACGAATCTGGCTCCCCGGGGAGAATTGTCTTCGACGCGGATCAGGCCTTCGTGATCCTGGACGATGGTGCTGACAATTGTCAACCCCAACCCCATACCCGCTTTTTTGGTGGAAAAATTCGGTTCGAAGAGCCGGTTTTTGTCCTGATCGGCAATGCCGGCGCCGTCGTCTGCAATGGTCAACCGGACACGCTTGAGCAGCGGATCATGGCTTGCGGTCAGCCAGACCGTTCCCTGCCGCCGAATGGCCGCGATCGCATTGTCGATCAAATTGATGAGCGCCTGCTTGATCTGCTGCCGATCGAGGTTCAGTAGCGGCAGACGGTCCTCCACCTCGATCCTAAAATCGATATGCGGATGACTCTCCCGGTACAGAGCGACCGTCTCGTCGATCACCGGCGGCAGGTCGCAGGGCTTCGGATCTGCCGTCGGAAATCGGGCGAAGGCTGAAAACTCGTTGACGAGGTTGCGAATCAGTTCCACGTGATCGATGATGGTCTGGGTACACTCGTCGAACACCGGCTCCTTGACCCGGTCTGAAAACCTCCGCTTCAGGCGCTGGGCCGAGAGCGAAATCGGCGTCAGGGGATTTTTCACCTCGTGGGCGATCCGCCGGGCCACCTCCCGCCAGGCCGCCATTCGCTGGGCTTTTTCCAACTCGGTCAGATCGTCGAAGACCATGACGATGCCCATGTGCCGGCCGGCATCATCCTGAAGCGCACTGATATTGACCAGAAAGCTCCGGGGGCGGCCGTCCACCGTCACCCGGAGGGGCAGCTCGACGCTTTCTTTCGGAGACCGGGTGATTTTTTCAGTGACCTCTTTTGCCAGGGCCAGGTGTTCGCCCCGCAGCACTGTTTTGTAGCTCGCGTTGAGCACCCGCTCGGCCTTCAGATTGAGCATCCGCTCAGCCGACTTGTTGAGGGTCGAAACCTTGCCGGCTTTGTCCAGGGTGATCACGCCGGTGGAAATGTTGCGCAGGACGATCTCCATGTACCGCCGGCGCTCTTCGATTTCCAGGTTCTGCTCCCGGAGTTTTTTTGCCGAAAGCTCGAGCTGCTCTCTTCCGATTCGCAGATCCTGGGTCATCTTGTTGAAGGACTCCACCAGGGAGCCGATTTCATCGTCGGCCGCAGGGCTGATGGCAAACTTCAGGTCCCCTTCGGCCACCCGCCGGGTGCCTTCAGCCAGCTCCATGATCGGTATCGTAATCGTCTTGGCCAGGGTGAAGCCGAACCAGATGGCGCAAAAAACCACCAGCAGCCCGACGATGGACAGCGTGATGTAGTAGGTGGCCCGAATCGGCTCCTTGAGCAGTTTGATCTGCTGATATTCCTCGAAACCTCTGGAGATGGAGGTAAGATCTTCCGCCAGATCGGGAGGCACCAGAACGCTGACCACGGCATAGGCCTGGGCCTCGTCCGGGGCAGCCCCGAAGGGAACGGCACAGATCGTCCGGATCATCTCTCCGTCTTCTCCGGAGACGGTCAGGGTGCGGAAGCCGTCGGGCGTCATCCTTTTTTGGAACTGCTCTGCGTCCAGGGCCTCCAGGCCCCGTTCTTGAAGTTCGTCGGCCATGGCATAGCTGAGCCGCTGGAGGTTTGGGCCGTAGATCTCCACGGCGTGCAAATTGAACGCGCGCTGCACCACCTGGATGTATCGGGAAAGGCCTTTTTGCTTTTCGGGTTTATGAAATTCCCTGATTTTCACCTGATAGGCGATCCGCTCCAGGTAGAATCGGTTATTTTCGTCGACGTACCCATACAGGCGGCGGCCCACCACGAGCGAATTTTCCAGTGCTTGCTCCACCGGAACGTTGAACCAGAATTCGATGCTGTTGGTGATGAAGTTGATGGAAAAAAAGAAAAGCACGATGGTCGGCAGCAGGGTCAGGGCAACGAAGGCGGCCACCAGCCGCGTTCGAAGTCTGGCACCCATGAGGCGCCTTTTCCGATCGTACAGCAGCTTGACCAGGTTTCGAAAGACCAGAAACAGGAGCAGGATCAACAGCAGCAGGTTGATGTTGATCAGGATGAACATCAAGATGGTGTTGGAGATCGGAAAGTCGGCGCCGAAATGAATGACGCGGTTTTCAGCATAGGTCAAGGCGGCGACCACGAACGGAATCAGGATCATGAGGATCCGTTCGCGTTTTCGTCTTCGGCGGTCGGCCTCGGAAATCTGGTAAGAATCGTCCTGGGAGAGGGGTTTGTTCATCGATTTGCGCTCTATTCATGCATCCAGCAGTCTGCCAGTCTCGTGCATTTATGATTTCGCGAAACCCGAAAACTCATAAAATCGCGGCAGCGATTTTATCAATAGATGAAATCGATGGTGTACCAATCGGTTTCGAAGTCCCACAGGGAGACAAAGAACAGAACGTAATGAAGATAGAAGGGAAGTGTGTATTCGCTGAGTTCGGCCTTGGCCCGAAGCTGGTACTGCGCGCCTTTTTCAAGCCTGCTTAAGGCGATGATCGAAAGGCTGTCGATCTCCGTCATCCATTTTCGGGCCTCGGTGAAGGATTTGGTGGTTTTGGATTTGTTCTGCTCCCAGGACCGCCGGACGTCGAATTCCTTTTTCAAATTGTCGTACTTGATGGTGTGGGTGACTTCCAGATCGGCAATTTCTTTGTCGAACCAGAAATTACGGGCCATAAAGAGATGAATGAAAAAGGAAAAGGTTGTCGGCACCCCGGAAAGAATCGCCTCCTTCATCTGCGCCGTGAAGGC
Source organism: Desulfobacterales bacterium (assembly GCA_021737185.1). Classification (GTDB taxonomy): domain Bacteria; phylum Desulfobacterota; class Desulfobacteria; order Desulfobacterales; family CAFBRK01; genus JAIPEL01. Next base: position 5,115 of record JAIPEL010000058.1, on the reverse strand, counting down.
GCCCTCGACGTTCATATAGACCAGTAAATCGTCCCTCGTATTGGTGACGACAATATTGGTCAGGGCAGCCTCCTGGGCGGCTGCCATCACCGGAAGCACCAACATCAGGATCAGAATCAGGGCGAAGGTCGTCTTTGAAAATCGTCGCCTCAGCATAATATTCCGGTTCCTTTCCCGGTCTTTGCGCCACGCACCGTAGAGGGCCCCTTCAGGGATCGCGGCCAATCGGCTCTGGATCCCTTCAACCTCACGACCCCCGGCAAAGCCGGAGCCATGACCGCGCCTTTACGCCAACCGCGGAAGCGATTTTATTAAAAAACGCCCAAAAAACACAAGTTTATTTTTTATCCGAAGGAGGGTCAAATGGCAAGGGATTTTGGGTGCTCTGCCCGGGGGTCCGCCGTAGTGTGCATCGTGCACGTGCGCCATGCCGATTTGTTGTCGAAGAAGGCCTTCAAAAAGGTGTGGTTGAAAGCGTGGCCGGATTTGCTTACCACCAGGTGACCGATGACCGGCATTCCGAGCAGCGCCAAATCGCCGATGCAGTCGAGAATCTTGTGGCGGACGAACTCGTCTTCGTAGCGGAGGCCGTCCTCATTGACGACGCCGGTCTCGCTCACGACAACGACGTTGTCAAGGGAGCATCCTCCGGCGAGTCCGTACCGTTTCAGATATTCATATTCATGAAGAAAACCGTATGTCCGGGCCCAGGCGATCTCTCTTTGAAAGGATTCCGGTGATCCGTCGAAAGTTCGGGTCTGTTTTTGAATCAGGGGGTGATCATACTCGATGGTGTAGGTCAGTTTGAAGCGGGAAAGGGGATAGATCCCAACGAATTTTCCGTTTTCATGCAATTCGATCGGTTTGGTGACGGTAAAATAACATCGGGGTCCGGCCTGGGATTCGAGGCCCGCCTCTTTGATCATTTCAGCAAAGGGGCCTGCGCTTCCGTCCATGATCGGCATCTCGTAGCCGTCGAGTTCCACCAGAGCGTTGTCCACCGCCATGCCCGTCAGACATGCCATCAGATGCTCGATGGTGGAGACGATGGCGCCTTCGGCGCCGATCACCGTGGCGTTGCTGGTGTCGACCACGTGGTTGAAATGGGCCGGAATGACGGGCCTGGCCGGCAAATCGACCCGAACGAATTTAATGCCGTGGTTGACTGGTGCCGGCCTCAGGGTCAGGTTGACCTGCCTGCCAGAATGTACCCCGATGCCCGTGGAGCTCACCGCGCGCTTCAAGGTGTGCTGCTGGGTATGAATCTGCATGATGGTTCGCTTCATCCTTTCGATATAAGGATTGTTCTCCATATCGGCATTTGGTATGAAAAACAAGGGGGTTCAGTCAAGGCGGGCAAGAAATCGGGAGCTGCGACATGCTCGCCAAGGTTCTCAGCAGCGCCGTCATCGGCATCGATGCCTACCTGGTGGAGGTGGAGGTGGACATCGCCGCCGGCCTTCCCGCCTTTACCACCGTGGGGCTTCCCGAGGCCTCCGTCAAGGAAAGCCGGGAACGGGTCAAGTCCGCCATCAAAAATTCAGGGTACCATTTCCCGGACGACCGCATCACCGTCAACCTGGCTCCGGCCAACATCAAAAAGGACGGAACCGGCTTCGATCTTCCCATGGCGCTGGGGATACTGGCCGCTACAGGCCTGGTCCCGGCAACCGCCCTGGATCAATTCGTCTTTTTGGGCGAACTTTCACTGGACGGAAGAATCAAACCGGTAAACGGCTCCCTGCCAATGGCCATCACGGGCAAACGGGCCGGCCGAAGGGGGATTGTGGTCCCCTTTGAAAACCGGCGGGAGGCTGCCGTGGTCGAAGGCATCGGGGTGTACCCGGTGAAAAGCCTTTCGGCGGTGGTCGAATTTCTCCGGGGAATTCGGCCGATCCTCCCAGAAAAGACCGACATCGACGAAATCTTTTCTTCCGCCGATCCGGTCAAAGACGACTTTTCCGAGGTCAGGGGCCAGGAGCACGTCAAGCGGGCCCTGGAGGTCGCCGCTGCAGGCGCCCACAACCTGATCATGATCGGGCCGCCCGGCTCCGGGAAAACCATGCTCGCCCGGCGGCTGCCGGGCATTTTACCGCCGTTGACCTTTGCCGAAGCCATCGAAACGACCAAGATTTTTTCGGTGGTCGGCCTGCTCGACGAAAACCAGGCCCTGGTCATCGCCCGGCCGTTTCGTGCCCCGCATCACACGATCTCAGACGCCGGGCTCATCGGCGGCGGCCACGTACCCCGGCCGGGCGAGGTCAGCCTGGCCCACAACGGCGTCCTGTTCCTGGACGAACTGCCCGAATACAAAAAACACGTGCTCGAAGTCCTGCGCCAGCCCCTGGAGGACCGCAAGGTGACCATCGCCCGGGCGGCCACCACCATCACCTACCCGGCCCGGTTCATGCTCGTGGCGGCCATGAATCCCTGCCCGTGCGGCTTTTTTTCCGATCCCCGCCACCCCTGTCGCTGCACCTATCCTCAGATCCACCGCTACCGGGCCAAGATCTCAGGTCCCCTCATGGACCGGATCGACCTTCACGTGGAGGTACCGGCAGTGGCCTACAAGGACCTGGTGGGCGAGATTTCCGCAGAACCCTCTTCCGACATCCGGGAGCGGGTTCTTTCCGCCAGAAAGATCCAGGAAGTGCGATTTTCAGCCGCCCGCATCTTTGCCAACGCCCAGATGAGCAACCGGCACATCAAAAAATTCTGCGCCATCGACGCCTCCTGCGCCGCCCTGCTCGAATCGGCCGTGGACCGGTTCGGCCTGTCGGCCCGGGCCTACAGCCGGATCGTCAAAATCGCCCGCACCATCGCGGACTTGGCCGGCGAAGAAGGCATCACCGCCGAACACATCGGCGAAGCCATCCAGTACCGGAGTCTAGACCGGGGCAAGACCGCAGCCGGGACGGTGCTGTCGGCGCAGTAGAATTGATCTGGGTAATTGGCGCTTAAACAAAGGAATGGACCCGGGATCATCCTTATGCCCAGCGACTCCGGGAGTTGAACCGCAGCCCCGGCGCCGGTTATGAGACATTTCGCAGAGGGATCGAGCATCCGGATCCGGCCATTTCCGCCAATGTGATTATCGGCCTGATCAAGGTGACCAACTATTTGCTCGACCGGCAGATCGCTCATCTGGAAAAGATGTTTGTCAAAAGCGCCGGATGCAACTCGCACCCGGCGCCTTTTTTGTCTTTGAACCGCGGGCCGGCCCCAATCAACGGCGTCGATGCCGGATCAAGCCGCTTTTTCATAGACCCCGCGGTAGTTCACATACAGATCGTATACCCTTCTTTTCAGGGCCTTGATCTTTTTCGAGTCCTCGGGCTCGGACCACCGGGGCTCGCTGATGGAAAACAGGGCGTTGGCCAACTCGTCGATCACGTGTTCGGTGGCCTCGCACCATTCGCTGGTGCACACCTTGCCCATCTCCCGGGCCTCGGTGATGTCCCGGTCCAGGATTTCGATCGATTTTTCCAATGCCTGGAGATAGGTGGTCCAGGCTTCGGTCATCTCTTTTTGGATTTCATCTTTTGGCATGGACATATCTGTTCTCCTTTGAAGGAAAGTTGTCGGTTCAGGGTCAAAATTCAAGGATCGGCGACTTCGCGCGGCATCGTACTTCGACCACTTCAACGTCAAACGCGATTCACCGCAATCCTACCTAATCGTAAAATTTAATCCCGCAAGGAACCGGGGTCAAGGACGGTGGGAGAAGCGCATCATTTTCCGCTTTTCCACGATGTTGTCCGCTGGTAGGGTAGGTAAAAATTAAAACGGTTATCTGGAAAGATCCCGTATTGGGCAGGGGGGCCGACTGGAGCTTTGTAGTGATCCGGAAAAATTAAATCGATCCAAGGAGGAACTCAAATGACCGAAACCCGGTTCAGGGGTGTCTTTCCCTACCTCGTATCGCCGGTTGACACCTCCGGAGAGGTGAACGCAGCCGTACTCGGACGTCTGTGCCAAGACCTCATCGGTGCCGGCGTTCATGGGTTGACCCCCCTGGGATCCACGGGAGAGTTCGCCTATCTTTCTCGAAGGCAGCGCACGAGGGTGGTCGAGGTCGTTCTTGAAGCGGCAGCCGGCCGGATCCCGGTGGTGGCGGGGGTCGCCTCGACCACCACCACAGACGCCGTTTCCCAGGCAGGGGAGTTCGAGCGCCTCGGCTGCAGCGGCATCCTTGCTATTCTGGAGGCCTACTTTCCCATCTCCGAAGAGGGGGTATTCTCCTACTTCAAGTCAATCGCCGATGCCGTCTCGATCCCGGTAGTCCTCTATACCAATCCCAGCTTCCAGCATTCGGATTTGAGCCTTGCCGTCATTGAACGCCTGAGCCGTATCCCCAACATCGGCTACATTAAAGACGCCTCCTATAATACGGGAAGGCTGCTTTCGATCATCAACCAGGTCGAAGGGCGGCTGCAGGTGTTTGCGGCCTCGGCGCACATACCCGTCTGCGTGATGATGATCGGCGGGATCGGCTGGATGGCCGGGCCCGCCTGCGTAGCTCCGCGACAAAGCGTCGAGCTCTACGAGCTGTGTCTGCGAGGCGATTGGACAGCGGCGATGGCGCGTCAACGAGCCCTTTGGAATCTGAACCGGGCATTTGCCAGATACAATCTCGCCGCCTGCATCAAGGGCGGATTGGAGCTTCAAGGCTATGCCGTCGGTGCGCCGCTGCCCCCGCAGGCACCCCTTCCCCCCGAGGGGGTAGAGGAAGTCAAAGACGCCCTTTCCGCCATCGGGGCGTTGGATCAGGCCTCGTAAGGGCAGCATAAAATCGAACCGTCTTTTGAGACGGTTGAATCAGGCCGGATCGTTTTGGGTCAAAGCTGGTTGAGCCACATGGCAAAGACCGGATCGACCACCTTCCAGATCCTGCTTTCTTTCTCCTGTTCAATAAGGTCCTCGGTCTTCAGCCTGTTGCGGGCGAATTGTACAGAGCTTGGGGGAAGGCCGCATCGGCCGATAAAATCACCGGACAACATTTCTTTCACCGGAAAGTGGGCCAGCGTGCGAATAACCCGTACCTGGGAGACCGTCAGCCGGGACAAAACGGCTTCGAAAGCATACCGTTCCGTATCGACGACATTTTTGACGGCG
>JAIPEL010000190.1 GCA_021737185.1 Desulfobacterales bacterium | reverse complement strand
AACTTCTCAGGCCGTCATTCCGGGCTTGACCCGGAATCCAGGTATTTCTGGATCCCGGCTCGAAGTTTATCCCGCACTTGATGCGGGGCTTCGCTACGGCCGGGATGACGGACCGGGAATGATGAAGTTTCATACGAGCGCCGCCTCTGGCCGGCCTCGCCGACCAGTTTGATCAAGGGTGAAACTATGCCATTTTGGCCTAGTTTCACATAAGAGTCTCTGACCATTGAATTGTTTCGCGCAGTGAAATTCTCATAAAATCGCAGCGGCGATTTTATGCAGGCGAAGAGTGGAGATTGGATGAACATGCCAGATAAAAAAATCTTGTCGGAACTTCGCACCGATTTGCTCGGCAGAAGACGGGAGCTGATCGATTCCCGCAGGGAAATCGCAGACTCTTACCAGGAACTGAACCAGCCCGAGCGGGAAATGGAAGAAACTGCTGCCAAGGCAAATCTTTCCCGGGGCCTGGATCAACTCGACGCCCGGGACAAGGAACTGATCCAGAAAATCGACGACGCCTTGCTCAAGATGGACGAAGGCCGATACGGCCTTTGCGAAGCCTGTGGGGAACCGATTTCCATCAAGCGGCTGGACGCGGTACCCGAAGCCCGGCACTGCATCCGGTGCGCCAAGCAGCGGCAAAGCTTCGAATCCGCTGAAGCGGAAGCATCTCCCGTGGCGCTCGAAGAGCAGGAACTCACCGATGCTGAAATGCAAGAGTCCATCGAAAACGCCCTTCAAAATGACGGCAGAGTGGACACCGAAGAGCTGGAAATTCGCTGTGAATCGGGCGTGGTGAATCTCGACGGCCTGCTTCCCAGCGAGCGGCAGCGCAGAATCCTTCATGAAACCATCGAGGACGTCCTTGGCTTCGGCGAAACCGTGGACAACACCACCATCGATCGACAGCCCTGGGAGCGGCAGGAAAGAAATCGACCGCCGGAACGGGAAAAAACCGACAAGGACATTCAGATGGAGGGGGAAGACGAGGAGGTTGACGTACACACCTCGTTGGAGACCGGCGAACCGATGACACCGCCTGACCGCATTCTTCCTGAAAAGGAATGACATCTAATCAAAAAAAAAGGAATCGTCAGATGCCAGTATCCGCTTTATCTCCAGATCGTCTTTACCATCGATGCGACCCGCAAACCCTTTCCTTTGAAACCACCGACGAGCTCGATCCGAAAGAAGACAGCATCGGTCAGCCCCGCGCGGCCGAGTCGCTTCGCTTCGGCATCGGAATCGCCCGGGAGGGGTACAACATCTTCGCCCTGGGCGAACCGGGCACCGGGAAATACACCCTCATTCGAAGTTTTCTGGACAAGCGGGCCAAGGATGAACATGTGCCGCCGGACATCTGCTACGTCAAGAATTTCGAGGACGACCACCGGCCGAAAATCCTGATGGTGGAACCGGGCAGCGGAAAAGCCCTCGAAAAAGACATGAAGGAGATGGTGGAAAACGTCCGCCGGGCGCTGCGAGCGGCGTTTGAAAACGAGGACTACCAGAACCGCCGCCAGTCCATCAAACAGGAGCTCCAGGAAAAGCAGCAAAAGGCCTTCGAGGAGCTTCAGAAAAAGGCCGAAGAGGACAATCTTACGATCATGCGCACGCCGTCCGGGCTTTCGTTTGCCCCGGTCAAGGATGAAGAGGTCATCTCCCCGGAGGAATACGAAAAACTTCCGGAAGAAGAGCGCAAGCATCTCGAAGAACGGGTGCAGGAGCTTCAAAAAGAAGCCGGTAAGATTTTCCAGCAAATCCCCCAATGGCAGCGCAAGATCGGCGAAAAACAAAAAGAGCTGGACCGGGAGGTGAGTCAATACGCCGTGGGCCCGGTGATCGAAGAGCTCATCAAAAAATACGAAGACAACGAAAAAATCGTCGAGCACCTCAAGGACGTGGAAAAAGACATCATCGACAACCTCCAGGCTTTCCGCCAGCCCCAGGGCGGTCAGCAAAACCAGCTCCAGCAGATGATCCAGCAGCAGATGGGCGGCGGCCAGGGCATCCAGGAGGCGGACGCCGACTCGCAGGAGATGCGCAAATACCACGTCAATGTGCTAGTGGACAACAGCAGCGCCGAAGGCGCCCCGGTGGTGTACGAGGAAAATCCCACCTATCAGAACCTGATCGGCCGGGTGGAGCACCAGGCCCACATGGGCACCCTGTTCACTGATTTTGACATGATTCGGGCAGGGGCCCTGCACCGGGCAAACGGCGGCTACCTGATCCTGGACGCCCTCAAGGTGCTCCGGGATCCCTTTGCCTGGGAGGGGCTCAAACGAGCCCTGAAATCAGGTGAAATCAAAATCGAATCCCTGGGCCAGATGTACAGCCTGATCAGCACCGTTTCGCTGGAACCCGAGCCCTTTCGGATGAAAATCAAGGTGGTTCTCATGGGCCAGCCGTTGATCTACTACCTGATTCGCCACTTCGACCCGGAATTCAGCGAGCTTTTCAAAGTGGCGGCGGATTTCGCGCACCAGATGGACCGGAACGAAAAAAACCAGAACGCATTGGCCGGACTGATCGCCGGCGCGGTAAAGCATGAAAACATGCACCCGTTCAGCCGAGGCGCTGTCGCCCGAGTCATCGAGCACAGCGCGCGGACGGTCGGAGACGGTGAAAAACTTTCCGTTCATATGCAGCGGCTGACCGATCTGCTTCGGGAAGCCGATTACTGGGCCTCTGAAAACGGCAACGGCAAGGTGGAGGCCGAGGACGTGCAAAAAGCGATCGATTCCTGGATCTACCGGTCCGACAGGCTCCGGGAGCGGATGCAGGAGCAGATCGACCGGGGGATCGTATTCGTAGACACCGAAGGAGCCAAGGTCGGCCAGATCAACGGCCTTTCGGTGATCGGTCTGGGTGAATTCATGTTCGGAAGGCCGGCGCGCATCACCGCCCGCACTTCCATGGGAAAAGGCAGCGTGGTCGACATCGAGCGGGAAGTGGACATGGGCGGCCCCATTCACTCCAAGGGGGTGCTCATTTTAGGCGGCTATCTTCGCGCCCGATACGCCTGGGAGCACCCCATGTCCCTGTCGGCAAGCCTGGTCTTCGAGCAGTCCTACGGCGGTATCGAGGGAGACAGCGCCTCTTCGGCAGAACTTTACGCGCTGCTTTCGGCCATATCCAAAATCCCCATCAAGCAGTCTTTCGCGGTGACCGGCTCGGTGAACCAGCACGGCCAGGTGCAGCCCATCGGCGGCGTCAATGAAAAAATCGAAGGATTTTTCGACACCTGCCATGCCCGGGGCCTTACCGGCGAACAGGGGGTTTTGATCCCCGAGTCCAACGTCTCCCACCTGATGCTGCGCCGGGACGTCATCGAGGCTGTAGAAAAAGGACAGTTTCATATCTATGCTGTGCAAACCATCGATGAAGGCATCGAGCTTTTGACGGGGATGGAGGCCGGCGAGGCGGATGATCAGGGCTACTTTCCTGAAAACACGGTAAACGGGATTGTGTACAAGCGGCTGGCCGAGATGGCCAAAAAGCGGCTCGACTTCATGAAGCCCGCCGTTGAAAAGGAGGGCGAATAACCATGGCTGCCGAGCAGTCGGAAATTCGAAGAATCCTGGTGGCCCTGGACGCTTCTCAGTCCAGCCTGTCGGCCCTGCAAAATGCCGTCGAGTTGGCTGCCGCCCTGGAAGCGGAGCTCATCGGCCTGTACGTGGAAGACACCAACCTTCTTCGCCTGGCACAGCTTCCGCTGGCCCGAGAGGTGAGCGCCTTTTCACCGATATTCCGGCAGATGGAATCGATCGAGATCGAACGCCAGCTTCGCGCCCAGGCCGGGCAGATCCGCCGGATTGTTGCCCGAGTCTGTGAAGACAGAGGGATCTCCTGGCAGTTCAAAGTCTCCAGAGGAGTGGTGGCGGCAGAGCTTCTGGCGGCCGCCGTCGATGCAGATCTCATGGTCCTGGGAAAGATCGGGCGGTCGTTTCAGGGGCTCCGGCGCACCGGCTCGATCACCCGAACCATTGTTTCGAGCCGGCCCGGCATGACCCTGGTTCTTCGTTCCGGATCTTTGCTGACATTTCCGGTCATCCTTCTCTATGACGGCAGCGACCTGGCGGAAAAAGCCTTCCAGGCCGCCGGCCGCCTGACCCGCGTACACGACGGAAGATTGACCGTCCTGGTACTGGCAGCCAGCCGGGAAGAGGCCCGAAAGCTTCAGATGTCGGTCGTGGAACGACTGAAGGAACACAAGCTGGGGGCGGACTTCCGGCTCGTGGTCCGCGGCTCGATTTCCGGCATCGCCCAACGGATCCACCTGGAGGGTTCCGGCCCGGTAGTGATCCCTTGTGATGCGGAAAGCCAAGAGGATGAGCAGCTTTGCGCCCTGCTCGATGAAATCGAAAACCCGGTGCTGCTGGTCCGCTGACCGCGGAGAGATTCAAAATTCCAGATTCAAGATTCTCCGGCGGGAGATTTATATAAATCGTTGGGTCTCAACCGGCCAGTTTGATCAATTGTGAAACTTCTCAGGCCGTCATCCCGGGCGAAGCGAAGCGGAGACCCGGGATCCACAACAACCTGGATTCCCCCGGATCAAGTCCGGGGCAGGCTTGTCAAGCCCGGAATGACGGACTGGGAACATGAAGTTTCATACGAGGAGTGACATCAGCCATGCCGGAACTGCCGGATGTTGAAATTTTCAGGCGGTACCTGAACGCCACCGCACTTCATCAGGAGATCGAAACGGTGCGCGTCCATCATGACCGGGTGCTGAAAGGCGTCTCGAAGGCAACGCTGCAACGCCGCCTCAAAGGGCAGGAGCTGGACCAGACCTCCCGCCACGGCAAGCATCTCTTTGCCGCGCTTTCGAAAAAGGGTTGGCTGATGCTCCACTTCGGGATGACCGGCTTTCTGCGCTACTTCCAGGTGGAAGACAAAAAACCCGGTCATGTGCGCATGGAACTTCTTTTTACCAACGGTTATCGCTTGGCCTACGACTGCCAGCGCATGTTGGGGCAGGTGTCCTTGGTCAAAGACCCATACACGTTCGCTGAAAAGGAAAAACTGGGGCCCGATGCCCTCGAAGGCCTGGACTTTGACACTTTTCGCACAGCAGTTTCCGGAAGGCGAGGGTCGATCAAATCGACGCTTATGAACCAGGAAGTGGTTGCCGGCATCGGAAACATCTACTCCGATGAAATTCTTTTCCAGGCCCGCCTGCATCCGGCGATCCTGGCAAATACCCTGAAGGACAAGGATTTTGAAAACCTTTACCAGTGCATGGACAGGGTATGGAAGGAATCGATCGATGCCGGAGCCGACCCGGAAGCGATGCCGGATGATTTTCTTCTTCCCCACCGCTCAGAGGAAGAGTCCTGCCCCCGCTGCCGCGGACCTGTAAAGAAAATCAAGATCTCCGGCCGTAGCGGGTACTACTGCCCGAGGTGCCAGAAGAAAGACAGAGGACAGAGGACAGACGACAGTAAAAAGCAATCTTAGATTCATTGAGAAATAAACGGGAACACAGATCTTTCCGTCATCTTATGTGAAACTAGGCCAAAATGGCATAGTTTCATTCTTGATCAAACTGGTCGGCGCGACCGGCCAGAGGCGGCGCTCGTATGAAACTTCATCATTCCCGGTCCGTCATCCCGGCCGTAGCGAAGCCCCGCATCAAGTGCGGGATAAACTTCGAGCCGGGATCCAGAAATACCTGGATTCCCCCGGATCGGGGTCTGGGGCAGGCTTGTCAAGCCCGGAATGACGGCCTGAGAAGTTTCAC
>JAIPEL010000057.1 GCA_021737185.1 Desulfobacterales bacterium | reverse complement strand
TGGGGAAACATTCTCTCGGACGGCCGCCGGTTTTTTTTCGACGCCCCCTGGCTGACATTCGTTCCGGGAGTGGCGATTCTCATCGTCGTGCTCTCCTTCAACCTCTTCGGCGAAGGGCTGAGGGATGCATTGAATCCGAAGCTGCGCAGCCGGACATAGGGATAGGAAGCTGGGAGGCTGGGAAGCCGGATGTCAGAGGTCAGATGTCAGATGTCAGAAAAAAACGAGTGAACCGCAAAGACGCCTTGCCTGCCCGTCCGCCCCGGCTTGGAGCCTAGCATGCCGGGCGGGCGGCAGGCCGGGAAACTGCCGGATGTCAGAGGTCAGATGTCGGAAGTCAGGAACTGCAAAAGACCAAGCCCTTTCTGACTTCGGACATCTGACATCTGACTTCTGGTCCTTTACTGACATCCGACATCTGATTTCGGGCGTTGGAAACGAAACACCAGGATCCAGAGTCATGGCATCGACAGAAGACAACGCCGGCACTCCCCTTCTTTCCGTAGAAGACCTGCGGGTCTATTTCCACGGCGATGACACCGTATCCCGGGCCGTGGACGGCATCGATTTTACGGTGGGGCCGCGGGAAACCGTCTGTCTGGTAGGAGAATCCGGCTGCGGAAAAACCGTGTCCGCCCTGGCCGTTCTGGGCCTGATCCCGACTCCCCCGGGGCGGATCGTCAGCGGGCGCATTGTCTTCGCCGGGACAGATCTCGCCAAAATGGAAGAAGAAGAGCTCCGAAAAATCCGGGGAAACCGGATCGCCATGGTGTTTCAGGAGCCGCTGACATCCTTGAACCCGGTCTTTACCATCGAAGACCAGATCTCAGAAGCGATCCGAATCCATCACCCCATGTCCGAGGAGGCCCTTCGGCGGCGCTGCGTCGAACTTCTCGGCGATGTCGGCATATCTTCCCCCGAAGACCGCCTGAGCGACTACCCCCACCAGCTCAGCGGAGGCCAGCGGCAGCGGGTCATGATCGCCATGGCTCTGGCCTGTGACCCGGAACTGATCATTGCAGACGAGCCGACCACGGCATTGGACGTCACCGTACAGTCCCAGATCCTGATGCTGTTTTCTTCGATTCAGCTGCGCAGGAGCATGTCCATCCTGTATATCACCCATGACTTGGGAGTGGTGGCCGGCGTCGCCGATCGGGTCTATGTCATGTATGCCGGAATCATCGTGGAACAGGCCGGAACCGTTCAATTGTTCGGGTCGGCCAAGCACCCGTACACCCAGGGGCTGCTGGCCTCTCTGCCGTCCCGGTCAAGAAGAGGGCAGCGGCTGTATAGCATACCGGGAAGCGTGCCGAACCCGGCCCGCAAACCTTCAGGCTGCCCTTTTCACCCCCGATGCGGCCATGCGATCGCGTCGTGCAGAACCGAATATCCGCCGATGTGCGACTACGGTCAGGGGCATTTTGCCAGATGTCCGGTACTGTTTGAATCCGCCGGCCGAAAGGTTCCCCGATGAAAGACAGGCCAAACACCGAAACCCCTATCCTTCAGGTTTCCGGTCTGAAGAAATACTTCCCCGTCCGGCGGGGATTTTTTCAGCGCATATCGGGTTGGATACACGCGGTGGACGGGGTCGATCTTTCTGTGCCGCCGGGAGAAACCCTTGGCCTGGTGGGGGAAAGCGGCTGCGGAAAATCGACGGTCGCCAGAACAGTGCTGAGGCTTCTCGATCCGGAAGCCGGCAGCATCCGCTTTGATGGAGAAGAGATCAGCGATCTGACCGAAGCCGAGCTCAAGCCGGTTCGGCGCAAAATGCAGATCGTTTTCCAGGATCCTTACGGCTCGTTGAACCCCCGAATGACCGTGGGCCAGTCCATTGCAGAGGGCCTTCGCGCCTTTGGAATCCGCAGCGCGGCAAAGAGGCAGTCGCGCACCGCCGAGCTGCTGGAGATGGTCGGTCTGTCGGCCGACTCCGCAGAACGCTTTCCCCATGAGTTTTCCGGCGGGCAGCGCCAGCGGGTCGGAATCGCAAGGGCGCTCAGCGTAGAGCCGGAGCTGGTGATCTGCGACGAGCCGATATCCGCCCTGGACGTGTCGATCCAGGCCCAGATCATCAATCTCTTAAAGGATCTCCAGGAGCGTCTCGGGCTCAGCTATCTGTTCATTTCCCATGACCTGAACGTCGTCGGATATCTGTGCGATCGAGTGGCTGTCATGTATGCCGGAAAGATCATGGAAGAAGCCCCGGCCATGGCGCTGTTCGAAGACCCGCGTCATCCCTACACGCGAAAGCTCCTTTCGGCCATCCCCGAGCCGGATCCGTCCAGAAAAAGCCGCGCCGCCGAGGCCCTCCAAGGCGAACCCGAAGCCGAACCTCGACCCGAGGCGGCCCCGGAAGGATGTCCTTTTCTGTCGGCGTGCGAGGATCGGGATGCAAGCTGTGAACACCTCGAAGACGCCCTTTATCCCGTGGCCGAAGGACACTTGGTCCGCTGCCCCAAGGCATCGGGAAAAGTCGACAGCGCTTGAATCTTTCGATGCGGCGCTTAGAGGGATTGTCATGATTTCGTTTCGGCTGGCAGGGCCTGCTCAGCCCAATGGTCGCACTCAGCCAATCAAGAGTCTGTATGACAATCCCTATTAAAAAGAGAAAGACTGATGGTTTCGAAAAAAGTCAGAATTTCCCTTTTTCCGTCATTCCCGCGAAAGCGGGAATCCAGTAATTTCAAAAACTTCCGGATGCCGGATTCGACAACCCTGGCCAGGCTCTGATCCGGGGACTTACCGAGACGGAGAATTTTGATGTTTCATACCGACGCCAACACGCCTTTTGAGGAGATTCAGCACCGAATCGAGCGGCTACAGACCGCCCTGGGCGAAAGCGGCATAGACGGCGCCCTGATCTTTCAAAAGACGGATCTTTACTACTTTGCCGGCACCATCCAGCAGGCAAACCTCTATGTTCCGGCCGACGGGGATCCGGTGCTGATGGCCCGGAAAAATCCCGAACGCGCCCGGGCAGAATCTCCGCTGAAAAGACAGGCCGCGGTGGACAGCCTGAAGCAGATGACCGAAGTCCTGGCCCGTCACGGGATTGCCCTGCCCCTACGCCTGGGTCTGGAGCTCGACGTGATCCCAGCGCAGCTTTATTTGTCTCTGGGAGAGATTTTTCCCGATGCCCGGCGCCTCGATATTTCCCATGCCATCCGAAAGATCCGGTCGGTAAAATCCGAAGCCGAAATCGCCCTGATTCGGGAGGCGGCCCGGGACGCAGATCAGGTTGCCGCATTTGCAGCCGGAGCCCTTCGGGAGGGCATTGCCGAAATCGAGCTGGCCGGAATCGTCGAGGCCGAAGCCCGGCGCCTCGGCCACCAGGGATTTGTCCGGATGCGCCTGTGGGGCCAGGAGATGTTCTACGGACACCTCATGGCCGGGGCCGGAGCGGCCGTCCCCAGCTATCTGGCCTCACCGACCGGAGGCGCGGCCCTGAGCCCGGCCGTGGCGCAAGGGTCCAGTCTTCACCCCATCCGGCGCCGCGAACCGGTCCTCGTCGACTATGTCTTTGCCAAAAACGGCTACCTGGCGGACCACACACGGATTTTCGCCGTCGGCGGACTCGATGACGATTTGCTGGCCGCTCACCGGGCCGCGCTGGAGATCCAGGAATTCTTGAAGCAGGAGATCCGCCCCGGCGTTGCCGCCGGAAAAATCTATGATCTGTCCTTGTCGCTTGCCGCAGAGCGAGGATACGCCGATCATTTCATGGGCGCCGATGATCGGCGGATTCGCTTCGTCGGGCACGGGATCGGCCTGGAACTCGATGAATATCCTTTTCTGGCCCAGGGCCAGGAAATTCTTCTTCAGGCCGGCATGGTGATCGCTCTGGAACCGAAAATGGTGTTTCCCGGCCGGGGCGTCGTCGGAATCGAGAACACGCACCTGGTGACCGAAAGCGGTGTAGAGCAGCTTACCCGGTTCGAAGAAGAGGTCATCATCGTCTGAAGCCGTCGCAAAAGCGCCCCCGCCTTGACACCCAATCGGCGCTCTTCTATGATGCATCATTCTTTATCGAGAGACGCAATGGAGCCCCACGGGTAAACCCGTGGTGTTCTGCGAAGGCGGATAACCCTGCCGTCATCGGAATCGATTCCATGCTGAGCGAAAAAGAAAAACTCGACACGCTGATCCGCCTGGGAGTCGAGCTCAACAAAGTCAGCGACCTGGACATCCTCCTTGAACGGGTGCTGACCAAAGCCCGTCAGGTGGTCAATGCCGACGCCGGCTCGATCTACATTCGGGACGGCGAACGGCTGCACTTTGCCTATACCCAGAACGACACGCTTCAAAAACGGCTTCCCAACGGAGAGAAGCTGATCTACTCGACCTTTTCCATTCCGATCGATGAAAAGAGTTTGGCCGGCTATGTGGCCACCACCGGAAACACCCTGAATATCGAAGACGTCTACCGGATCGATCCGACCCAGCCGTTCGGCTTCGGCCGCATATACGACAAAGCCTCCGGCTACAAAACCGGCTCGGCCCTGACGATCCCGCTGAAGAACACCAACGGCAACCTCCTCGGCATACTGCAGATCATCAACGCCCAGGACGGCACCGGACGCGTCATCCCCTTTTCCGAAGACGACGAGAAAATGATGCATCATTTTGCCGCAGTGGCGTCAGTGGCCCTGGAAAGAGCCCAGATGACACGGCAGATCATCCTTCGGATGATCCGGATGGCAGAGCTTCGCGATCCCAAGGAAACCGGGGCCCATGTCAACCGGGTGGCCGGCTATGCCTTGGAGATTTTTGAGCAATGGGCGCGGCGCCATGAACTGGCCCAACAAAAGATGGAACGCGACAGGGACATGCTTCGCATGGCGGCCATGATGCACGATGTCGGCAAGGTGGCCATCTCGGACATGATCCTGAAAAAGCCGGACCGGCTGGCAGAGGACGAATTCGAAATCATGAAGCAGCATACGGTCTTGGGCGCCCGCCTCTTTCTCGACCAGCAGTCGGATTTCGACACCGCCGCCGGCCAGGTCGCCCTGAACCACCACGAGCGGTGGGACGGCAGCGGCTACCCCGGCCACATCGACGTGGCCACCGGTCGACCGCCCAAAGAAAATGCGCTTCCGGACGGTTCTGTAAAGGGAAAGGTCGGCAAGGAAATTCCTTTGTTCGGGCGTATCGTCTGCCTGGCGGATGTCTACGATGCCCTGTCTTCGGCCCGGAGCTACAAGGAAGCCTGGGACGAGGGGCGGGTGCTGGAAGCGATCTCAAAAGGGGCCGGATCCCAGTTCGACCCGGAGCTGGTGGAGATTTTTCTGTCCCGGTTGGACGTGATCCGCTCCATCCAGCATCGATACGGCGAAAAATAAAAAGCGGCTATCCGGAATGATCCAGCATTGGCCAGGAGGGCCGAGGGGTATCGGCTCTCCTGCCGGCCAAAACTCGCCATCAAGGCCGCGTAAAGACGGCCGTTGATGGAATGCTTCGGCAAGGACCTTCGGCAAGTCGGAAAAACAGGGCACTTTCCCTCGGCAGCATGGCGGCCGTCTCAACGCGGCCTACATGGCTCAAACAGTTGCCCGGCATCCAATCCGACACCCCTCGGCCCCCCTTCGGGCCAACTGGAACTTTGTAAAGATCCGGAAAATAAAAAAAGGAGCACCAAATGGTGCTCCTTTTTTTGTGAAAAGTGAATTTCCCTTTTCCGTCATTCCCGCGAAAGCGGGAATCCAGTAATTACAAAGATACCTGGATGCCGGATCAAAAAAGCTTGCCCTGGACTCGATCCAGGGTCCGGCATGACGTTTCGGGGACTTTTTATCAGTTCATCCATTTTCCTTCTTACGATAAAAAATCGCGAAAGCGATTTTTTATCGTTTGGAGAACTGGAACCGGGCACGGGCGCCGCGCTGGCCGTACTTTTTCCGCTCTTTCTTGCGGGGGTCACGCTTGACGTAGCCGGCTCTTTTCAGCTGCTGGCGAAGTTCCGGGCTAGCCTCGATCAGGGCGCGGGTAATGCCGTGGCGCACCGCCCCTGCCTGCCCGGTCATTCCGCCGCCTTTTATGCGGATCCGGACGTCGTAGTCGTTTCTGGCATTGACCAGAATCAACGGCTGCAGGCACAGACCGCGGGCCGATTCCACCGGAAAGTATTCGTCCAACGGGCGGTCGTTGATCTTGATGTCCCCGGATCCCGGCGTAAGCCATGTTCTGGCGATAGCGGTTTTGCGTTTGCCTGTGGCGTAAACTGTATCGTTTCCCATCGTTTTCCCGAATGCCTCTCTGGTTGAACAATACGGGTTAAAATTTCACCGTTCGAATGTACTTTTCCAGCCAGGTTTCACGAAACGCGAAACCGTTATAAAATACCGGCAGCGATTTTATTGCTGGACTTTCATCGGCTCGGGCTGCTGGGCCTCGTGCGGGTGTTCGGCCCCTGCGTAAACTTTCAGTTTTTTTACCATCTTCCGGCCGAGCCGATTTTTCGGCAGCATTCCCCTTACCGCGAACCGGATCAGATCCTCGGGACGCTTGTCCTTTAACTGCCTTGCGGTGACGGACTTGAGTCCTCCCGTGTAGCCGCTGTGCCGGTAGTAGTTTTTATCGTCCCATTTTTTGCCGGTCAGAACGATTTTGTCGGCGTTGACCACCACCACAAAATCCCCAAGATCGGCATGGGGGGTATACAGGGGATTCATCTTCCCTTTGAGCCGCGCGGCAACCTGGGAGGCAAGCCGGCCGAGGACCATGCCCTCAGCGTCCACCACATACCACTTTTCCGCATTGTCCGAGCGATTCGCCATGTAGGTATATTTTTTCACGATCCTCACTCCTGTTTTTTTTAAAGATGGTACTGTTAAGCAAAATCCGCCCTTCTGTCAAGGGAAAAATAGGAACGCTATTTTGACAAGCGCTCTAATATTTGACACCGGTGCGATTGTCTCCTATAGCCTTTGTCGAATTTGTTTTTGCCGTTTGATCATTTCGAGTTTCGTACTTCCATGGACGAATTGCCATGCCGCTGGAAATCGAGGTCAAATTCCTGCTTGCCGACCCGGCGCAGATCCGCCGCCGGCTCATCGAGCTCGGTGCGGATCCACGGGGCAGGACGTTTGAAAAAAACATCCGTTTCGAGGACCGCCAAAACTCGTTCAAAAGCACCGGAAGACTCCTTCGCCTTCGGCTGGACCGCCGGACCCGGCTTACCTTCAAATCGATCGAACCGGACGGCGACAGCCAGTTTAAAATCTACCGGGAGTTGGAAGTGACCGTCGACGATTTCCAAACCATGCACCGGCTTCTGGAGGCGGTGGGATTTTATCCGGCCCAGCAATATGAAAAGTGGCGAGAAACCCTTTTCTTGGAGCACACCGAGTTCTGCCTCGATACCCTCCCTTTTGGTGAATTTCTTGAAATCGAAGGGGAGAGGCGGTCGATTCGGGCCTTTGCGGATCGACTGGGGCTCCCCTGGGAGAACCGAATCCTGGATACGTATCTTCAGATTTTCGAGCAACTGCGCCGGCACATGGGGCTTTCTTTTTCCGACCTGACGTTTGACAACTTCAAGACGGTGCAGGTGGACCAGACCTGGCTGGCCGAAGCGTTGGGTAAAAATCATTGAGGATTGACGATGACGCCCCCCTGTCCAATGGACCGGATCTCGGTCATGACCTTGAACCTTCGCTTCGGACTGGCCGAAGACGGCGACGACAGCTGGGAGTTTCGAAAACCGAGAATTGCCGATCTGTTCACCCGATATCGGCCCGATCTCATCGGATTTCAGGAGGTCAACGATTTTCAAATCGATGATCTGAGACGCATACTCCCCGAATACGGCTTCATTGGAAAACGGCGGCCGGCACCCGATTTTTGGCAGCACAATGTCATCTTCTTCCGCAGCCCCTTTCGCTGTTCTTTTTCCGACCACTTCTTCTTGAGTCCGCTGCCCGACCTGCCGAGCCGTTTTGCCGAGAGCCGCTGGCCGCGACAGTGCACCATCGGTTTTTTCACGGCCGGCCGGCACCGCCTGCTCGCCGTAAACACCCATCTCGATTTTGCCGAGGCGGTCCAGGCCAGAAGTGCAGAACTGATTCTTGATCGTTTGGCCGGATTCCCGGCGGATATTCCGACCCTTTTGATGGGGGATTTCAATTCGTTGCCGGACTCGGCCTGCCACAGAATCTTTACAGGCAAAGACCGTCGAGAGCATCGTGCCGGCCCCTTCTTCAAACCGGTATTCAGCCCTCCGTATCCGGGCACCCATCACCGTTTCACCGGGGAATCGGACGGGGGCCACATCGACTGGATCTTGTATCGGGGGGAGCTGAAAGCGGAGAACAGGGAAGTCTGCCGTCACCAGCTCAACGGCGGTTATCCTTCGGATCACTTTCCGATCTGCGCCGAATTTTCCTTTATCACGGGGTAGGCCCGCAGAGCGGGCCTACCCCGTGATAAAGTTAAAGTTCCAGTGCCTTGATTTTGGCCTTGCGGTCGCCGGCGGCCTCTTCTTGCCCGGCGGTGCAGGTCACTTCGGCATTGAGAGCGCCGCCGGCCTCCACGACGAGATCCTTGCAGACAACCTTTCCGGCGCATTTGCCGCTGGAAAGCACGATCAGCTCTTTGGAAGCCTGTATCGATCCTTCGAAAAGCCCTCCTATCGTGACGCTTTCTACAGCCGCATCTGCATACAGACTGCCTTCATCGGCGATGACGACGGTTTCTCCCTCCAGGTTACCCTTCACCGTACCTTTAATGATCAGCTTTCCCTTGCAGGAGATGGTCCCGTCGATGGTCAGTCCACTGTCGATAATCGAAATGTTTTCGCTCTTGCGCTTCATGGCAAAGCTCCCATGTCACGAGTTGTTTCCTGGGTTATCCCGCCCAGCCGGCGGTCTCAGGATTCCGGCCTCGGCGGTTTCCGGCTCCATTTTTTTGCCAGCGGCAGCAGCGGAGGCCAGCGGTATTGTTCCTATAAGCAATCGATTATACATTAACTCTATCCGGTCTGCCCCGGGAAGACGTTTGCCCATCGTCACCGGCAGGTTCATCGGCAGGGGCTGACGATTTTTTCCATGTCTACTGAGAAAGGCTTCCAGCCCGGCTTCGGCCGGCATGTTGGTCCGGATGTCGACCAGCTCGATCGGTGCATCCGGATCGATTTCGGCCGCCTGGTCCGGCGCAGCGCAAACCAGTGCACCATCGGCCTTTCGGAACACGAGATATTTCAGCTCGGGCTCTGTCAGCTCCACATAAAGGTCTCCGACGGTCTGCTCGCCGCAGGTGACCACGATGGGATAGGTTTTTCCTTTCTTGTCGATGGAATAGCGGGGCCACAGGTCCCTTGCGGTGTCGATGACGTATCCGCGGTCTTCTCCGGTGTTGTTTTCGAGATTGCCCACGAACCCTTTGAAATTGACGGTGACCTCCTCCGGCTCGATCCGGCCGGAGAGGACGTCGACGATCTGAAGGGTGTCTCCGCGAATGAGCCGGGCTCGTCCGTGGTTGGGGAAAACGCTTTCGACCCCGTTGATCTTCATCCGAAACACCAGCATGGAAGAAACAGCTTCGCCGCGCTCGGAAACCGCAGCTGTGGGCAGTCTGCCGGGACCCAGCTCCAGGTAAACACTGCCGCACGGGATGAAGTCTTTTCGAACCACGATGCGGGTGGGCCGGTCGACCCGGATGTTTCTCCGAAAATCATTGACGGCACCCAGTCCAAGTACATCCGCGCTCAGGCCCCGCTCGTAGTTGGCCTCGATGTGGGAGATGCAGATGGTGTCGCCGGCGGCAACCCGCAGCACCTGGTTGTCCTTGACCGCCACCGGCAAAGAGTCGTTGACGGAAACAACCAGGTAATGCAGCGCCGGCGGATCGAGATTGAGCCCGGGATTCTCCGGAACAATGTCAAGCCAGTCCATGAAAGCGTTGATAGCGAAGTTGTGGTGGCGCACCTTGTCTTCCAGCGGCAGCGATTTGCTCGTCTCCACGCCGTATGCCGGGATTCCGGCTTGGATGAGGGCATAGAAGGTGGCTGATTTGCGCTGTTCCTTGTTGGGAGAATCCTCTTCCCGGGTCCGGTGGTTATTGAAGTGAAAATGAAGATCGGGGTCTTCGATCTGCCCGTTGATCACCTCGCAGACCGACCGGGCGATATCTCCGAGATAGAGGGTCCTGCCGGTGTCGGGGGCCACATAGGTGTCGGCATCGGCAATGATCGACTGGCCGAACCGGCTCGGATTTCGCTGGTCGCTGATCCACGTGCCGGCGTAGAACCCGGATCCGTCATGGAGGTTGAGAAGACAGTCGCTTTCATGAATCAGTTGCTTCAGTATTTGAACGATTTTTGCCTCGTAGTTTTCGTTGCGGTCCTCGGCAAACTTCCGGTTCATATCCTCGTTGATCTTCCTCCGATTCAAGAGAATCGACTGGAAGTTGGCCCTGGGGACCACGATCAGATTTCCCTTTATCAGACTGAAATCCGCGTAATGATCCACTGAAAGAAAGCCCCCGGGTTCGTCCCCCTGGATGCCTCCGATCAACAAGAGCGTTTTGCCCGGCTTCTTTCCCCAGATCCGGTATACGTGAAGTTCGTGGTCGGTTCCTTCGTAAAAAACAGTGAGCGTGCGATTTTGCGCCTGCGCGGCTCCAGTGGCCAGGATCAGAGACAGAAGGCAGATGGCGGCAAAAATCCAGCCCTTTCTTACGCCGCCTCCCGCTGCTGGAAACGGTTTTCCGCAGTATGATTTTCGGTTTGTCATTGCCTAACCGGCTTCAACTTCCTCGGCGGTCATCGAAAAATCTTTCTCAAGAATCAGTTCGCCCCCGGTGTTGAAAATATAGACGGTCAGAAGATCAAACCGACCGGTATCCGACACGCCCGTTGTTTCGAATTTCATCGGCTTGAAGCGGGAGATGGAAAAAAACTGGCCCCTGCTTGCCGGGCTCGGCCGCCCTTCTTCGACCTTTGCCCAGGGAATCAGCACCCACGAATCCCCGCTCGAGTCGTTCTTTTGTTTGAGAACCACAAAGGCATGACCCGATACGCTTTCCGGTCCGGGGTCTCCTTTTCGAATCACGAAGGTCACCCGCAGCAGCGGACGATCCTGCTCATGGACCACCGACATGTTTTCCACGGCCACGGATACGGGGGTCGACTCCACAGCTCCGGCATGTTCTTGGCCCGTTTCGGTTTGCTCGCCGGGAGCAGGCGCCTGCTCTGCCGGAAGCTCCTGAACCGGCACCGGCTCCGGTTGCGCTTCGGGCGCCGCTTCCGGCCCATGGGCAGAAGCCTTTTCCGGGCTGCCTTTTTCTTTACCGGAAGCGTCGCTTGGACCTTCCGCCTCTTGCGCGGGGGGCGGCTTCGCCTCCGGCGATTCCTTTTGAAATCCGGCCTCGGTCAGTACAAGCCGGGCCGTTAAGACGTCCTTTTCGTATCGAAGCGCCTCTACGGTCTCCCGCAGCCGGTGGGTTTCAGCCCTCAGCCATTGATTTTCGTCGAAGGTCTGCCGGTTGTACAGGTAAAGGCCCGCGGCGGCTCCCACGGCCAGCAGCAGCAACCCCATCAGCAGATAGAACAGGCTCTTGAATCTGCGAACCGATACGGTCTGGCCGTGATCGCCCACGAAAAGCAGGGTCCAGCGCGAGCTTCGCCTCGAGGGCCTGGGAACCCGCTTCGCTTTCAGATCTGATTGAAGATTTCCCGGTAGATCTTCCATTGATTGCCTTCACGCTTGAGGATCAGCTTCTTGACCCCCTTCGTCTTGAATACGTTCGACGCATATGTTTGAACAAAAGAGACGGTGCTTTGCTGCTTTCCCCGCTCGATGCTCATCTTGTTTGTGCGGGTGACCCGGATAAAACGGTATTTTCGGTTCAACTGGTTCTTGTAATCGATCCACGAATCCAGGTCCGCCCCTCCCTCGGAACGAAAATCCCGCGCATAAAACGAGGCATAGCGCTGGATGTCTTTCGACGACCATGCTTCGAGCCACTCATCGACCACGGCGACGATCTCCTCCTCTGCCCCCCGCTTTTTCAGGCTCCGGCCGACGGCTACCAGCGAGTGGCCCTGCTTCAGGTCCTTCAGGGGTTCTGCCACCGCCTGGTCAACGTCTCCCACGATACGCAATCCCCTTTCTCCCTCGGCCATGAAAAACTTTCTCGTCCCGATGGAAATCTTCTCGTAGGGGGTGCGGATGACCTGATCGAACAAGACCGTGTATAAGGAGCCATGGCGGTAGATGCCTGTGTTCACCAGCTCCAGGGAAAAGGCGGCCTTCTCTTCGGCCATCCGGGTGCGCAGACGGTCCCAGCCCTGCCACCATGAAAGATCCGGAAGATATTTCGGATCATAGGCCCTTAGATAGTCATGGTAGGTTCCTTCGCTCAAAGCGGAGCGCCAGCTGGAAAGAAGCTGCGCCACTTTCTTTTGGGCCCCCTGAGCCTCGGAAGCCTCCGAGTCTTGAAGCTTTCCGACGATGATGATCGGGGTGCGATGCAAGGTGATGTAGCCGGCCAGACGATCGATGGCGCTGTTTTCCAGCACGATGCAGCCGTTGGAGTCCCTGGGCTTGAGCGGCTTGTTGGTGCCGTGAAGCCAAATGGAGTTGCCGTCGCGTCCTTGTTTCCGGTCCATGAAGTTGGGGTAGTCGATTGGAAAGGCGCGGGATCCGTAGATCGGGGCAAGATCCCGGTCCGGATGCTCCTTGATGAAAAAATAGACCCCTTCCGGCGTTTTTCTGTCTCCGGAGCGGGCCTTCGGACCGGCCGCCTCTCCGGTGGAACAGGGAACGCTGAAGACCTCCGAGAAACGGCCTCCTTCAACGGCATAAAGAAATAGAAGCTGACGCTGTTTTTCCACGAAAACGGCATAGCTTTTCGAAGAATCTCCGCCTGCTTCCACGGCGATCAACGAAGCCGGGTGACGAAGGGGGGCTGCCGGGGGGGAAGAGGCCGCCGCAGGCCCGCAAAGCAGCAGCAACAGAAAAAAAGACAGCACCGAGAATAAATGGCCGATCTTCAACCTTGCCTCCTTTATGCTCCCGAACTTGTGGATCGTATCGTCGCATTTGCGAATGGGTCTTTCCGTGCCAGATTTCGGCTCCCGCAAGGCGCAGGTCAAAGGAAATTTTTTCTGCGAGCTGAACTTCCCGGTGCCCCGCCGAAGCCTGTCCGCTCCATTGTTTGGACTGTGGGATTACCCCATAACCGGCTTTTTGTCAAAACCATCTCACCGGCCCGCCTTGTCAAACCGGACGCGGACCGGATCTCCCCTGCTGCATCCAATCTTTTCCGAAGCGCTGCCGCAATTGACGGCAATCTCCAAGGTCCCCCGGCTGCCCACGACCGCCAGGGCCCTGCCCGGTTCTACGTCCCCGTAGCTGCGGTGAAGACCCGTCAGGGTCCGGCCGCCGATGCGGACCTGCAGTGTTTGGCCGTTTTCCTCCCCCCTTATGTTGTATCCTTCGTCGACCTCGATGTCGGTAATCAAATTGCCGAATCGGTCCACCCAAACGACGGTTCCGACGATCTCCCCCTTTTCATCGACCCGTTGTGCGGCCATTTCGATGCGCCGAAGACTGCCGGACGGTGCGGCCGGCCCCAGCCGGTCCAGGGGAACCCCGCGAAGAAGGTATGCGCCCACGGGGGCGAAGATGTCCCGGCCGTGAAACGTTCGGCTGACTTCGGCCCGGTAAAATGCCCGGTTTTCAACCCGAACGATTCGGGCCTTTGGGTCGTTGTCGAGAATCCGTGTCAGCACCCCGTTGTCCGGTGCAACTAAGGTGTGACCGGCGCTTTTGGCGGCAATGATCGCCCGGTCTGTTCCCACGCCGGGATCGACCACCACCAGATGAACGCTGTGCTCGGGAAAGTAGCGCCAGGCAGAAGCAATCAGAAAGGCAGCCCCTGCCACGTCTTGTGGTTCGATCCGGTGGCAGAGATCGACGATGTCGGCCCCCGGGGCAATACCGTAGATGACGGCCTTGACCAGCCCGACATACTCGTCATCGGTTCCAAAATCGGTCAACAGGCTGATGACGGCCATTTCAGCTCCTCTGGATCCTGGATGCTGGATACTGGATGCTGGATCCGTCTGCACCTTCGGCTCCGCCGGGAGGCAGGAAAGCCGGATGTCGGTCCTGCCGTCCCGTCGCAGACGGGATTTGATCAATCATGGAACTTCTGTCGAAGCCCCTGCCGGTGGAGGGACGCGCTCTATCGCGTCCGTGTTGCCAGCAATGACCTAATACCGGCCACGACGGAGCGTGGCCCTCCAACCTCCAAAACCCAAGGCGGGGGCAAGTCGGTTATTGCCGCCGGCCTCGAGCGAAGTTTCACATAAGCCCCGCCGCTGGCCGGCGAGGCGTCCAGTTTGATCAAGAATGAAACTATGCCATTTTGGCCTAGTTTCACATAAGAGGTCAGATGGCAGATGTCAGCAAAAAAAACGAGTGAACCGCCAAGGACGCCAAGGTTTTTTCAAAACGGATCGTTACCAGATGAATCTTGAATCGGCCTGGCCAGCAGCATTGCTGACATCCGACATCTGACATCCGACATCTGATTCCGGGCGTTGGAAACGAAGCACCAGTACCCAGGATCGAGGATCCAGCATCCAGCATCTAAAAGATCTTCCCCTGCACCGGGACCCCCAGATGTCGGCAGGCCGAATCAGCGGCCTTCCGCCCGGAGGAGGTGCGCACGAGAAAACCGATCTTGAGCAGGTAGGGTTCCACCACATCCACCAGAGTGTCTGTCTCTTCCTGGAGCGTTGCGGCAATGGCCTCGATCCCGACCGGACCGCCCCCGTAAAAATCGATGATCGTTTTCAGATAACGCCGGTCCAGGTCGGTCAGGCCCCGTTCGTCCACCCCTTCCAGAATCAGGGCGGCTTGCACAGTGGCCGCCTGGATGCTGCCGTCTCCCCGCACCTGGGCATAGTCCCGCACCCGCTTCAGGAGGCGGTTGACGATTCTGGGGGTTCCCCGGCTTCTCCGGGCCAGTTCCGACGCGGCA
This sequence comes from Desulfobacterales bacterium, assembly GCA_021737185.1. Lineage (GTDB taxonomy): Bacteria > Desulfobacterota > Desulfobacteria > Desulfobacterales > CAFBRK01 > JAIPEL01. Next base: position 12,218 of record JAIPEL010000057.1, on the reverse strand, counting down.
GCCGGGTCGATGTTCACTTCCAGCAAATCGGCGGAACGAAGGGTGATTTCCACGAGATCTTTTTCGCCGTAAAAGTCGAGGCTGCGAAAGATCCCGAAGCGGTCGCGCAGGGGCGCAGACAGCAGCCCCACCCGGGTCGTGGCTCCCACCAGGACGAAACGCTTGAGCCGGTATCGGTGGCTCCGGGCGTGAACCCCCTTGTCGAAAATAAAATCGACCGCAAAATCTTCCATGGCCGGATAGAGGAATTCTTCGACGGTTCTGGGGGTTCGGTGGATCTCGTCGACGAAGAAGACGTCCCCTTCCTCCAAGCGGGTCAATATGCCCAGAAGATCCCCGCCCTTTTCCAGGGCAGGCCCTGAAGTGACGGTCAGGTTTCCGCCCATTTCGTTGGCGATGATGTGGGCCAGGGTAGTTTTTCCAAGGCCGGGGGGGCCGTGGAAAAGGATGTGCTCCAGGGGCTCTTTTCGCTTCTTAGCGGCCTCGATGGCAATTTGCAGGGCCTCGACCACCTCCCGCTGTCCGATGTATTCGCCCAGCATCCGGGGGCGAAGAGAAAGAATCTCCGGCTCCCTGTCCTCGGCCTGCTGGGAGCGGGACAGAATCCCCTGTTCAGGGGAGGAACGGGTGAGAAAATCGTCGGTCACGATTGGACCTCTCCACGGTAGACTTCTTCAAACAGCGCCTCGGCGGTGCTGATGCCCGGATTGCGCTCCATGGCCTCGGTGACCATACGCCTGGCCTCTGACTTGCTGTGGCCGAGCTGCTCTGTCAGCACTTTCAATACCTGGGCAAAAAGATCTTCGTTGGGTGGGGCCTCGAAGGGTTCGACCGCCCGGATCAGGGCAAACTTTTCCATCTTGCCCTGAAGAGTGGCCACGATCTTTCCCGCGGTTCTGGGACCGATGCCCTTGAGCCGTTTCAGCCTCCCGGTATCGGCCGTCTCGATGGCGACGGCGATCTCACGCACCGGCATTTCAAGCGCCTTGACGGCCTTCATCGGTCCGATGTCCTCCACGGAGATGAATTGCTGAAAAAATTCGCGCTCGGCTTCCAGGTTGAATCCGATCAGCACCGGCTTTGGCTGGCGCTCGGTTTGATGGAAATAGATGTAAAGGGAGATTTCGTCCCCGGTCGACTTTCCGGACAGCGCTTCCATGACCACCGCCGGAAGCATCACCTCGTAGCCCACCGGCCCGGCCAGCAGCAGAATCCGGTCCTGCTCCTTCTTCAGTATCGTTCCTTCCAAGTATCCGATCATGGCAAGCCCTTCTCCGAGGAGTGCTCGAGGGCATCAATCGGTGACGCTCCCGTGGCCGATGAAAACTCACCGCCGAGACGCGGAGACTGAAAATGCCTAAAATGACTAAAATGAGCTTAAATGCCTAAAATTATGGAATACTGCCTGTTTCATACGGGATACTGAGTTCGCAGGGAAAATCATTTTGCAATCTTCTTTTGGCATCCTCTGCGCCTCGGCGGTGAGGATGCCTTTGCCCCGGATGCGTCCATGTTCTACCGGGGCCGGCATTTGCTTCGGTAGAGTCCGACCAGGGCAAGCGCCACGGCGTCCGACGCATGATAGGGGCGAATCGGATCGGTGCGCCCAAGGATGTGCCTCACCGACGCCTCCAACTGCTCCTTGCTGGCCCGGCCGTTTCCGGTCAACACCTGCTTTGCCTCCCGAACGGCCACCTCGACCACCGGGATTCCGGAACGGCAGGCGCTCAAGAGGACCACCCCACAAACCTTGCCCAGGGTAATCCCCGAGCGGGGATTCTCCGGCAGGGAGAAGGCATCTTCGACAACCACCAGGTCTGGGCGTTCTTCGACGAAAACAGAGGACAGGCGAGTGTATATTCGGTCTAGCCGGCGGGCAACGGCCTGGCTGGAGTCGGTGCCGATGCTTCCGAATGCATAGCGTTGGACGCAGCCGGCCGAGCCTTCGACGATGCCGATGCCGGTGTCGGCCAGCCCTGGATCTATGCCGATAATCTTAGTCATACAGTGGATCTGCTGCCGGCACGGCCGCCGGGTATAGTAAAACTCCGGGCCCGGAGGATCCGGCTTTGATATAGGCCCAGAGGGCATGAATCTGTGATCTTGAAAACGTAAATTCGAAATTCAAGGCTGCATTAAAGCGTCTTCAATTTGTCTTCGGCGATTTTGGCCTCGTTGCTTTCCGGAAATTTGCGGACCAGTTCCTTGAGTATGAGGCGGGCATTTGCGGTGTCGCCCAGCTCGATAAAGGCAAATCCCTGCTTGAGCAGCGCGGCCGGCAGTTTGTTTCCTTCCGGGTAGGCCTCGATCACCTTCTGATACTCGAGAATCGCCTTTTCATACCATTTTTCCCGGTAATACGTTTCTCCAATCCAGAACTGGGCGTTGTCGGCCATTTCCGAGTCTGGAAATCGCTCGATCAGCTCCTGGAAAGATTCCCGGGCTTCGGCCAGGCTTCCTTCGTCAAAGGATTTTTTGGCGCCGGCATACAACCCGTCCGCGTCCGGCTCAGGGGGGGTTTTCGGCGGCTGCGGCGGTGTACCCGCCTGCCGCTGTGCATCGAGGCTGAGGTACTGCTCCAGTTGGCGGATCCGTTGGGCGTTTTCCGCGGCGGCCGAATTGATTTGATCCAGCCTGCTGTCTATGCGTTCTCCAGCCTGTTTTCCGCCCTCGCTTCGCTGGCGAAGGCGAAATTCGGTCTCTTCGACGCGGCCGGTGAGCTCCTGAAGGTCCTCTCTGAGCTGGGCGGTCTCCACGTTGGATCCGGCCAACTGACTTCGAAGGGCCTGAACCTGCTCCTGCATTCCGCTTTTGTTTTCATCCAGTTTTGATTCGAAGCGAGCGTCAGTCTCGGCGATGTTGGCCAGGCGGTTTTCCAATTCCTGCTGGCGCTGTTCGAGCCGGAAGATCCGTTCATCGAGAACGACGACGTCGTCTTTCATCGCGCAGCCGGCCGCCAGGGCCGGCACCAGGCAAAGGATCAGCAACCGGATATTCATAGGCAAACCATAAGATCCCTTGGCGGGCTCCAGCACCATCGCAGGCCGCCCGCCGGCAGGGGCGGACGTCTAAAAAACCGCCGGCAGGCGGGCCGCTCTCGTCATGGGCCGCCTGCCGGCAGGTTTTTGTCCGCTTCTGTTCGTCGAAAAGGGCATCGCCGGAGCTGAAAAGACGACTCCGGGCAAAGCCGCTTCCAAAACCGAGGCTATTCGATCACGAATTCGCAGCGTCGGTTCTTCGCCCATGCCTCTTCGTTGTGGCGGGGATCCAAAGGACGCTCCTCGCCGTAGCTGATGGTGGTCAACCGGCTCGGGCTGATGCCCAGATCGACCAGGAAACTTTTGGCGCTGTTGGCGCGGCGATCGCCCAAGGCGAGGTTGTATTCGTCTGTGCCGCGCTCGTCGCAGTGGCCTTCGATGATCAGCCGGATATTCGGGTTTTCCCGCAGATACTGGGCCTTGCGGCTCAGGGTGTCCTGGGCCGGGGTCAGCAAAGCACTGCTGTCAAACTCGAAGTAGATATTTTCGCTCTCGAATTGCTGCCGGGCGAGCATCGCCTGTCGCTGGGCCTCCTGCATGGCAAGCTTCTCAGCTTCCAGGGCGCGCTGCTTTTCCATATCCGCCTGCTGCTTGCTGGCCATTTCCTCTTGCTGGGTCTGTTCCTGCTGCACCTGGGTGGCTGTCTCCTCAGGAGCTGTCATGGCCGCCTCGTCGGTTTTCACCGTCTTTTTGGCACACGATACCGTGAACAGCAGACCGGGCAGGATCAGGAAAAGAGCCAGTGCGATCCACACTTTTTTCTGCATTTCATCCTCCTTTTGAATTTACCGAAATTCGGTTCTTCTTGACACCCTTTTATAAAATCAAGCCCTGCTGATCAAGTACAAACATCCGACTTTTATCAAAATCAGTAGAAATCATGAGTTTCGTCTGCGCATCCTCTGTGACCTCAGCGCCTCGGCGGTGAAACCATCGTCACTATCATTAGGCCCACATGCGCTAAGGGCTGCTCATCCGGGCAGACCATGCCGGCGACGACTGCTCTCCGGCCAGGGACAGCAATCGCCGCTGGTCCGTTCCATATGCGGTCATCACATAGATCCTGGATCTTCCCTCCCGGGTCGAACTGAAAACGACCAGGCTGCCGTCCGGCGCCCATGAGGCGGATTCGTTGTCGCCCGCATTGCTGGTAAGCTGCACCGGGGCGCTTCCGTCCACACCGATTACACAGATATTGATCTCGCCGTTTACCATGGCGGTGTATGCGATCTTGTCCCCTTTAGGCGACCAACTCGGCTGCGTATTATACCGACCCTGGAAGGTGAGTCGTTCGACTCGACCTGTCTCCATTTCTTGAACAAATATCTGGGGAGTTCCGGAGCGGTTTGACACGAAGGCGAGCTTTCGACCGTCCGGCGACCAGGAGGGCGATTCATCGATGCCCCGTTTTTTTGTAATTCTTTTAATAATTTTCCCGCTTCCGGTCAACAGATAAATTTCCGGATCGCCGGAAAACGACAGCGTTGCGGCAAGGGCGAATTGACCCGGAACCCAGTCCGGGCTGGTGTTGATCCCCTCCCGGGAAACCACGACTCCGCGCTTTTCCTCCACGTGCCGGATAAACAGGTCGGGTTTGCCTTTCGCATAGCTCGTATACGCAATCCATTTTCCGTCCGTGGACCAGGCCGGAGAAAGAACGATGCTGTCGTGACCGGTCCATTGACGCGGATTGTGGCCGTCAAAATCGCACAAAAAAATCTCCTTGGCTCCCGTTCCATCGGAGACAAAAGCGATTTGACTCTCAAAAACCCCCCAATCGCCGGTCAGAAGATAGATCACCTCGCTGCAAAAGCGCCGGACCATGCGCCGGAAGTCTTTCGGTTCTCCCCGGTAGCGCTTTCCCACCAGCAGTTCCGCCTTGAATGTGTCAAAAAGGCGAAGCTCCAGCTCTAGCAGGCCGTCTATGTGGGCGGCTTTTCCGGTGACCAGCATTTCGGCGCCGATGACGGTCCAACTTCGAAACGTGATTTCCTCGGCGGTCACGCCGGTCTGGCGGGGGGCCTCCAGGTAGGCGCCTGGATCTATGATCTTAAAATATCCTGAAAAATCCAATGTTTCAGAAAGAACCCGCCCCGCCTTTTCGGCGCTCTGCAGCTCACCCGGATCCCCGTTGCCAGAGGCAAAACCGGGGATGGCCACCGGAATCTTCCGAAGGAAGGGATTGCTGATGTCGATGTATTCGTAGTCCCGCTGGGCGTCTGCCGGCGCCGGTACCGCAATGAGCGCTGCGATCAAAAATACGACCGTCATGACAATGGATGGCCGCCGCTTGAACATTGGTGTCATTTGACTCCCTCTGGGGTGAATCGCAGCCCAACGGTAATCACCGACTTGGTGACTCCCTTCGGAAAGGGCCCCACCGGGTTGGCTTTGAGTACGGCACGCTTGGCTGATTCGTCCAGGTACCGGTTGCCGCTGCGTTTGTCAAACCAGACATCCCGGATCTCGCCGTTGGGCAGCACGGTGAACGCCAGTTCGACGACAAGGTCGTCGCCGTTGCCGGCCAAACGGTCGGGAAACGCCCAGTTTTTCTGCACCCGCCAGGCGATCTCCATGCGGTATATGTCGATCAGCTCGAGCTCCTTGCGTATCCCCTCGGTGGAGCCCCCTACCAGGCCGGTTCGCGCAGAGGCATCCGTTTCCTTGGAGGGCTGATCCGTCGGGCCGGCCTTCTGACTGCTTTCCACCTGCTCCCTCAACCGATCCAGCGCCTCCTGCAGGGGGTCCGGGCGCTGCTGAGGCTCCTGCGCCACCTTTTCTTCGATCCGGGAAATGGCGCTGTCGACCACTTTCGAGGAGCGGTAGGTTTGTTTCTTCAGGGATTGTTTGGCCTTCGGCGCCGGCGGCGTCTCCGGCGCCGGCATCTCGGGCGCCGGCATTTTGGGTTTTTGGGGCTCTGCCGGTTTTGTGGGGGCGGGCTGAACCCTTGGCGTCGGGGTCTCGGCCGGCTTGGCCGTGGCCGCGCCCGGCGCCTCTGCCTGCGGCAGGCTGACCATGGTGACGCTGACCGCCGGTGGAAGGGTTCTTTTCTTTTCCGGCCGCAGAGCGGGCAGAAAGTGCATCATGACAAAAAAGGCCACGTGGCAGGCAAAGGACACGGCCATCATGGCCGCCCACATGCGGGTGCCGTCATCCGAACCGGCAAAGGAGTGCTTGTCTACCGACGCCACGTCATGACCTCCGGCAAGGCCGGAGGCTTGACATGTGAACCGCGCGAAGCGGTTGCTTCAGGAGCCTCTGAAAAGCGGCGAAAACCGCGGGCATCCCAAGCAGCGCCGGGCCCCAGGCCTTTCGTTTCATTTGCTTAGTCCCCTCTTGTCGTGTTTCGTGAGAGGAGCGCCTTATCGAATCGCCGCAACACGTTTGTTTTTTTCCGGTTGATCCCAACAGGTCCTCCGGGTCGCCGGAGAGCCCCCTACCCCTGACCCTGTCGCGTTTTCTCTTCTTCGCCACCGCCTCCGGGCACGGTGACCATGCCGAGTTTTTCCACCCCCGCCGCCTGGATTTCGGCCATGACGCGCACAACAACACCATAGGGGATCGTCTTATCGGCGCGCAAGTATACCTCCCGGCTTCCCCTGCCTTCCATGATCTTGTCCAACTTGTCTCGCAGAAACCCGATTTCTATCGGCACATCGTCGATATACGTGCGCCCCTCCCTGTCGATGCTGATCATCAACGGTTCGGTCTCCGTCGGCATCGGTTCGGCCGAGGCTTCCGGAAGATCGACGTCGACTCCCTGGACCATCATCGGCGCGGTGACCATGAAAATGATCAGCAACACCAGCATGACGTCCACAAACGGCGTCACGTTGATGTCGGACATCAGTCTGTCGCTGTTACCGGCCGTCGCCAAGCGCTCCTCCCTCTCGCCGGAGCATCTCCCGCTCGATGATGTTGATAAAATCGGCGGAAAAGCTTTCCAGTTCGCTTTCCAGGACTCGAATGCGGTTCATGAAGTAGTTGAAAAAAATGACGGCTGGAATGGCCACCGCCAGGCCCGCCGCCGTGGCCACCAAGGCCTCGGAAATTCCCGGCGCCACCACGGCCAGGCTGGCCGACCCCCGGAGCCCGATTCCGTGAAAGGAATTCATGATGCCCCAGACCGTGCCGAACAGGCCGATGAACGGGGTGGTGTTGCCGGTGGTAGCCAAAAAAGGCACCATCTGGGTCATTTTGGTCACTTCGGAGCGGGAGGCCCGCCGAAGGGCACGCTGGACGTTGTCCAGACCGGTAAAACGGGAACCGAGGCCGCCGGGCTCTTCCTCCCTTGCTTCCGTGCCGCGGGAGGACAGGGGAATGCCGGATTGATCGAGCTTTTTGAGCTCCAGGTAGCCGATGCGAAAAATACGCGCCACCGGACTGCTCCGCAGCTGCTTGGATCGGGCAAATGCATCGGAAAGGCTGCGACTCTTCCAGAAAAACTCCGTGAAACCGGTCGATTCGGCAAAGGCACGCCGCAAATACCTGAATTTGATCAGAATAATGGCCCAAGACGTGACCGAAAACAGCAGCAGCAGCAGCAGCACGAACTGGACCATCAGTCCCGCATCGAGGATCATTTTAAACACGTTCAAGCTATCGGGGGTCATAGAATTGCTCCAGTATTGCGATTTTAGACCCTGCAAGCTATACGAAGTTCCATAACCTGTCAAGCAGACGGAAAGGACGCCCTGCATGGATCGAATCGCCGACCTTCTCTTTGAAGCCAAGTTTCTCAAGGAACTCCCGCGGTCCGGCTTTCCTTATCTCGGCGACGGCCGGGAGTCGGTGGCCGAGCATTCCTTCATGGTCGCCTTCCTTGCCTACGTGATGGCGAAAATGGCGCCGGAAACCTCCATGGAACGGCTTCTGGCCATGTGCCTGCTCCACGACATGCCCGAAGCCCGAATCGGCGATCTGAACGCGGTTCACAAAAAATACGTGCAGGCCGACGAAGCGCGGGCCGTGCGGGATCTTTGCGAAGGGGTGCCTTTCGGCGGCGATATCGCTTCGCTGATCGAAGAGTTCAACGAAGGAAAGACCCGGGAAGCCAGACTGGCCAAGGATGCCGATCAGATCGCCCTGGTGTTGGAGCTCAAGGACCTCATCGACCGGGGCTACCGGCCCGCCGAGGTCTGGATGGGCTATGTCGTGCCCCGGATCCGGACAGAGGTGGGAAAACAGCTGCTCGAACGGATCGCCAACACGGAAAGGGACGCCTGGTGGCTGCGAAATTATATTGACACCGCCGTTAGACCTTTCTAAAGAATCCTTTTTGGGATTTCTGACGGACTCGATCCGGAGCCCGGCATGACGCTTCGGGGACTTTTTACGATTCCATATATCTGGTTTCATATATCTGCCGTCGACGGGAGGAACTGAATGAACTGGATTACCCAAACCTTCGGATCATCGGTGGGGAAAAAACTGTTGATGGCCGTCACCGGCCTCGGCTTTATCGGCTTTCTGACCGCCCACCTGGCCGGAAACCTGTCGATTTACGCCGGCAAAGATGCCTTCAACAGCTATGCCCTGCACCTGCATGCCCTGGGGCCCTTATTGACGGTGTTCGAACTAGGGCTGCTGGCGCTGGCCGTTATCCACGTGTTCACCGGTCTGCTGCTCTTTTACCAGAACTGGCAGTCCCGGCCCAAGCGGTACCAGGTCTACAAAAGTTCGGGGGGTCGAACCATCGGTTCGGCCACGATGCCTTACACCGGTTTTCTGATCCTTCTTTTCGTGATCTTCCACCTGTCGAATTTTTCCTTCGTGGACAAAACCTCGACCACCATTTTCGATATCGTTGCAGGCTCTTTTCAAAATCCGGTCTACGTGGCGGTCTACGTGGCCGCCATGATCGTGGTGGCACTGCACGTCAGCCACGGCTTCTGGAGCCTGTTTCAAACCCTCGGCGCCAATCATCCCAAATACATGCCGATCATCACCGGGGCAGGACTCGTGGTCAGCGTCGTCTTTGGCGTCGGTTTCGGATTCATCCCCTTGTATATCACCTTCATGGTGTAAAAAAGCCCCCCGGAAAGGAACCGACATGTCACTGGAGGCCCAAATTCCCGAAGGTCCCATTACGGAAAAGTGGGATAAGCATCGTTTCAACCTGAAGCTGGTCAACCCGGCCAACAAGAGAAAATATGAAATCATCGTGGTGGGTACCGGCCTGGCCGGGGCGTCGGCCGCGGCCTCCCTGGCCGAGCTCGGCTACAAGGTCAAGGCATTCTTTTACCATGACTCGCCCCGGCGGGCGCACAGCATCGCCGCCCAGGGCGGGATCAACGCCGCAAAAAACTACACCAACGAGGGGGACAGCATCTGGCGGCTGTTTTACGATACGGTCAAGGGAGGCGACTTCCGGTCCCGGGAGGCCAATGTCTACCGCCTGGCCCAGATCAGCAACAACATCATCGATCAGTGCACGGCCCAAGGCGTTCCTTTTGCCCGGGAATACGGCGGGCTGCTGGCCAACCGCAGCTTCGGCGGCGCCCAGGTATCCCGCACATTCTATGCCCGCGGCCAGACCGGACAGCAGCTGCTGCTGGGGGCATACAGCGCGATGATGCGCCAGGTCGCGGCCGGAAAGGTCGAAATGTTCCCGCGCCGGGAGATGCTCGATCTTGTGCTGGTCGACGGCAAAGCAAAGGGGATCGTGGTGCGCAACATGATCACCGGCGAGATCGAAACCCATGCCGGCCATGCGGTACTGCTGTGCACGGGCGGATACGGAAACGTATTTTACCTGTCCACCAACGCCATGGCCTGCAACGTCACCGCCACATACAGAGCCTTTCGCCGGGGTGCCTTCTTTGCCAATCCCTGCTTTACCCAGATCCACCCGACCTGCATCCCTGTCCACGGCGCCTACCAGTCGAAGCTGACCCTGATGAGCGAAAGCCTTCGAAACGACGGCCGGGTGTGGGTACCCAAAAAGGCCGGCGACAACAGACCGCCCAACGACATCCCCGAATCGGAAAGAGACTATTACCTGGAGCGGAAATATCCCAGCTTCGGCAACCTGGTCCCGCGGGACGTGGCCTCCAGAAATGCGAAGGCCGTCTGCGACGAAGGACGCGGGGTAGGCGAAACCGGCTTGGCGGTTTATCTCGATTTTGCAGACGCCATTGCCCGGGACGGCAAAGAAACCATCGAGAAAAAATACGGCAATCTCTTTGCGATGTATGAAAAAATCACCGCGGAAAACCCCTATCAGGTGCCGATGAAGATGTATCCCGCCGTCCACTACACCATGGGGGGCCTCTGGGTCGACTACAACCTCAAGAGCAACCTGGACGGCCTCTTTGTGCTGGGAGAAGCCAACTTTTCCGACCACGGGGCCAACCGGCTCGGGGCCAGCGCCCTGATGCAGGGGCTGGCAGACGGATACTTCGTCATTCCTTACACCATCGGGGGCTACCTGGTGGGAGAATCCTGGGACAAGGTGACCACCGACCACCCGGCATTCGAACAGACCGCCCAAGAGGTCAAGGACCGGATATCCCGCCTCCTGGCCGTCGGCGGCAAACGAACCGTCGACGATTTCCACCGGGATCTGGGTCATATCCTGTGGGAATACTGCGGGATGTCCAGAAACAACGAGGGCCTGGAAAAAGCCCGGTCGATGATCCAGTCGCTTCGGGAAGAGTTCTGGAAAAACGTACTGGTTCCCGGCATCAACGAGGACCTGAACCAAAGCCTTGAAAAGGCCGGAAGAGTGGCCGACTTTCTTGAGTTCGGCGAGCTGATGGTCATCGACGCCCTAAATCGGCAGGAATCGTGCGGCGGCCATTTCAACGAAGCTTATCAGACCGAGGAAGGCGAGGCGCTGCGCGACGACGAGAACTTCAGCTATGCTGCCGCCTGGGAGTTTGACGGAGACGGAAACGAACCGGTCCTGCACAAGGAGCCGCTGGACTTCGAACACGTCCACCTTGCACAAAGGAGCTACAAGTGAGCAAGACGATCAATATCACGCTGAAGATCTGGCGTCAGAAAGGGGCCAAGGCCAAAGGTCGGGTCGAGACCTACAATGCCACGAACATCTCCAAAGACATGTCGTTTCTGGAAATGCTCGACGTCGTCAACGAACAGCTGACCCTGGACGGCAAGGAACCGGTCGCCTTTGACAACGACTGCCGAGAGGGGATTTGCGGCGCCTGCGGCGCGGTAATCAATGGTCAGCCCCACGGACCGGAAAAGGGGACCACCCTTTGCCAGCTTCACATGCGGCACTTTTCCGACGGGGACGTCATTTTCATCGAACCGTGGCGGGCCCGGGCCTTTCCCGTCATCAAGGACCTGGTGGTGGATCGAAGTGCACTGGACAGGTTGATTCAGGCCAGCGGCTACATATCGGTCAATACCGGCAGCGCCCCGGATGCCAACACCCTGCCGGTGACGACGACAAATGCGGAGATGGCCTTTGATGCGGCCGCCTGCATCGGATGCGGCGCCTGCGTGGCGGCCTGTCCGAACGCATCGGCCATGCTCTTTGTCGGGGCAAAGGTATCCCACCTGGCGCTGCTGCCCCAGGGGCGGCCCGAAGCGGCCCGAAGGGCGCTTTCCATGGTAAGAACCATGGACCGGCTGCGCTTCGGCAACTGTTCCAACCACAAGGAATGCGAGGCGGCCTGTCCCAAGGAAATCTCCATTGTCAACATCGCCAGGCTCAATCGTGAATTTTATAAAGCCGGTATCGGGTCCAGGGAGCAATAACCGGCCTTTTATCCAGGTCAGAAGCCGGGGCGCCGCCGATGCGGCGCCCCGGTCGCTGTGATTGACAAGCCATTCGACATGCAAAGTACCGCTGCAATCGGATCGTTATTCTGACAAGGGCTCTATGCCTGCCCCCCTGAGGACATGCATATGTATATATGGTGACGATTGTTTCACCGAGGCGCTGAGATAGGAAATGCCTAAAATGCCTAAAATGAGCTTAAATGCCTAAAATTAAGGCACGCCATCCGTCTTCGCCTTCGGCTTCGCCCGGACAGGCAGAGGGCGTGCCCTACAAAAACCTCGGCTTCGACCGAAGTTTCACATAAGCCCCGCCTCTGACCGCGAGGCGATCAGTTTGATCAAACGTGAAACTTCTCAGGCCGTCATTCCGGGCTTGACAAGCCTGCCCCAGACCCCGATCCGGGGGAATCCAGGTATTTCTGGATCCCG
>JAIPEL010000189.1 GCA_021737185.1 Desulfobacterales bacterium | reverse complement strand
AGCGAAGCCCCAAGCATCGCAGAAACGGGCGGATCAGCCCTTCAAGCTGTCTGAATAAATCCGCTTTCGCGTATTTATTAGCGGCGGCTTCGCCGCCGTTAAAAAAAGAACCAATCTGTTTACCGAAAATAGAAATGGTTGGGTTAACGCCATTCATCGATTCGACAGATTCAAAAAACCGTTTGTCATTCTTGCCCTCTGCGCCCGCAGGGCGCCTAATTTTCTCTGCGGCAGCAGAGAAAATGTCGAGTTCTTGAAGGGCCCGCCCGTTTCTGCGACGCGCAGGAAGAAGCGGGGCGCAGGGCGCCTTTTCTTTCTTGTCCCGCCGTAGCTTTTTAGCGAAGGCGGATGGCAACTTTTCTTTGGGCGAGCAAAGAAAAGTTGTGAGAAAAATGATTAGATATCAAACTATTATATATAAAAGAATAGTTTCCGTATTGATCAAACTGACCGCCCCGGCGGCCAGAGCCGGGGTTTGTCTGAAACTTCGCTCGAAGTCGGGGTTTTCGTAGGGCACGACCTCCGCCTGTCTTGGCGTAGCCGGAGGCAAAGCCGGATGTCGGGCCGCGCGGAACGGCATCTGTCTTCGTTGCTCCGCAACTTTGCAATGACAGGCGGAAGCCATTGGACTGGGCTCATGACAAGCCGTTTCCCACACAGCCAGAGGCTTCGACATTTTTGAGATAGCCTCTATAGTTCGGCTGTCAGGACGCTTCTCACCACCGAAACGAACCGGGTAAACGGCGGCTTTTGCCAGCTTCTGCCGTACGCATAGGAAAGGTCGAAAAAGAAGGAATTTCTCAGCTCCCGCGTCAATTCCATCTGCACCCCCCTGCCCGAGCGGCCCCGGTTGCAGATGTTCTGCCGCGTTTTTCCCGGAAACCGGGAATCCGCCGCCACGGAAAAACCCGCCGCTTCCAGGGCTGCGGATACGGCCCGCTTCAGGCCATGGTGCCTTCCCCCCAGATATACCCCGGCCTCGCTTCCCTGACAGCCGTGGATCGTAACTACGATTCTGGCCGTTTCGGCCATTCTCCGCCCAATCGGTTCGTCGAAGCAGCGGCTGGAAATATGCAGACGCCAGTTTCCATTCGGCTTGGTCCCTGTAAACGAATAGAAGCTGTGGTCCCGGTCGGCGACGGCATCGGCAATCTCCGTGGTGCCCGGCTCGATACCGCCGCCGTGGATGGCCATGATCGCAATACCGGAAGCCCCCCGCCGGTAGTCGATCCGGTAGGCCCCCTGTTTCGGCTCCTGCTGGGCCAGTTCCCGGATGGATCGGTACGGGGTCATGTCCGCCGCTCCGCTCATATGAAACTACGGTCGAAGCGCGGCAGCGATTTTATCATCGGACGGTGACCACCGGACAAGGGGCGTGGAGGATCACATACTGGGCCGTCGATCCGAAGAGCAGCTTTCCGACCTTGGAGCGGCGCCGAACGCCGAGAATCATTTCCTGGACATCGTTTTCTGCGGCGAACCTGACCAGATCCTCCCCAGAATCCATCCCTCGAATGGAGAGGTGTACTTCCGGTTTAGGGGCGATGCCTCCTAATAGAGACGCTGCATAGGCGAGCTCCCGCTCCTTGGAGACAAACTCCCTCCGGGCAACTTCCGGACCGCCCACCATGGAGGTGACGACGATCACCTTACCCCCAAAAGCGCCCGCATGGACGCCGGCCAGCCGCACCGCCTCTTCGGATACCGTCGAACCGTCGAAACAGACCATGATCTTCATCCCCCAACTCCTTTCCCGGAAAACGGTCAAGTAACCTCAAGCCGGTGGAGGGACGCGCGCAGTCTAGTCCGCGTTGCCGTTAACGACCCAATCCCGGCCACGACGAAGCGTGGCCCTCCAAGCCAAAAACCCCACGGCCTCCGGCTCCCCGAAACTGGAGCTTGAGGATTCCGGATAAGCGCATTGAATAAAATCGCGGCAGCAATTTTACTAGCAAGGCCCGTGCCACTGAAACTCCCTGCGCCAAGGCAAGGGGACTAAAAAAGGCGGCCCGGAATGCTCCGAGGCCGCCTCAACGTCTGATGGGGCAAATATCTATACTGCGTCTTTGAGCTTCTTGCCAGGCTTGAATTTGACCACGTTTTTGGCTTTGATCTTGATGGGGTTGCCGGTCTGCGGATTGCGTCCCTTGCGGGCTTTGCGGCGGGTTTTCTGAAAAGTGCCGAAGCCGACCAGGGTCACTTTGCCGTCTTTTTTCTTGAGGGCCTTGGTCACGCCGTCCATGAAAGAATCGAGCGCCTTTCCGGCGGCAGCCTTGGAAATTTTCGATTCCTTCGACATTTTTTCGATCAATTCTGCCTTGGTCATCTGTTCCCCCCTTGTGCTAATGGTTGCGGTTCAGGCCTCTTTACCCCTGTGCATCCAGCATTTACAGAAATAGAAAAACGGTGTCAATAGGAAAATCGCTTATATACAGGGTTTTTCAGCATGAGGCGGCAAAAGGGGCCATAAAATATGGCTTTCAAACAGCCTCTTTTGATAAGATCTTGAGCCCAAAGGCTCGCGGTTCGTCAAGTTCGGAGAAATGCCGACAGTCTGAAATCGTCGTCTTTGCCCGGCTTCCGATCCTTCCGGAATCGACCTTTACTTGCCGCGTACTTGTCGGGTAAAGTAAATGACTATGCGGTTATCCAGAATGTCCAGGGTGGGCGCCGGCGGTCAACGGGCATCGGCTGGATGCAACTGGAGTTTTATAGAGAACCGGTTTAAGGGATTCGGCCATGTTCAAGTTTTTCGATTTTCTCCGGGGCGACCAATACCCGGGTGCCGACAGGGTCCGCCATCCACTGCGCAAGTATGCCGCCTTCAAGCGGATTCTCTCGGCGAACAATCGTGCGCTGGAAATGATTTCCGAACTCGAAGAAACTTTCTACCAGGACCGCCCCTTTACCCTTGGTGAAGTGTTGATGCGCACCGAGCTTCTTTTGGGGGAAGTCTACAGCATCGCAGAAGACCTCAACGCCCTTTCCGGGGCACGGTTTCCGGCCCTGTTCGATGCTGTCGAGCGGATCGGCGCCCAGGTGCTCAAATCGCTGGAGAAAAAAAGAAGAATCGATCCGACGGCTTTGGTCATTCCCCTCGAGCGCATCAGCCAGGACGATGCCGCTGAGGTCGGCGGCAAAGCGGCCAATCTCGGAGAAATCGCCAACCGGGTTCACCTGCCGGTTCCCCCTGGATTCGCCGTTTCCGCCTACGCATGTCAGCTGTTTCTCGAATCCAACGGACTTGACAAATTCATCGAAGGAAAGCTTCGGCTGCTGAATGTAGATGACACCGAAGCGCTTATGGCCGCCAGCGCCGAGATCCAATCCCGCATCCACCAGGCCGGGCTCCCGGATGAGCTCCAGTCCGAGATGCACCGGCACGCCGCCAGACTTTCTTGGACTGCCGAAGGCGGGAGCCGGTTTTCGGTGCGCAGCAGCGCCACCAGCGAAGACAGCGAGGCCAGCTTTGCCGGCCAGCATTCCACGGTGCTCAATGTCGGACCGGAAGGCATCGGAGACGCCTACCGGAAAGTGGTCGCCAGCACTTTCAATCCCAGGGCCATCTTTTACCGGCGTCGCAAGGGCTTTGCCGACCAGGATGTGGTGATGAGCGTGGCCTGCGTGGCCATGATCGACGCCCGGGCCAGCGGTGTATTGTATACGGTCGATCCCAATGACAGCCGGCACCAGGTCATCATGATCAGTGCTGTCTGGGGGCTGTCGGTCAACGCGGTGGACGGGGCGGCATCGACCGACTTTTTCCAGATCGAAAAGTCCACCGGCGCTGTCGAACGGTCCGAGATCGCCGAAAAGGCCACCCTGGTCAGGCCGCTCCGGGAACAGGGGATCGTCGAAGAGCCGGTGCCGGAGGCACTTCGACGGCGCTCCTGTCTCGGGGAGAACGATATTCGCCACCTGGTGGATGCTGCCAGGCAGCTGGAGAATCATTACGGATATGCCCTGGACATCGAGTGGGCCTTTGGCCAAAATCGCCGTCTTTTTATCTTACAGGCCCGCCCGCTTCGGCGCTCGGCCCGGTTCGGCGCCGAAGAAATGGAAGATCGGCGAGGCGACACCCCGGACATCTCTAAAGAAGACCATCCGGTTCTGCTGAGAGGAGGCGCCTCAGCGTGCGACGGCGTCGCCGCCGGCAGGGCCTACCGGATCGAATCCGACCACACGCTTCACCACGTGCCTGCAGGCTCGATCATCATCGCCCGGCAGACCTCTCCCCGATATGTTCCCATCATGGGGCGAATCCAGGGCATCGTCACCGACATCGGCAGCGTAACCGGCCACATGGCATCGGTAGCCAGGGAATTTCAGCTCCCCACCCTGGTGGGAACCGGCACTGCCACCGCCGATATCCCCAATGGAGAAGAAATCACGGTCGACGCCGCTCACCGTACCGTCTATCTGGGCTTCGTGTCTTCCCTGGTCAAGAAAAAGCGTCCGGTCAATCCGATGAAAGGAAGCCCCACCTACAAGGCGCTTCAGTCCGCCCTGAAGCGGATTGCGCCGCTCAACTTGACCGATCCGAAAAAGGAAAGCTTCAGCCCTGAAACATGTGAAACGCTTCACGACGTGATCCGCTTCGCCCATGAGATGTCGATGCAGGAGATGTTCACCCTAGGCGACGATCTGGGCCCAGAGAAAAGAGTCGCGGTGCCGTTGAAGATCCAGCTTCCGCTGAACTTGTATGTCATCGATTTAGGGGGCGGTCTGAGCGAAGACGCCGGTGGATCGGTGGGCCGCGATCAAATCCGCTCCAAGCCCCTGCTGGCGATCCTTCGGGGGATGAGCCACCCGGACGTGGACTGGTCACGGGACGTGGGCGTTCACTGGGGCGGCTTTGCCTCGATCCTGGCCGAGTCGATTCTCCGGGACCCCGGAGTCGAAGGCCGCATGGGCGGACCCAACTATGCTTTGGTTTCCCGGCAGTACATGAACCTGAGCAGCAGGCTCGGATATCATTTTGCCACCATCGACACGTACTGCGGTCCGGAGGTCAACGACAACTACATTACTTTCCACTTCAAGGGAGGCGCCGCCGATATCGGACGGCGAACCCGAAGGGCGCAGCTCATCGCCGGGATATTGAAACGCCTCGGTTTCAAGGTAGAACAGAAAGGCGACATGATCCGGGCAGAGCTTAAAAAATACGGAGACTCAGAGACGGCGGCCAAGCTCGACATGCTCGGCCGCCTGATGGGATCAGTCCGGCTCCTGGACATGGTCCTTTCCGACGACCGGCAGATCGAATGGTACGTAGAGGCGTTCATGGAGGGGAATTATACTTTCAGGCAGGATTTGTAAAAATGCCTAATCCGGTTCTCCACAAAACTCCAGGAGACTCAAGCAGGAGGCCGATGGGTCTCAGCACGGAAGCCGGGCAACTGTTTGAGCCAGTTAGGCCGCGTTAAGACGGCCGCAACGCAAACAACGGGATCTCTTTGGCAATTCCTATTTGCCGCTGTCATTTTTTTGCATCCCAATCAGCGGCCGTCTTTACGCCGCCTTGATGGCGAGTTTTGGCCGGCTGGAGAGCTGAGACCCATCGGCCTCCTGCGGCTACAGGCTGGAGGTTTCTGGACAAACGCAAGGCCTAAAATGACTAAAATGGACGCGGAAATGCCATGAACTCCGACTCCTCTCTCAGCCCCGAATCCTTGAAAGAGCGCATCATTCGATGGTTCCCATCCTTTGACGGGGGGCCAGACCCCCTCGTCCATACCGACACCACCGATTTTTTCCGCATCGGGTACGGCGACGTGCTTGTGCTGGCAGATACCCCCTATCTGATCCGCCAAAACGCCAAGGAGGGGCGATTCGGCCTCGACGATGAGGAAAAATTTTGGGTCAAGCGGAGCGTGGACTTGAACACCGGCCAGCGCAA
>JAIPEL010000188.1 GCA_021737185.1 Desulfobacterales bacterium | reverse complement strand
AGGGCACGACCTCCGTGTCGTGCCTTTCGGAACGGCACGGAGGCCGTTCCCTACATAGGCAGAGGCTTCGAGGCAAAGTTTCATTTTTGATCAATCTGGACGCCCCGGCGGCCAGCGGCGGCGCTCGTATGAAACTTCATGCTCCCGGGTCCGTCATTCCGGGCTTGACCCGGAATCCATTCTTTTTTACTGGATCCCGGGTCTCCGCTTCGCTTCGCCCGGGATGACGGGCGGGGAAGTTTCACCTTTGATCAAACTGAACGCCTCGGCGGTCAGCGGCGGGGCTTATGTGAAACTACGCCAAAATGGCACGGTTTCACGTTTGATCAAACTGATCGCCTCGCGGTCAGAGGCCCCCGCTCGTAGGAAACTTCGCTCGAAGCCGAGATTCTTCTAATTCACGACCTGCGCCTGCCCGCGCGTAGTCACGCCATGGCGTGAGGACCTGTGGGGCGTAGCTCGTAGAGCGAAGACCCAAGTCGGGCATCGTGCCGAAATTGAAAGGAGGCCTGTGATGTCCAGAAAGACCCCCCTCCATCGCTGGCACTTGGCCCACAACGCGAAGATGGCCGATTTCGGCGGCTACGAGATGCCGTTGTGGTATTCGTCCGTCAAGCAGGAACACCTGAGCGTCCTTACCAGCGCCGGTCTCTTTGACACCAGTCATATGGCGGTGGTGCTCGTGAGCGGGCCGGGCGCCGAAGAGCTCCTCCAACACTGCTTCACCCAGGATCTGAACGCCTGCATCGGGCGCCCGAAGAAACCCCTCACAGCGGGCCGCTGCGTTTACGGCGCCTTCCTCACCGAAGATGGCGGGGTCTCCGACGACGCAATCGTCTACCTGCTGCAACAGGACCGGTACATGGTGGTGGTCAATGCCGGCATGGGAGACAAAATCGCCGCCCACCTGAAAAAGCGGAAGGCAGCGCGCGCTGCTGACATCGAAGACCTGACCGACCAGGTGGGCAAGATCGATCTTCAGGGACCGGGATCCGGAAGCATCCTGCGCCGCCTTCTGCCCGATCCGGATTCGGTGCTCGCCGGCATGGTCTACTTTTCCTTCAAGGGAAGCCTCGATCAGGCGGCCGGCAAAGAAGACCGCCTGCAACTGGTGGACGGCACCCCGGTCCTGCTGTCGCGGACCGGCTACACCGGCGAGTTCGGCTTTGAAATTTTTCTGCCGCCGGACCGGACGGCCGCGGTCTGGGAGACGCTTCTGGAGGCGGGGCAAGCCCATGGGGCGATCCCTTGCGGACTGGCGGCCCGGGATTCGCTTCGGGCCGGAGCGCTGCTTCCGTTGTCCCACCAGGACATCGGCCCATGGCCGTTTATCCGGCATCCCTGGGAGTTCGCTCTTCCTTTTGCCGCCGATCGCAGCGGCTTTACCAAGGACTTTGTGGGGCGGCTCGCTTTGGAAACGGCCAATGACGCGCCCCACACGCACCCGTTTGTCGGAGACGATCTTCGCAAAGTTTCGGCCTCTGAGCCCGCGGTGGTCGTCGACGCCGACGGAAACGAAATGGGCGTTGTACTGACCTGCGCCACCGACGTGGGCATCGGTTGGCAAGGGGGCCGCATCTTGAGCGTGGCCAGCCCTGATGCCCCGGAAAACTTTCGTCCCAGGGGGCTAAGCTGCGGTTTTGTCAAAGTCGCAAGCCGGCTGACCCCCGGAGATGTCGTCAACCTGCGGGACAGCCGCCGCGTCGTGCGGGCGACCATCGCAACCGATGTCCGCCCGGACCGAACCGCCCGCCGTCCCGTCGAATCGATGATTCAAGCGCCGGAGGAGGTGTCGTCATGAAGGAAATCGGTGAACTTGTGCTGCCCGAGGACGTCCGCTACGCCGAGGACCACGAATGGGCGAAACAAAACGGGAAGACAATCCGTATCGGCATCTCGGACTATGCCCAGGATCAGCTCGGAGACATCGTGTTCGTGGAGCTGCCCCAGACAGGAGATGTCCTTGCCAAAGGCGAGGAATTCGGTACAGTGGAGTCGGTCAAAGCGGTCTCCGAACTGTACATGCCCCTCGGCGGCAAAATCGCAGCCGTCAACGCCGCCTTGGAGGACGCGCCCGAGAAGGTCAACAATGCGCCGTACACGGACGGCTGGATGATCGAAGTCGAGGCCGAGGACCCGGGCGAGTTTGACCTCCTGATGGACAAAGAAGCTTACCTCAAGATGCTGAAAGGATCGGCGCCATGAGATACCTGCCCCACACCGATGCGGAAATCGACGAGATGCTCCAGGCCGTCGGGGCGTCGTCCCTGCGCGACCTGTTTGCCACCATCCCCGAAAACTGCTGCACCCTCACCCATCTCGACCTGCCCGAGCCCCTCACCGAATGGGAGCTGGACCGCCACATGGGCCGGTTGGCCGCATCCATGGCCGTATCTCCGGGCTACAAGGTGTTTTTGGGCGCCGGCAGCTATGAACACCACATCCCGGCCGCCGCAGCCTATGTGCTTTCCCGGGGCGAATTCGTCACCGCCTACACCCCCTATCAACCGGAGGTGAGCCAGGGAACCCTGCAGGCCATATACGAGTACCAGACCCTGGTCACCCGGCTGCTGGGCATGGACGTCGCCAATGCCTCCATGTACGACGGGGCGTCGGCACTGGCCGAAGCGCTGCTGATGGCCGTCCGCATGACCCGCCGCAAAAGGGTGGCCGTATCGGCCGCCGTGCATCCCCTGTACCGGAAAGTGGTGGAGACCTACTTCAGACCGACAGGCTACGAGGTGATCGAGCTGCCCATTGCAGAAGACGGCCGCACCGATCTGGCCGGCATCTCCGGTGCGAACGAGCTGGCCGCTGTGGCCGTGCAGTCCCCCAACTTTTTCGGCTGCGTGGAAGATCTGCACTCGGCCGCGGCAAAGGTCCACCAGGATGAAAAAACCCTGTTCATCGCCGGGTTTACCGAACCGCTGGCCTACGGCCTGTATAAAAGTCCGGGCAGCCAGGGGGCGGACATCTCCTGCGGCGAGGGGCAGAGTTTCGGCATCCCCCGATCTTACGGCGGGCCGGGCCTCGGGATGTTCGCCGCAAAACAGGAGTGCCTCCGCCAGATGCCCGGCAGACTCGTCGGCAAAACCACGGACCGGGAGGGGAGGCGGGGGTTCGTTCTGACCCTGGCCACCCGGGAGCAGCACATCCGAAGAGAGAAGGCCACCTCCAACATATGCTCCAACCAGGGGCTTTGCGCCACGGCCGCCGCGGTCTACATGGCCGCGCTGGGGGGGACCGGCATCCGTCAGCTCGCCCGGCTCAACTACGACAAAAGCGAATACCTGAAAAAATCCCTGGTCGAGGCAGGGGTTTCGATTCCTTTTTCCGCCCCGACCTTCAACGAATTTACGGCCGATTTCGGCCAAGGATTCGACACCATCTGGAAGGCCCTGCTGGAAAAAAAGATCGTCGCCGGTTTTCCCCTTTCCCGCTATTACCCGGAAATGGCCGGCCGCTACCTTCTGTGCGCCACCGAGACCCAATCCAAAGAAGACATTGACGCCCTGGTAAAGGAGGTGTCCGCATGAACGAGACCGTCGGCACCAACGGACTGATCTTCAACGAGCCGCTTCTGTGGGAAAAGGGCGTCTCCGGCCGCACGGGGTTTTCCATGCCCCGCCGGGACGTGGACAATGCGCCGGTCGACGAAAATTTAGCCGGAAAAGGCCCGGACTTCCCGGATCTGAGCGAAGTCGACCTGGTCCGGCACTACGTCCGCCTCTCCCAGTGGAATTTTTCCGTGGACAACGGCATGTACCCGCTCGGTTCGTGTACGATGAAGTACAACCCCAAGACCAATGAACGGCAGGCGGCCCTGCCCGGCATCGCCGGCGCCCATCCGCTGCTGCCCGAATCACTGAGCCAGGGGATGCTTCAGCTCATGCACGAGCTTTCGGATGACCTTTGCCGCATCACCGGCCTGGACGCCGTCAGCCTTCAGCCCGCGGCCGGCGCCCACGGAGAGCTGACCGGCATGCTCATCATTTACGCCTACCACGCCGCCAAAGGGGAAAAGCGCTCCAAGATCCTGATCCCCGACACGGCTCACGGCACCAATCCGGCCAGCGCTTCCCTGTGCGGATTTGCCTCGATCCCCCTGGCGTCCAACGAACAGGGGATGCTGGATCCGGCGGCGGTGGCCGAGCTGATGGACGAAGACACCGCCGGCATCATGGTGACCAACCCCAACACCCTGGGGTTGTTTGAAGAGAACATCACCGAGGTGGCCAAAATCGTCCACGACAAGGGCGGGCTGGTCTACTGCGACGGGGCCAACATGAACGCGCTCATGGGCGTGGTCAACATGAAAGACAGCGGCGTGGACGTGCTTCATTTGAACCTGCACAAGACCTTTTCCACCCCCCACGGCGGCGGCGGGCCGGGCGCAGGTCCGGTCTGCGTGACAAAGGCATTGGAACCGTTTCTGCCGGTTCCCCGGGTGACGGAGGAAAACGGCCGGTATGCATTTTCCTGGGACCACCCCCAGTCGGTGGGAAAGCTGCATGCCTTCTGGGGCAACTTCGGCATCCTGGTCCGGGCCTACAGCTACATCCGCTCCATGGGCGGAGAAAACCTCAAAAAAGCCTCTCAGCTTGCCGTGCTCAACGCCAACTACATCAAGGAGCGGCTCAAAGGCACCTATCACCTGCCCTACGACCGGCCCTGCATGCACGAGTGCGTCTTCACCGACAAGCACCAGCAGGCCCACAAGGTGTCCACCCTGGACATTGCCAAACGCCTCATGGAATACGGGTTTCATCCCCCCACGGTCTATTTTCCGCTGGTGGTCTCCGGCGCCCTGATGATCGAGCCGACCGAAACCGAGTGCAAAGCGGACCTGGACCGGTTCATCGAGGCGATGAAGGCAATCGACGCCGAGGCAAAGGAGAATCCGGACCTTTTGCACGACGCGCCGAAAATCCCCAAGGTCCGGCGGCTGGATGAAGTGGCCGCCGCAAGAAAGCCGTGTCTGAGGGACTGATCATCAGCTGCTGAGTTAATAAGCTGATAAGCAAGACAAACACTGGGCACTCAAAACAACGGCCTGCGGCAAAATGCCGCAGGCCGTTGCTGATTTTTTTTAAGCGCTTATCCAGAAACCTCCAGCGTTGGACCGCCGAAGGCCGCTGGATATCAGCTCTCCAGCCGGCCAAAACTCGCCGGCAAGGCCGCGTAAAGACGGCCGCTGATCCGGGTGCAAAAAAATGTCGGCCTCAAATCAGAACCGTCACAGAAATCCGAGGGTTCGCGTTACGGCCGTCTGAACGCGACCTAACCGGCTCAAACAGTTGCCCGGCTTCCGATCTGACACCCATCGGCCTCCGGCTCAGGCTTCCTGGAGTTTTATGGAGAACCGCATTTTTTTATTCTAGCGATAAAATCGCGCAGCGATTTTATTGCTTTCTGATCTCCTCGATGATCGCCGGGATCACTTCGTGGAGGTCTCCGACCACGCCCCAGTCGGCCTTGGCGAAAAACGGCGCCTCCGGGTCCTTGTTGATCACCAGGATCCGCTTGGCTCCCTTGCAGCCGACCATATGCTGAATGGCGCCGCTGATGCCGCAGGCAATGTACAGATTCGGGGCGATCCGGTTTCCGGTCAGGCCGATCTGGTCTGCGTGGGGCCGCCAACCGTTGTTCGTGGCGATACGGGAGCCGCCTACGGCACCGCCTACGAGCTCGGCCAGCTGTTCGAGCACCGCGTAGCCTTCGGCGCTTCCCACCCCCCGTCCGCCGCCGATCACCACCGGGGCGGTCTTGAGGGTGATGCCTTCCACCACCTCTTTTTCCAGACCCGAGACCCGGACCCGAAGGTCCTGTTCTTCCAGCGAAGGCGTGAAGACCTCTGTTTCGGGCTCCGCCGGCACCGGGACCTCTTCGGCGGCCACCACGTGAAGCCCCACGGTCATCAGCT
>JAIPEL010000187.1 GCA_021737185.1 Desulfobacterales bacterium | reverse complement strand
AAAGGATCTGGGGCGAACCGAAGCCCTCCGGGACGCCGGCGCCGTGATGTTCAACGTGGACGTGGCCCACGCCCACGCACGCTACGTGGGAAAAACCCTCAAGATCATCCGGCAGATGCTCGGCGAGAACGCCTGTATCATGGCCGGCAACGTGGCCACTTACGCCGGCGCAGACTACCTGGCCTCCTGCAGCGCGGACATCGTCAAGGTCGGCATCGGGGGCGGTTCCGTCTGCACCACGCGGATCAAGACAGGATTCGGCGTGCCGAACCTGACCGCCATCCGCAACTGCGCCCGGGTGGACCGCTCCATCGTGGCCGACGGCGGAATCCGGACGCCGGGCGACGTGGTCAAGGCCCTGGCCTTCGGGGCCGATTTCGTGATGATCGGCTCCATGCTCGCCGGAACCCGGCCGACCCCCGGGCCGGTGATCGAACGCACCGATGAACAAGGAGAACCTGTCAAGGTCAAGGTCTACCGGGGCATGGCCAGCAGTGAGGTCCAGCAGGATTTTCACGGCGGCATGGCCGACTGGAAGACCGCCGAAGGCGTCTGCACCGAAGTCTCCTACCGGGAAAACGAAGACGAAATCGTGGCCGACATCGTCGGCGGCCTGCGCTCGGGGCTGACCTACGGCGGGGCGGCCACGATCACCGAGCTTCAGCGAAAACTCGACTACGTGGTGATCACCCCGTCGGGCCGGATCGAAGGAATGCCTCACAGGATGCTGTAGAATGCGCGAGCGCATAGAGCATCCGTCTTCGTCACGCCAGGGCCTGGCTTCACCGCGGCAAGTGGATATCCGATGTCGGAGGCCTGATGCCCGAAACAGACGGATGTCGGATATCCGAGGTCAGATGTCCGATGTCGGAAATAGAGGACAGATGACAGAGGACAGAAAGGGACAGTTTCTTGACGACACGCGGAGGCCGTTCCCTACATAGGCAGAGGCTTCGACAGAAGTTTCACGTTTGATCAAACTGGCCGGTTTGAGACCAAAAGATTCGTATAAATCTCCCGCCAGAGAATCTTGAATCTTGAATCTGGAATTTTGAATCCCGCGTTCACGAGAATCCGGACTGCGGCCCCCTGGAAAAAGATGGAAAGAGGGTCCCGGGGCTTGCCGCCGGCGGCCACTTCGATCCACAGAACACCGGGCGCCACGAAGGTCCATACGGAGACGGGCACCTGGGCGACCTTCCCCCGCTCTATGCAGACGAGCACGGCAGGGCCACCCTGCCGGTGCTGGCCCCCCGGATCAAGGTAAAGGATATCAAAGGCCGCAGCCTCATGATCCACGCCGGCGGCGACAACTACTCGGACCATCCGGCAAAGCTGGGCGGCGGCGGGGCCAGGATCGCCTGCGGCGTAGTGCCGTAGCGCATGTGGGTGTAAGGATGGCGACGATGGTTTCACCACAGAGGCGCTGAGATTGGAAATGCCTAAAATGCCTAAAATGAGCTAAAATGCCTAAAATTCTGCCCTCGAGCACTTGAGCGGCAATCCTGTCGAAGGGGTGGATCGAGTTTTGGTGTCCTCGCCGCCCCCGACCTTTTCAAAGCGTCTGAAAATACCGGGCCATTTTTTCGCGCATGTCCGGATCCGGCAGGCGGCCGAAGCCGGCGCCCATGTTGTCCTTCATGTGATCAACCTTCGAAGTGGCCGGTATTACGCAGGTCACCGCCGGGTGGGACAGGATGAATTTCAGGAAAAACTGGCCCCAGCTTTCGCAGTCGAACCCGGCGCTCCATTCCGGCAGCGGCGTATCCTTTACCCGGTAGAACAGCGAACCGCGCTGGTACGGACGGTTGATCAGCGTGGCAATGCCGCGGTCGGCAGCAAGCGGCAGGAGACGCTCTTCCGCAGTCCGGTCTTCGATGTTGTATGAAAACTGAACAAAATCGAGCGGCTCATCTGCCATGATCCGTTCCAGGGCCGAGTGAAAGCGGCCATGGGATGTGGTAATCCCGACGTACCGGATTTTCCCCTCCTGCTTCCACTGTCGCAGCACCGGCAGGTGGGTGCGCCAGTCCCGCAGGTTGTGGATCTGCATCAGGTCCATGACTTCGACGCCCATGCGCTCCATCGACTGCTCCATTTGCTCGATGCCGGCCTGCCTGCCGTCGGTCCAAACCTTGGTGGCGGCAAAATAATCTCCCTTTTTTCCGATCCTTTTCACCAGGTCTCCGACAACGGCTTCCGCATTCCCGTACATCGGCGAGGAGTCGATCAAGGTCCCGCCGTTGTCGAAAAAGACCCGAAGTACTTCGGTCAGTTGACGCGTTGTCTCCGGCTGACCCCAGGCATCAAAAGTCCTGGACGTGCCCATTCCGATCGCGGGAAGCAATTCACCCGTGGAGGGAATCGGTTTTCGTATCGGAGCGGGACCCGCTCCCAGGACCCGTTGCGGTCCGAAGGCGATACCGGCCGCAAGGGCCCCGGCAGCCGCCATGAAAGTTCGCCGGTTCATTGTTTTATCGAGTATGTTCATGGTGATTTCTCCTTTTCGTCGGACATCTCCTGCTGACGCCGGCCCAGCATGAAGCCGATGCCGGCCCACATTCCGGCTAAGGGCACCGCGGCAAGTGAAATCGCCCCCGCCGACATTCCCAGCGCCTGCAGGCCGGTGTACACCCAGGCGCTGACCGCGTCGCCGCCCCGGTAAACCACCGTATCGATGAAGTTTTTGGACTTGTACTTTTCTTCCTTGGTTAGGACCACGTATAGCATTTCCCGGGCGGGCCGCATCACGGCATAGTTTCCGGCGCGGCGCAGCACCTGCACGGCAACGATGACCGCCAGGGTCGACGCCCAGGCCAGGGCAGCGAACCCGACCCCCAGCAGCAGCGGAATCAATGCAAGGGTCCAGGAAAGACCGAACCACTTGATGATCCGGCTGGTCAAAAACACCTGAATCAGGATCGTCAGGGCGTTTACGCTAAAATCCATGGCCGCGAACAGCGCGGTTCGGGAGGCCGGATCGTCGAAGCTGGCCTTCACGATGGCGGCCTGCTGAAAATAGAGAAACGTGGCCAGCATCGTAAACAGCAGCATCAGCAGGCAGATGCCGATCAGATACGGGGATCGCGTAATTTTCTGAACGCCGGCAAGCACGCTTCCACCCAGGGGTTGTTCGTCATTCTGATCTCCGGCTTCTCTTCCGGCCTTCCTTCCCCCGGATCCGCCGCCCCGTGCCCGGCGCCAGGCCGTCAGCCGATGGATGCAAACCACCGCCCATCCCAGAAAGACCGCAGAAAGAAGAAGCAGGTAGGTCGGATCGAAAACCAGCGCAAGTGCGGCGGTCAAGGCCGGGCCGGTGATGGCCCCGGCCGTTCCACCGGCGGCGATAACGCCGAAAAGCCGCTTGGCCTGCTCGTTGTCAAAGGTGTCGGCCATGAAGCTCCAGAACACCGAGACGATGAACAGGTTGAACACGCTGGCCCAGATGAAAAACGCCCTGGCCACATAGGCATGGGTGATGCGGGATTCGAAAAGGACAAAGAACAGCAGGAGGTTTGCGATGAAAAAGTAGTAGACGTAGGGCAGAAACCGGCCGGGGGCGTAAGTTCTGGCCACCCAGCCGAACAGGGGAACGGCCGCGAGCATCACGACAAACGTGCCGCTGAACATCCACTGGAGTTTGTCCACCCCGCCGGCGATCGCCATCTCGTCGCGCATGGGCCGGACAATGTAATACCCGCAGAGCAGGGAGAAAAAATAGGTGAAGGACCAGAACAGCGCCCCCCATTCCCCGCGCTCGACCGCAATCAGCCCCTTCGGATTTTTCAGTTTTTCAAGGATCCGAGCGGTTTTCGATCCTGACGCGGCGGATGTCGTGTTGTTTGGTGTGCCTCCCTGTTTTTATGGGTCTTGCAACGGACAATAATGCCTTCTGAGGACCGTGCAAGGAAAGGGTCAGATACCTGCTTTCGTTCAATACAGAATCGTGTTGGCAATCTGAATATCCATGGACTACCCCAAGTCGTCTCGCACCGTTTGCATTACCTGCGCGATCCTGATTTTTTGGGGACACGTGCGCTCCGCCCGGGAAAAATCGGTATCGTCGATGCGCCTGCCAAGGTCCGCGGGAAAAGATCCGAGCAGGTGTGCCGCCGGTTCCCGTTCCCCGTAGCTGTGCCGGTACATCGAATAGCGCATGAGGTCGCAGACCGGAACCCGGCAGGCCACGGCCGACTCGCAGATGTCGGCGCAGCCGGCGCAGTAGCCGGGGGCGGTATCGGCGGCATAGCGCTGAAGGCGCCGCTGGTCGCCCGAGGAAAGGGACTGCCCGCCGACCGCGGCCGCCACATTGGCCTGCAGGATGGTCATGTTGGGCATGGCCGAGCAGATGCTGGCAATGTCCGGATTTTCCCAGACGGCTTTGAGCTTTGCCTGTTCAGCCTTAAAACCCTTTTTCATGAAACCTTCTGTCATCTCGAGGCTCTCGTCGGTTTTGGAGCCGATGGATGCGTAGAAATTCGCTGAAAACGCCGCCTGGGTCTTCATGGCCGTCAGACCGATCCCCGCCTTTGTGCAGGCATCCACGGCCCGCTTCATCTTGTGCTGGGTCATGAGCCGGTAATTGTAGCTCACCATGAGCCCGTCGATCCAGCCCAGCTTTGCCGCCGTGAGCATGGACTTTTCCATGTTCTTGTGGGCGCTGAATCCAAACAGGCGGATCTTTCCCTCTTTTTTGGCCTTTTCGGCCCATGCCTTGATCTCCGGCGTCAGTTCCCTTTGCGCATCGCTCACCGAATGAATGAAGTACATATCCACGTAGGAGGTATTCATCCGCCTGAGGGAGTCTGCCAGGTCCTTGCCGAGTCCGTCCGGATGAGCGCTTCCCGACTTGGTGACCAGAAAAATTTTCTTTCGGTCCTCCGGAAACCGCTCGAAGTACTTCCCGATGGCTTTTTCGTTGTTGCCCCATCGGTAGCTGTCGGCCGTGTCCCAGTACCGCACGCCAAGCTGAAACGCCTGACGGAATACGATCATCTCCGAAGTTCCGAGCACCCCGCCCAGGGACAGGATCGAAACATCCACACCGGTTCTGCCGAAAGGCCGGGTCGGCACGAACATCGGCGCTTCATCCGTCGGCCGCTCTTTGGCCGCAGCTCGCTCCCAGAAGGACATCGAAGCCCCAACAGCACCGGCACCGGCGAAGCCGACCTTTTTCATAAAATCGCGCCTCGTATGGCCTCTGTTTTTGCCATCCATAACGTCTCCGTTTTTGTAAAGGGACCGCCGAAAGCGAAGAGGAAACAGAGAAACTGCTTTCAGGTTCGCTTTTTTCTCTGCGGCCTTATGTGAAACTATGCCAAAATGGCATAGTTTCACCCTTGATCAAACTGGTCGGCGAGGCCGGCCAGAGGCGGCGCTCGTATGAAACTTCGACATATAAGGTTCGTCATGCCGGACTTGATCCGGCATCCAGTTTTTTCCCTGGATCCCGGCTCTCCGCTTCGCTGCGGCCGGGATGACGGGCTGAGAAGTTTCCATTATGATCAAACTGATCGCCTCGCAGTCAGAGGCGGAGCTTATGTGAAACTTCGACCGAGGCCGGCGGCAATAACCGACCTGTTCCCGCCTTGGGTTTTAGAGGTTGGAGGGCCACGCTCCGTCGTGGCCGGTATTGGGTCATTGCTGGCAACACGGACGCGACAGAGCGCGTCCCTCCACCGTCAGAGGCTTCGACGCAAGTTTCAGGTTTGATCAAACTGGCCGGATAAAACAGAAAAATTCTTATAGAATTTCTTCCGGCAACCCTTGAACCTTGAACCCTGAACCTGGAACGCCGCGCCAGCGGCAGGGCTTATGTGAAACTTCGGTCGAAGCCGGGGTTTTTGTAGGGCACGACCTCCGTGTCGTGCCTTTCGGAACGGCACGGAGGCCGTTCCCTACATAGGCAGAGGCTTCGAGGCAAAGTTTCATTTTTGATCAATCTGGAC
>JAIPEL010000056.1 GCA_021737185.1 Desulfobacterales bacterium | reverse complement strand
CGGCGCCGTTAAAACAGCGCCGCCGGAAACGACAGATACGGTGGGCGCCGAAAGCCGGCACTACAACGCGGCGCCGAAAACAAGCCGGTTCAGAGCTTTAGGACGGTGTTGGTGATCTCCTGAAACAGGTCGCCCATGCGCACCACCCCGATCAGCTTTTGACCTTCCATGACCGGAAGGAGATAGACGTTTTCCTGCAGAAGTACATGGGCGGCCTTCAGGATGCTGTCTTCGGCTTCTCCTGTGGCTTTTACCCGGGACATGAACTCCTGGATCGGCAGCTTGAGCCGTTTCTCGCTGCCGGCCGCCAACAGATCGTCCCAGAAAACCGGGACGCCCTCGGAGTAGTGCTGGGCGAATTTCGGCACCATTCCCTTGAGAATGTCCTTCTGGGAAAGGATGCCCACCAGTTTGTATGCCTCGTCGAAGACCAGGATCGTGTGGTGCCCGGTTTCGTAAGCCACATTGAGCTGTGCAATGGCCTCTCGGAGCGTTCCCCAGTAGGGCATATGGGGATAGTCGCTCAGCGGGATCAGCAGGTCCCTCAGCCGTTTTTGTTTTTCGCTCATCGGTCCTCCTTGCGTCGAAAGCAGGTCGCTTCAGAAACGGACGATCAGGAAGCCTGCCCGCCTGCCTCCGCTCCCATTTTCCGATAGGTTGCCATCAAATCGAGCAGTTCCTGGCTCGGCTCCAGGCCGAAGCGCTCATGCAACGCGACCAGTTTTTCGCCCAGTTCCACGACGGTTCGGCTATGGGTTCGAATCTGTTCCGGATCCGTTGCCGCTGTCGCCTTGTTCTTGGCCTCCATGATACCGGAGGTCAGCGGTTTGCCTTCGGCGGCGAAGGCCTCGTTGCAGGAGAGGCAAAGACCGGTGTCTTTCTCGATTTTCAAGAAAAGGCCCTTTTTCCCGCATTTGCTGCACTGGGGCATGGTTTCCTCCCTTTTTCGAACGTATGGGGCTGTCCGCTACGGGGTTCCTTTCATCATGGCGCTTTTTGCCGTTTCCAGCAAGCCCTCCGGAAACCCGACGATGTTGTAGATGACCAGAAACTCGATGGCCCAGGTCAGCGCCATCGACAGGATCCAGAGCACGAACCCGTATTTGACAAAGTCCATGGGGTGGATCATCTTTTCGCCCGAATCCGGGTAGACGCCCAGCCCGTAGACGATGGCGTTGTTCGGGGTGCCGACGATGAGAAAATGGGCAAAGGAGGTGGCAAAGGCGACGCCGAGGCCGACCGCCCAGGGCTCGCCTTCCACGCCGGTCATGATGCCCATGGGGATGACGATGGGACCTAAAAGCGCGGTGGTGCCGGCATCGGACATGAAGTTGGTCATCAGGCCGGACAGACCCGACAGTCCCACCCAGAGGCCGAAGCCTTCGCTCATGCCGATGCTGCCCAACACGTCCAAAAATGTCTGGGCCAGCCACATGGCTGCGCCGCTTTCCTTGAGCAGGGCGCCGAGGGTCAAGGCGCCGCAGTACATGAACCAGGCATCCCAGGAGATGCCGTTTAAGATCTTTTTCCAGTCGGTGGTGCGAAAGATCACCGGGATCAGCAGGGCCAGCAGCGACGGTCCGCCAAGGCCGAGCTCTTCGCCGCCGACGATCCAGAGGGCCAGAATCAGCATCAGCATGCCGAATGTGACGTATTCGGCATAGTTCATCTTGCCCATTTTCCGCGTCTCTTCTTTGATCGCCTTCAATCCCGGGGTCAGGTCCCTGGTTTTGATCTTCCTTCCAAAGAGCACCAGCATGTAGACGGCGACGGTGAGCCCCAGGATCGGCACCAGGGGAAGTCCATATTTCATCCAGGTGAAAAAGTCCATGGGAACGCCGTACTCGCTCCAGAATCCCATCATGATGACGTTCCGGCCTCCGGCGGCCGGCGAACCGACCCCGCCCACGTTCAGGGCGAAACAGAGGGTGAACATCAAAAACTTGGCCAGGGCCGGGTCGTGGACCAGCTGTCCTGAAGGACTGTTGGCACGGACCGCCCCGAAGTAGACCGCCGCCATCACCGGGGTCATGAACGCGCACATGGCATGGGCCGAGATAAAGGAGCCGACCACCGACATGCTGATGCACAGCACGAAGACCGGCACGTAAAATCCCCGGGTCCAGCCGAGCAGCCAGCTTGCCAGCCGCTTGTGCAGGCCCACGTCCACCACGGCCACGCCCATGGCCAGCACACCGAGCAGGAACATCGGAGCATCGCCGGCAAAGGTTTTTCCGATCATTTCCCGGGGCAGCAGGTGAAGAAAGTAGGCGAGCATCGGCATCATGATGCCGGTCAGCCCGATGGGGATGGCTTCGGTGGCGAAGAAGATGATCGCCATGGGGATGATGCCCATCACCGTCATGGTCTTGTCGGCGGCGTCTGCTGCATCGTGGGCGATCTCCCAATTGATCATCTTTTCGGCAAAGCCGTATTTTTCCACGATGTGCACCATGGATTCGGGCGTTGGCAAAATAAAGCCGACCACTATGAATATGGCGGCCCCGATGCCGAGCCAAAGGCTCTTGTTGGCCAGGATTCCACCGCCGCCGTCGTGTTCGATATCGTGACTCATGCAGTCTTCTCCTTTTCATTCGGGATTGGGAGTTGTCGAAGGATTCGCTGAGCCGTCCGTCATTTTTTGGAGTCTTCTTTGATCTCGCACTCCTTCATCAACCCGAACACCGTCATGAACACATCGGTCCGGCGAAGAATGCCGACGATTTTCCCCTCCTTGACCACGAGCAGGCCCAGGTGCATGCCGGTCATGACGAACTGATGGATCGCTTCGCACAAGGAGGCTTCGGCATCCACCTTTTCGCCTTCCTCGGGGGAATACATGAACTCTTTGACCTTGATCCGGGCGCCCTTGCTGCACATGTCTACCAGGGATGAATCGCACAGGTGGTAATTGTCCATCATGGAGCGGATGAATTGCGGGCTGAAACCGGCCCGGGCGATCGACTTGGTGTCGCCGAAGTCCTTGTATCTGGGCTCCAGTGCCCGGAGCACGTCGATATGGCCGATTTTCCCGACCACCTCTCCTCGATCATCCAACACCAGTACGGCCCGGTGCATGAACTGGTGCTTTTCGACGTTTCGTTTCTGCTGGGCCGCCTCCAGGGCCATGACGGCGTCAAACAGCGTGTCATCCTCCTTGACCGTTGCATACTCTTCCAGGGGGACCATCAGGTCCTCGACGCTGATAAATTCCATACTCCCTCCTTTTGGCCGACAGGATCCTGCAGGCTCCGCTGCAGGGTTGCTGATATCGTTGTCGAAAAAGCCCTCTTCGCCGGCCCGGCATCTGCGGGCGGCAGGTCGATTTACAGACGGGCCGTTCGCTCCAGCAATTCTTTGAAGATGTCCTCGATGTGAACGATGCCGGTGACCTCCGCAGACCGGGTCACCGGAAGAACCCGGACCCCATGGTAGTTCATCAAAAACACCGCCTCCATGAGCATTTCGTTTTCGTCGATGCTGCCGGCCACCGGCGACATGATCTCGGCCACCGCCCGCTGCCCGGCCTGGCGGTATTCGGCCTCCAGCAGCCCCTCGAAAAAAATAGGGCCGGTCCGTTCGACCCCCTTCAAAAAGGGCGCGGATATGCCGAACACCATGTCTTCCGGCGTGACGAACCCCTGGATGGTTTCGCTTCCGGCAGGTGCGTTGGAGACGACGATCAGGTGCGGGGGGTGGTTGTTTTCCTCGGCGCGGCGCATCTGTTGAAGCGCCGACAGGATCGTTTCCTCGGGTCGAAGAATCCCGTAGCGATCCAGGGGATGCATGAATTGTCCGATGGGTTTTTCAAACGGCATGTTTTCTCCGCTTTCATCAATTCGCTCCCAACATCGCAATCTTTGTGCCATTGGCGGGTTCCGTACTATAATAGAATGAAAATGTTGATATAATCGTCTGATCGTTCGGATACTCGAAGGGGTGCGGGCCGCGGTTTTCGGCAAACATTTGCCGCGACAGGAAAAAACTTGCCAAAAATGATGGCCTTTGATTCAATAGCAGGCCGACATTGACGAGATCAGAAAAGGTTGGATGTTTTATGAAGATCCAGTCGCCGCAACAGACGAGCATGCGGGACACCGCTTTAGAGGAGTTCATCCTCGAGTCGGAATCGATGCGCTCGATTTTGAAAGTGGTCCACCAGGTGGCCCCTTTCGACGTCAACATTTTGATCACAGGCGAAAGCGGCACGGGCAAAGAGATTCTGGCCAGAATCATCCACCTGCTGAGCCCGCGGGCCCCCCATCCATTCGTGCCCATCAACTGCGGAATTCTCTCAGGGCTTCTTTTTGAGGACAAGCTTTTCGGTCATGAAAAGGGGGCCTATACTGGTGCTGTGGACCGCAAAAAGGGATGCTTTGAAATCGCCCACAACGGAACGTTGTTTCTCGACGAGGTTTCCGAGCTTCCCTATGACAACCAGGTGGACTTTCTGCGGGTTCTGGAGGACTTCCGGTTTGTCCGGATCGGAGGCAGCGACGCGATCCAGGTGGATGTCCGACTGATTTCAGCCTCCAACAAGAACTTGAAGGCCCTGATCTCCGAGGGAGAATTCCGCGAAGACCTGTTTTACCGGCTTCAGGTGGTCCCCATCTACCTTCCGCCCCTTCGCCAGCGCCGGGAGGCGATCCCCAAGATGCTGGATCACTTCATGGAACGGCTCGTGATCAAGTACCGGAAGCCGAAGCCGGCCATCGCCCCGGAGGTGCTCGATATTTTTCTCCGCTATGACTGGCCCGGAAACGTCCGGGAACTCAAAAACCTGGTGGAGCGGATGTTCATCGTCAACGAACGGGAACTGATCCGGCCCGACGATCTTCCGTCCGATTTTCTGTGGCATTTCGCCGATCCTCCCAACGAGCTTTCCCTTTCGGAGGTGCGAAGATCGGCCGAAACCCGGGCCATTCGCGACATGCTCTATCGCACCCGGGGCGACAAGGACAGTGCGGCCCGGATCCTGCAGATCAGCCCCCGGACCCTCCGCCACAAGATTCAAACCTACGGGATCCGGGTGGGCAGAGACGGCCAGCCGCTGGAATAGGGCGCTGGCGCACCGCTGGGAAGCTTGGAGGCCTGGAAGCTGGATGCTGGGCGCTCCTTTTTCGGGTCGCGTCCTATCGCGCTCATGTGAAACTTCGACAGAAGTCGGCGACAAAAACCGACCTGTCCCCGCCTTGGGTTTTGGAGGTTGGAGGGCCACGCTCCGCCGTGGCCGGTATTTGGTCGTTACCGGCAGCACGGACTAGACTGCGCGCGTCCCTCCACCGGCAGGGGCTTCGACACAAGCTTCACGTTTGATCAAACTGGCCGGCTAAGACCAAAAAATTCCTATAGAACTCCTTCCGGCAAACCTTGAACCTTGAACGCCGCGCCAGCGGCAAAGATGCCGAATCATCGGGTGAACCGGCAAAATAGAAAAATGGTCATGCCAACAGCTATCAGCTACAGGAGGGTGTCGATATCGGTGTAGTCCATGCCGAAGGCGTCGGCCACGCCCCGGTACGTCACCTTTCCCTGAATGACATTGGCCCCCAGTTTGATTTCCGGATTTTCGACCATGGCCCGCTTCCAGCCCTTGTTGGCGATTTGCACGGCATAGGGAAGGGTGGCGTTGGTCAGGGCCTTGGTGGAGGTTTTGGGGACGGCTCCGGGCATATTGGCCACACAGTAATGAACCACGCCGTCGATGGTGTATATCGGATCTGCGTGGGTGGTGGCCTTGGACGTCTCGAAGCATCCGCCCTGATCGATGGCCACGTCCACGAGGATCGAACCCTGTTTCATGGTCTTGAGCATGTCTTTGGTAACGAGCCGGGGCGCCTTGGTGCCGGGGATCAGGACCGCACCGACAATGACGTCGGCCTTCATGGCCAGCTCCCGGATGGTTTCCGGACTCGACATGAGGGGAAAGCAGTTGGCGGGCATGACGTCGCTCAGGTAGCGGAGGCGGTCCAGGTTCATGTCGAGGATGTAGACCTTTGCTCCAAGCCCGCAGGCCATCTTGGCCGCATTCGTGCCCACCACCCCGCCGCCGATGACCAGGACGGTTCCCGGATCCACGCCGGGAACGCCGCCGAGCAAAATCCCCCTGCCGCCGTTGATCATCTCCAGATATTTGGCACCCTGCTGGATGGCCATTCGCCCGGCCACTTCGCTCATTGGCGTGAGCAGGGGCAGAGAACCGTCGGGCTTTTGAATGGTTTCATAGGCAATGTTGACCGATCGGCGTTCAATCAGGGCGCGGGTCAGATTCTCGGCGGCGGCCAGGTGAAGGTAGGTGAACACGATCTGGTCTTCCCGGATCAGATCGTATTCGGCGGGCAGCGGCTCTTTGACGTGCATGACCATTTCGGCGCGCTGGAAAATCTCAACGGCCGAGTCGACGATTTTCGCACCTGCCTTTACATACCTTTCGTTTTCAAAGCCGCTTCCGGCCCCGGCGTTTTTTTCCACCAGCACGGTGTGGCCGTTTTGCACCAAGACCTCCACCCCGGCCGGGGCCATGGATACGCGGTTTTCCTCTGCTTTGATCTCCTTTAGAACTCCGACGAGCATGATTTCCTCCTGCTGTAGTGGTGTTTTCGCCGGCTGCCTGTCCAGGTCCGCTTCCAGGGCCGAGCCGCGTCCTTCCCGCTGTTTCAGCCAGGAGTCGTGAGTAAAACGAATCAGGCGCTGTCAGCACAGCTAAGGCATTCAAATCGCCGGAAATCAGCTGAATGTCAACATCAAATCGCCGCCCGGGTTTATAGGGCTTGTCGTATTTCCGTTCCGTTTGAGAGAGATTGATATGCACTGGCGCACCGCGAACTCAACGTCCTAGATCGGCTGTTTGACAATCCCTATCGGAACGTTATTTTGACAAGCGCTCTAATGAGCGTTTCCCGCAAAGCTCGGTTGACCGATTCGATTTATGCGCTAGGGTAAAAGGAAGATTGTCTGCGAAAGGAGAGAACGATTATGAGCATGATCGAAGAGTATGCTACCGGAATGTATATGAAGGTAGAGGGAAAAACCCACAGAAACGATTTGAAAATCATCGACGGGCGCGTGAAAAACAACTGGTGGCGCCGGGACGGGCACCGTCTCGACAGCAAGGACATCGAAGATGTGTTGTCCGCCAACCCGGACACCCTGGTCATTGGCACCGGCTATGCCGGCAACATGCAGGTGCCGGAGGTCACTCGCTCGGTGCTTTCGGACCACGGCATTCGGACCATCGCCCAGAACACCCGCGACGCGGTGGAGACCTTCAACCAGATGAAAAACGAGGGAGAGGACGTCGCCGGGGCATTTCACCTCACCTGCTAAGTAAATGCTGGCACAATTATTGTGACGATTGTTTCACCGCTGAGTCACTGAGAACGCGGAGGATACACAGAGAAGAGTTTAGGCTTTCTCTGCGCCCTCTGTGTCTCCGCACCTCGTATATTCGTTGGCCTACAATACGTCACCGATATTATGCCATTGAGCACTAAGGCCGGCCTCAGGACCCGGCGGTTTCCCGGATTTTCATCCAGACCAGGGGGAGCCACAGGGCGCAGCCGATGAAGTTGAAGACGATGATCGAAACCGCACCGACGAGCAATCCGTAGATTCCCCACAGAAAAAGGCCGCTGAACAGCATCAGCATAAAGCGCAGGTCGAAACTTTTCACGTCGCGGCTCCGGTAGGTCGTGATCAGCTGCGGTGCGGCGGAAAATGTGGTCAGCACCCCGGCGGCGGATCCGAGCAGTTCCACCCAGGCTGTCGTCATAGCCCCTCCCTCATGGCTTCTGCCCGCTCCCGGAACAGGAAATGGTGCATCAGGTCGCAGTACCGGTCCAGGGTGGTTTTCCCCTTTGCCGAAACCGAGTACCGCCAGAATCCATACAGCTTTGTCAGATTGATCAGGCGCCGGCTATACATGCTCCAGTTGAAGTGCTCGTCCACTCGACGGATGCCGTTTTCAGACAGGTTTTTCCAGTAGTCGGGATCCTGACCGAATTGGTGGGCATATTCCTCCAGGCTGGCTGCAATGAATTCCGGCTTGCTGGTGTTGAGCAGCAGCCCGCTGATTCCGTATTCGATGATTTCCAGGGGGCCGCCGAACTTCGGTCCGAAGGTGGGCAGGCCCGACGCCATGGCCTCCAGGATCGTCAATCCGAAGGCCTCGAAGAGGGCCGGCTGGACGAATACCCCCTGCCGGTCGGCAATGATGCGGTAGACCTCTCCGGTTTCAAGCTTGGAGATGCTCGGCAGCCAGCGGATTTTCCCATAAAGACCGAATCGATCGATCAGCTCGTACGCTTTGCCGATCTCCTCCCGTTCTTCGGGATCCTGGGAGTCTTCCAGGTGGATGGTGCCGGCGGCAAAGATCAGGTTGAATGTTTCCTGGAGCGTTTCGCTCAGGCCGAAAGCCTCGATCAGGCCGGTGATGTTCTTGATCTTGTCGAACCGTGCCATGGTGAAGATCGGCGGTTTTTTGGTATCCGTGAGTTCTCCGAATATGTCGTCGGCCTTCAGATGGAAGAGCCGCTCCTCCCAGTGCTTCTTTTGGCTTTCAGACCGGCGATCTTCCTCATGGTAGGGAAAGTAGAGACTTTTTTCCACGCCCGGGGGAATGACGTTGAACTTGGGGGCCATCAGATTGATTCCGCTGACCACCTGGAAAAGGCCGGGCATCGTGAACTGCTGGTACGATTCGTATTGGCCCATGGTATCTTCGGTGCCGATGATTTCCTGGTGGGTGCTGGTGATGATAAAATCCGACTTGTTCATCGACAGCATATCTGCCGTGAATTGGAGCGAGAAGTGATAGTCGTCTTCCTTGTCGAACCAGTACATGTCCGAGAACAGATACTTGGTTTTTTCCAGGGCATGGGCGATGGTGCACTGGATGACGTCGAAGCGGTCCGAGAGCATCGTTGCCACCATGTTGCCGTCCGAGTAGTTGCCGATGATCAGGTCCGGCCGGCCGGAAAATTCGCTGGACAGCTCGGTGGCCGCATCTTCGGCAAAGTCTTCCAGATAGGGCCATATCTTGAACCGGGAAATCCACTGGCGCACCACGTTGTAGTCTTTGTCGCGGAACGGAATTCTGAGAATCCAGCCGTTGTCGGTCTGGAAGATTTTCTCCTTTTTTTCTCCGCAGGTGGTCCCCTCCGCATCGGGAATGAGCCGGGTCAGCACGATGATCTTCGGATCGACCTCGAGCCCGGTCAGCCGGATCTCTTCTTTCAAGTGACGCTCCAGGGCCCGAACCTGGTCCAGGATGTAGATCACCTGACCGCCGGTATCGGGCCTGCCCAGCACGTTTGTCTGGCCGAACCAGCCGTGCGGGGAGATGATGGCGATCTTTGAAATCAGGGGCATCGGGACCCGGGATATGAAGGTCTCGAACTCTTTGTCGGTGGGCTCGTTGAGCAGATTGATAAGCATCTGCATCGTTTCTAAGATTCGGCCGACAGTATTGCCCCAACCGACTTCCAATCCCCTTTTCAGAAGCTCGGTTTCCACTTCTGAATACGAAGTTTCCGGGTCTTGCCGTTGGAGCCATTTGACCGACCGTTCCAGGGTCTGGAAAAAGGAGCTGAAATCACCGATCTGATGGCTGTTGACCAATAACTGGCGCTCGTTGTAGCGGTGGAGCTTGATGAATTCGAACAGCTTCCGATTCCACTTGTCCGGGTTGGAAAAGATGTTGCTGCACAGGTAGCGGTTGAGAAAACGGATGCCGTGCCCGATCGTACGGGTGTCCCGGATCGAGGGCGAAAATTCGTAAAACGGCAGAAAATCGAGATGGAGATGACGGCTGTTCTCCGACCGATCGAGCACATAGCGGTCCTTGGCGTCGAGAAATTCCCTGACGTCGATCTCCTCCATGTATTCAGCATCGATGCGGAGCCGATAATACCGGTAGCGGGCAATGTCGTACCGGTGGAGCAGGGTAATCAGATCTCCCTGGATGAACAGCTCCTGAACCTTTTTCAGAAATCTGAATAATCGTGAGTTTTCGCGGTAGGACTGCTCTTTGTCGTGCAGGTCGCAGTAGTGACGGAAGTAGTAAATGATGTCGTTTCGAAGGAAAAACTGCTTGTCCTCGGCGACGAGGATCTGGATGTATTCCTTGATGTCTTTGCGTTCGTTTTCGCTCAGAAACTCGCTCAGGGCATTCCGGACCATGGCTTCCACTCTGAAAAGGGCGGGAGGAAAAACCACAAACGCCCGGAACCCGCTTTACCCCGGGCGTTTGGTTGCTTTGGGCGGTCGGCCTTGGATGAGAACGTCTATAGGCTGCCTCCGGCACCTTGTCAAGACGGACAACCCACCATCACCTTCTTCAGGATGCCGCATCGACAAACCCGTGGCGATGGGCGAGCTTGGTGAACATCATGGAAAGTCCGGCTCCCAGGGAAAAGACCGATCCGATGTCGAGGTTGTCGTCGGCGGTTTCGTCGAAGAACAGGTTCAGGCTCGATTCCAGCCCGTCTTCCGGCTTCCAATAGCAGATCATGATCGGGACCTTGGGCAGGGGATGAAGCACCACCGAAACGTCCGACTCGAATTGTTCTGCCACCTGTTTGCCGCTGAACATGTGGATGATGTCGTCGAAAAAGTCCGTGCTGCTGTCGGCAAGCTGCTTCATCGGCTCTTCGCACCGCTTCTGGAACAGCGGATCGCGCTCCTTTCCGCCGGAAAGCTCCCGGAAGGGAACCCAGTTTCCGGTAGGCGGTATTCCCTTGCCATAGAGCACGTAGCTTAAAAAGGGGGCGGCCACCCAGGGATTGACATGGATATCGGCGATAAGCTTCCCGTTTTTATCGATGCTGAAGTCCTTTCCGAGTATCTTCACCGTGAGCCGGCCGTTTTGCACCTGACCGCCGGTGCGCTCGGCCGCCTCGGCAAAGTCGAGGCGTTTTGCCTCTTCTTTGAGCTTTTGCAGGTAGGCTTCCCGCTCGGCGTCGGCAGGA
Organism: Desulfobacterales bacterium; assembly: GCA_021737185.1. Taxonomy (GTDB): domain Bacteria; phylum Desulfobacterota; class Desulfobacteria; order Desulfobacterales; family CAFBRK01; genus JAIPEL01. Next base: position 16,704 of record JAIPEL010000056.1, on the reverse strand, counting down.
TTTTCGGCTTTCCCTTTTCCCGAATACCGCTGCACGGTATCCGCATCCAGCTTCGGGCATTCATCGAGGCTGCGTCTGCCCTGGAAAACGGCGCCGGCGAAGGCCAGACATGTCTTTTCTCCGCATTCTCGGCAGTTGGATTTGTCGAGCAGGTTGAATATTTCCATGGCGTTCTTCGGTCGGGTCATGTCGGTTCACACCTCCCTGTGCAGTATTTCGAAAAGAATAGAGCGCTTATCAAAATAACGTTCCCTCAAACGGAACGGAAATATGACAATTCCTATAAAAATTAAAACTTGGGACGATCTTCAAAGTTGTCAACCGCACGATCCGTGCCATAAAGCGGCCTTGCCATCAGGCAGGGGTTGCCTTCCAACGGCCAAAGGGCATGTTTTCAATGCGCGGCGCCGTTTCCCGAGAATCAGAGGCAGCGATGCTCGAAAAAACGGCGCCGGCCGCGTGCCGTCAAGACGCTTGACTGGATAAAAAACACATGTTACGCAACAACTGTTTTAAAATTTTCGCTCTTGCTGCCAGAGAGGACTCTCATGCCACCGAAACAGCGTTTCAGCTACGAGGACGTCGTAGAGGCCGCCTTTGCCGTCGTCCGCAGAGAAGGGTGGCAGGGCCTTTCGGCACGGGCCATCGCCAAGGAACTGAACGCTTCCACCCGTCCCATCTATGACCATTTAAAATCGATGCGTCATATCGAAGAGGAGGTGGTCAAAAAGGCCCTGACCTATTTTGTCGAATTCATCAGCCGGGACCGGACCGGGGACAGATGGCTTGACCAGGCCCTGGGATATGTACTGTTTGCAGACCAGGAGAGGCATCTATTCCGCTGCATCAACGATGAGAAACACATCCAGGCTCAGAAAAAATTCGCCCGAACGCACTGGGACAAACTCGACGAACAACTCTCGGCCGATCCGCGATTCAAAGGACGATCCAAGGCCGAAAGGGACCGGATCCGCATCGCCCGATGGTTCATGATCCACGGCCTGTCGTTTCTTGTCAGCAACGGCTGGATCTTGCTACCCCGGGAGGAAAAATCGGTGTTGAGCGAGCAGGTGGGAATGCCGCTGCTCGATTTTCTCCGGACCGCAAACCAGGCCCTTTATGACGGGTTTATCCAATCGGTCGAGCAAGAGGATCCATCCGAAGAGCCATGAGCCCGGGGCGTATCGGGCAAATTTTTTTCTATTATAAACAACAGGTGTTGTGCAACGCATGTTTTTTTAATCGGCTATCCAAGAGCGGTTCATTCTCTTGCCGCCGAAGCCTCCCGTTTGCGGGATGGGTAAGCAGACCTTTTTCCCGGAGAAACGATGAGACCGGACCAGCCGAGTACCACTGCGGAGAATAACGCCGCCTTGCGAGCCATCGAGTCGATGCGGCCGAAGCACGAACGGATGTTCTCCGACCCGCTCGCCGTATTTTTTCTGCCCGACCGGCTCGCCGAGGCAGGCTCCTCTGCTTCATTCTGCAGACAGCTTCTTGCAAGATGGGAGCGGGTCGCTCCCGGCGTTTGCGGGGCCGTGCTGGTCCGCACGCGCTTTATCGACGATTGCCTGTCCGGGGAGATCGGCCGGGGGCTTCGGCAGTTGGTTGTTCTCGGGGCCGGCTACGATACCCGGGCGCTTCGGTTTCCTCAGCTAAAGGATACCGTGGCTGTATTCGAGCTTGATCACCCGGAAACCCAGCGGGTGAAGATGGAAAAGATCCGCCGGCACATGGGGTCGCTTCCGGCGCATGTGACCTTCACGCCGATCAATTTCGAGAAGGAATCCATCGCGGAAAAACTCTTTGCTTGCCCCTACGATCCAAGCGCAAAGACGCTCTTTATCTGGGAAGGGGTCAGCTACTATCTTCCTGCCGAGGCAGTGGATCGAACCTTGTCGTTTATCGGCGCCTGCAGCGGGGAGCGGTCTTCCGTCGTCTTCGACTATTTTCCCCCCTCGGTGGCAGACGGGACTTGCCGCCTGGCCGAAGCGACCGGTCTTCGGAAAGGGCTGAAGCAATTCGGAGAGGAAATCCTGTTCGGCATCCGGCCGGGCGGCATGGCACGGTTCCTGGAAAATCGCGGGTTTACCTGTGTAAGAAACGAAGCTGCCCGCGACTATGGCCGTGCCGTCATTTCGGACGGGCGGCGAAAGCTGCCGGTTTCGGGGATGTTCTTTTTTGCCCATGGGGCAGTGAAACCAGCCTGCAGCGCAAAATGAAAGCCGGGAGCGGCAAAGGAGGCGCTATAGCGCTTGTCAAAATAAGGTTCCGAAATATGACAATCCCTATAATGAAAAGGAGGCGATTCATGACAAGCTTGAGAAACTCGAGAAAGGGCCTTTGGGCAGCGGCATGCATCCTTCTTTCCTTTGTTTTCATCATGACGGTCCGGGCCGCAGAGCCAAAACCCGGCGGAACGCTGGTATTCGGGACGGAAAACGAATTCGCAGGCTTCGATGCCCTCAAAACAAGGGGGTTTGCCGTCTGCGATGCGATTGCCAACGCCGTGATCCACGAACGGCTTTTTGAATGGGATGAAAACGGCGAGCTGCTCCCGGTGCTGGGGCTTTCGGCCGCCTTGTCGGACGACCGGAAGGTCTGGACCATCACGCTGCGAAAGGGTGTCTCATTTCACGACGGCACCCCATTTACCGCCGACGCGGTTGTGGCCCACTGGGCGCGGCTCTTGAAGCCGGAAAACCGCTTCAGCGGCCGGGACACCATCACCCCGATCCTGTCGGTCGAGAAGGTGGATGCGTTTACCGTGCGTTTCGTTCTTGCCCACCCCTGGCTCCCTTTCCTGGAGACCTTGTGCGACGGTAGAACCCTGGCGCCCTTTATCCCGTCGCCCAAAGCCGTTGCAGAAGACAAGCAGAGCCGGGCGCCGGTCGGAACCGGCCCGTTCATGTTCAAAGAATGGCTGTCCGGGGACCGTTTCGTCCTCGTGCGCAATCCCGGATACTGGAAACCGGGAAAGCCGCATCTGGACGGGATTGTCTTCAAACCGATGCCGGATCACCAGACCCGATACGCGAGTCTCGAATCCGGTCAGACGGACATGATCTGGACCGATCGCGGCGGAACCATTGAAAAGGCCGAAAAAGACGAGCGCATGGTCCATTACGTAAGCGAGGGGACCGGGGCTGAAATTTTTATTCTCAACACTGCCAAGCCTCCGTTGGACGACCCCCTTGTCCGCCGGGCGCTGGCCCATGCCTGGAACCAGCAGGTCTGCGTCACATTGAGCTATCAGGACTGCATCCCTTTCGTCGAACACCCCTTCGGCGTCGATACCCGATGCGGCGATGTGGGCTATCGTGCCCACGATTACGAAAAGGCCCGGGAGTTGATTGCCGCCTACGGCAAGCCGGTGGAAATCGAATGCCTGCATTCCAACACCAAAAGGGGAAGAGAGCAGGGCGAACTTCTGCAACAGTTTGCCAAGCAGATCGGAGTGACCGTGAACCCGGTGGGAATGAGCTTCGGCCCTGTAGTCAAAAAAGTCGTCACGGGCCAATACCAGGTGTCGACTTGGCGGATTCCTTCCTACCGGGATCAGGGCCCCAGCCTCTATTCCGCCTTCCATTCCAAAAGCCGGCGGAACTGGTCCGGATATCGCTCAGAAGAGATGGACCGGCTCCTCGTCGAACAGAATACAGAGACCGATCAGGCCAGAAGAAATGCACTCCTTTGTGAAATCGCCAGTCGGATCAATGAAGATGTGCCGCTGATCTACCGGGGCGGCCGGCGGTTTCACGTTCTGGCCAAACAGGAGGTCAAGGGAAGCTCACGTTTCCAGAACGGGATCTTTGCCCTGTCGGATCTTTGGCTGGACCGGCAGCCCGAATAACGCCGTTGACATGGCAGAGGGATCCGTTCGATAAAATTGCTGTCCTGTTTTTGTAAGCATTTCACTTTCCGATCGAGGCGGTGGAAAAAGTGAGCGCCTTGGGGAAAAGAGCCCTGCATCTGTTTTTGGTGGTGTTTGCAGCGTCGTCGGTCACCTTTTTGATGGTTGACCTGCTGCCCGGCGACGCCGCCTACCAGATCGCCGGCGATACGGCGACCCTCGAAGATGTTCAGGCGATCCGGGAGGAGCTCGGGCTCAACCGAAGTCTTGTCCTCCGGTACATGAACTGGCTGGCCGATGTGGCCCGGGGCGATCTCGGCGTTTCTTACCTTACCCGGGAACCGGTCCGGGAGGCGATTATGGCCCGGCTTCCCGTGACCATCGAGCTGATGATCGCCGCCCAGCTGATCGCCCTGGTTCTATCGGTTCCCGCAGGAATTTACAGCGGGTACCGGCCCCGTTCCTGTATCGACAGAATCCTGGGCTCGACTTCATTTGCCGTCATGTCGATTCCGGTCTTCGTGATGGCCCTGGTGCTGATTTACCTGTTTGCCTTGAAGCTCGGGTGGCTTCCGGCGACCGGTTATGTGCCGCTGTCCGCGGATCCGGTTGCCAACATCCGATCGATGCTGCTGCCGGCCCTCAGCATCGCCCTGGTCGAATGGGTGCCGTTGATGCGGGTTCTGCGGAGCGACATGATCGACACCCTTCACGAAGATTATATCCTGATGGCCCGCTCCAAGGGGCTTCCCACCCATACCATTTTATTCCGACATGCCCTCCGGCCGTCGCTGTTCACCCTGGTCACCTTGTTCGGTATTCAGGTCGGTCATCTGATCGGCGGGGCGCTGATCGTCGAGACGATCTTCGCGCTGCCGGGCATCGGCCGTTTGCTGATCGGGGCCATTTTCAGCCGGGACATTATCGTTGTTCAGGGGTGCATTCTATTCATCGCCGTCGCATACGTGGCGGTAAATTTTTTAGTCGATATTTCTTACACTCTCTTGGATCCCAGAATTCGCCGCGGGGGGGGCGGATGGCTGACTGCACCCCATATCCGATGAACCCTCCTTCGGAAATTCCGCCCGCCGCCGGGAGAAAGTCTTTTTCCGAAGCCCTGGGCGAATCATTCTGGCTTTCGGCGATATGGCTTGTTTGCGTCATTTTTTTCGCCGTCACGGCGGATTTGTGGCCTCTTGCCGAATACGACCATATGAATTGGGAAAGCCCGGCAGCACCCCCGGGAACCGAAATCCATGCCGAGATCCCGGGCGGGGGCCGGCCGGTCGAAATGAAGAAGGTCTCCCTGCTCGGCACCGATACCATGGGTCGTGATATTCTTGCACGGCTGATTTTCGGCGCCCGAACTTCCCTGGCCATCGGACTGGTCACTCCCTGTATCGGCATGGTGATCGGCGGCCTTCTCGGCATGATGGCCGGATTTTACCGCGGCCGGACAGAAGCGGTCATCGTGGCAGTGATGGATGTCATTCTGGCGTTTCCCGGGTTGGTTTTTCTGCTCGCGATCACGTTCATCCTGGGCCCCGGCCTCGATCACATCATCCTGGCATTGGGATTGCTGACCATACCCGCCTTTACACGGGTGGCTCGCGCCAACACCCTCCGCTGCGCCCGGCTCGAGTTCGTCCAGAGTGCACGCATGCTCGGGCAGAGCGATATCGGCATCCTGGTGCAGGAGATTCTGCCCAATGTCATCTGGCCCATGATCGTCTACGCACTGTTGGTGGTATCTTACATGATCGTCGCCGAAGGGGCCTTGAGCTTTCTGGGCCTCGGGGTTCCGGCGCCGACCCCGAGCTGGGGGGCGATGATCGCCGAGGGAAAAGAGGTCCTCGACAAAGCGCCCCATGTCAGTCTGATCCCGGCGATGGTCATGTTTCTTACCGTTCTTTCGTTCAACATCATGGGCGATTGCCTGCGCCGGGCCGTCCATCCGAAAGAGGAGCAATTGTGACGGCTTCAAAAGATGCTGTGCAAGCCCCCCTTCTTCGGGTGGAAAACCTTGGGGTCCTTCTTCAAAACGAGGGGAGGGTCGTCCGTGTCGTGGACGCCGTCTCTTTTCGCCTGAAACAGGGGGAGACCCTGGGGATCGTGGGTGAATCCGGGTGCGGCAAGACGCTGTTGTGCCGCTCCCTGCTGGGCCTGCTGCCGGGCTGTGCCGCTGTCGCTCCAGACGCGAAGGCGTTCTTTGATGGGAAGGATCTTTTTCGGTTGTCGGAAAGTTCGCTGAACAAGGTTCGGGCCGCGGGCATCGCCATGATTTTTCAGGATCCGCTTTCCTCCTTGAACCCGGTGATGACCATCGGACGGCAGATTTGCGAACCCCTCGTCCACCACCTGGGAATGACGGCCCGCAAGGCACGGTCCCGGGCCGTTGAACTGCTTCATTCCGTGGGCGTTTCCGGCGCTGAACAGCGGGTGGACCATTATCCGCACCAGATGTCGGGTGGAATGAGGCAGCGAGTGGCCATCGCCATCGCCCTTTCCTGCGGGCCGAAGCTTCTGATCGCCGACGAACCGACAACCGCACTGGATGTCACGGTGCAGGCGGCCATTCTCGATCTGCTGATGCGAGTGCAGGCCGGAAGTAAAACGGGCATGATCCTGGTGACCCACGATCTCAGGGTCGCGGCCACGCGGACCCATGAGGTCGCCGTGATGTACGCGGGAAGGATCGTCGAACGGATCTCGGCCGGGGCTCTGTTCACCCATATGCGGGTCCCCTATACCCGTGCCCTGGTCGATGCGATCCCGAAGATGGACCGCCCTCCCCACGCCCCGCTTCACGCCATCGAAGGCCGGCCCCCCGGTCCGGCCGGAGCGATTTACGGTTGCGCGTTCGCCCCCCGCTGCGACCGGGCAATAGAAAAATGCCGCGCCCGGACTCCGCCGATGCGGTCGGATCGATCCGGCCGACATTGGTATGCCTGCTGGAATCCGATCCAGGAGCCCGCCCCATGACCGAGCCGGCACCCGTTCTAGAAATCCGGAGCCTGGAAGTGATCTATGAGGCGGGGCGCCGGCGGCGCATCCAGGCCGTTTCGGATGCCAGCTTCGAGATGATACAGGGCGAGACATTGGGCTTGGTTGGGGAATCCGGCTGCGGCAAGTCGTCCATCGCACGAGCCGTCATGCAGCTTCCCCCTCCCACATCGGGCAGGGTCATGTTTTTCGGGGAGGATCTGACCCGGGTCGACCGGTTGCGGCTGCGCCAATTGCGTCCCCGGCTGCAGATGATTTTCCAGGATTCAGTGGCCGCCCTGAATCCCCGAAGAAAGGTGGGCGAGACCATCGCCATGCCGCTGCGCGTGGCCGGCAAGGTGCCGAAGGAAAAGCGCAATAAAAGGGCGCGGGAGATGATGTCCGCCGTGGGCCTCGATCCGGCGCTGTTCGGCCACAGGCCTTTCCAGCTTTCCGGCGGCCAGTGCCAGCGCGTTCAGTTCGCCCGGGCACTCATGACCGAGCCCGGGCTTCTGATCTGCGACGAACCGGTCTCTTCGCTGGACGTCTCGATCCAGGCACAGATCCTCAATCTGCTGGAGCGGGTTCGAATCCGCCACGGGCTCACCATTTTGTTTATCTCCCATGACATGGCGGTGGTGAAAAACGTGTGCGACCGCGTTGCCGTGATGTATCTGGGCAAATTGTGCGAAACGGCCCCGACCGAAGCGCTATACCGGCAACCGGCCCATCCTTATACGGCCGTGCTGATCAACGCGATCCCCATGCCTGGCGCTCCCCTGTCCCGGCCGGAAATGAGGGCAGCGGCGGCAGACCTTCCCTCTTCCATCGATCCGCCTTCCGGGTGCCGGTTTCACACCCGATGCCCCGTTGCCCGCGCCCGCTGCGCCGAAATAGAACCGTCCCTGGAAACCGTCGGCCCTTGCCGTCAGGCGGCCTGCCATTATCCGCTTTGCAATGGATGACCTCTCGACATGCTTTGCGATTTTTCACCCGGCGCCGAGGCGACATTCCGTCAGGAAAGCTGTGCCACCCAGCGGCCAAAGAGCACATCCTGGATACGGTAGACGCCGTTTTTTTCCAGGATATCGCGGGCGGTAAGGACATTCAGGGCGCGCTTGAGCTGGGAGCCGGATTTGAATCCGACCTGTTGGAGGGATTCTGCGTTGTACATCTGACTGCCGCCGGTGGCGGCCAATAGCTTTAGGGCCTTTTTCTGGTTGAGGGTTAGACTCTCCCAAATATTGTAATACCCGTTGCGGTTGCGGCGCAGGATCTCCGCTTCGATCCGGTCCAGATCGTCTTCCGCCGGCCGAGAGCATGACCAGAGATGAAAGAGAAACTGCTGCACATACATCGGGTGGTTCTCACACCGGCCGACGATGTTGGAGATGAGGGCGGGAGCAAGGGATGTTCCTTTTCCGATACGGTTCCGTAAAGATCCACGTGGATTCCTGCCGTTTTGGGTCTGCCGGCCGTCAATTTTTCGAAAACCCGGTGAAGCAGAGAGGTCTTGCCGTATCGGTGGTGAGAGTAAAGCAGGACATTCTGTCCGGCGTGTAGAAACCGGAGAAGGTCCGCAATCTCCTTTTGCCGGTTGTAAAATGCCTTGCCGGTGACCACGCCCGTATAGTTGAAGGGATTGTCCAAAATACACCACGCGTGAATAACAATTCTGGGGAAAAAATAATACGCAAATAGTTAGTCGCAAAATGTGTATAGCAATATAGGGTGTTCCATGCAAGGCTTGCGGCAAAAGTGTGTCGCGCTGCTTGTCGGACGAAGAAGTAGTTATGATGCTGCGGTTTTTAACCGTTGTTTCGGGAGAATATCTTGTTTCGCCACCATTTTAGAGGAAAAAACATCGACACTTGCCCGCGGTAGTCTTCGTAGGCCTGCCCGAACTGCAATTTGAGCTTTCGCTCCTCTAAAAACGCTCCCACGATGAAATAGCCGGTAATCACCAGGTTGGTCAAAACCGCCGTTGTATCCAGGGGCCGGGCCCAGACGATGAGAATGCCGCCGGCGTACCACGGGTGGCGGACTGCTGAAAGGATTCCGGTGGTGTCCAGGGAGCAGTCGTCGGTGAGCACGCTGCAGGACTTTTCGTCTTTGATCTGGCGAAGCCCGAGAAACTGCAAAAAATCATAGCGCCGGGCCCCGGCGGCAAAAAGGAACAGGGCGCTGCCGGCCAGAAAGATCTGCACGATCCGCCACGGCCCCGCCCACCTGAAAAACGGTGTGCCCTGCAGGGAGAACGTATAGATCAACACCGGTAAAAGCGTGGCGGCGGCAAGGAGGTTGTAAAAAATTCGATAATAGCGAAAAGCCCGTGGAAATTTCCTGCGCAGCGGTTCGGTCACCGACAAAGAAATCAGGGCGCTGTGCAGCGTGCACCAGGTGATCCATAAGACGACAAGAAGGACATACGGTATCATTTTCAAAAAAGAAGCGCGAGGCCGCGTAAGCGGACCTCGCTTTAATGCAGTTTCACAATCCTGGTCCTCAGGACCAGGTCAGAGGCAATTGGCTCTGCCTTTCAGCCTGAAGCGAAAAAATTCGAAGCACGAAATCCGAAATACGAAACAAATTCGAAATTCGAATGACCGAATGACCAAAACAAGGGCGAATGCAATCTCTGGAAAGCTGCAGTTGTTTTGACCATTCGAATTTTGGTCATTAGGATTTGTTTCGAATTTCGATATTCGAATTTCGGATTTAAGGGAACCATAGAGATTCATGCCCTCCAGGCTTAACTCAAAGGCGGGTCCTCAGGGCCCGGGTCTTTATTCACGCGTCGATCAGCTTGCCTTCACGCCATTGGCGATGCGGTCGCCGACCGCCTTGTCGATGTTGCGCCAGTACTCCAGCGCACGCTCCAGGACCGGTTCGGACACGCCTTTTTTCAGGTGCCCCACCACGTTGGACACCAGCCGGTCGCGCTGGGCGTCGTCCATGACCTCTCGTACCAGGGTGCCGGGCTGGCCAAAGTCGTCATCATCCTTGCGCTTGGTGTAGGCGGCGCGGATGAAATCGCCGCTGGCACTCCAGACGGCATCCTCGGGATAGCGCTCGGGGTCGGCCTTGGGGCCGCCTTTCGAGTTGGGCGCATAGACCGGATCGGAGACGTTCTCGATCCGCATCTTACCGCCTTTGCTGTAGCTGTGCACCGGGCTTTTCGGCCGGTTGACCGGGATGTGCTTGTAGTTGACGCCCAGGCGCGCCCGGTGGGCGTCGGCGTAGGAAACCAGGCGGGCGAGGAGCATCTTGTCCGGGCTCGGACCGATCCCGGGGACGAAGCTGTTCGGCTCGAACGCCGCCTGCTCGATCTCGGTGTGAAAATCGCTGGGATTGCGGTTCAGGGTGAGCCGGCCCACTTCCTGAAGGGGGTAGTCGCCGTGGGGCCAGACCTTGGTCAGATCAAACGGGTTGAACCGGTAGTTTTCGGCCTCTTTAAAGGGCATGATCTGCACCTTCAGCGTCCAGCTCGGGTAGTTGCCGCGTTTGATCGCGTCGGACAGATCGCGGCGGTGGTAGTCGGCGTCCTCGCCGGCAATCCGGTCGGCCTCTTCCTGGGGGAGAAAGTCGATGCCCTGGTCGGTCTTGAAGTGGTATTTCACCCAGAAGCGCTCGCCTTCGGCATTGACCCACATGTAGGTGTGGCTCGTGTAGCCGTTCATGTGCCGGTAGCTTTTGGGGACGCCGCGATCGCTCATCAGTATGGTGACCTGATGGGCCGTTTCGGGAGACAGGCTCCAGAAGTCCCACTGCATGTCGTGGTCGCGCAAGCCGCTGTCCGCACGGCGCTTCTGCGAATGGATGAAGTGCTGAAACTTCATCGGGTCGCGAACGAAGAACACCGGCGTATTGTTCCCTACCATGTCGTAGTTGCCCTCGGTGGTGTAGAACTTGAGCGCAAAGCCGCGCACGTCCCGCCAGGTGTCGGGGCTGCCGCTCTCGCCGGCCACCGTGGAAAACCGGGCCAGCACCTCGGTCTTCGTGCCCGGTTGGAACAGCGCCGCCTTGGTGTAGGCGCTGACGTCGGCGCTCACCTCGAAGTGTCCGAAGGCCCCCGAGCCCTTCGCATGGGGCTGGCGGTCCGGAATCATCTCCCGGTTGAAGTTGGCCATCTGCTCCATCAGGTAGTGGTCCTGCAGCAGAACAGGGCCGTCGGCCCCCACAGTGAGGGAGAACTCGTCGCTGGACACGGGATTGCCCGCATCGTTTGTCGTAAACTTACGGTCGTCGTTTGCCACGGTGATACCTCCTTTGATGATGGGTTCAGGGTTCGGGGTTCGAAGGTTCAGGGTTCGGGGTTCGAAGGTTCAGAGGTTCAGGGTTGATGGTTTTGACAAAAGGTCCGAATTTCCCGTTTTCCGTCATTTCCGCCCCGTATCAATTACGGGGTGAACTGCATCGGAAATGCAGAATTTCCATAAAAATACCCTAGATTGTCAGGCAGCCCTTTACAAGGTTGCCTTCACATTTTTCAGGGGCTATATAGAACCAATCTTTGTCGGTGGATCTTGAATTCATTTTGGACATATGCTTATAGTGATATCGGGTGATTTGCAAAGAAGCCAACTTCAGGGAAGCCCAAATGTGAACCTGCCAATACCGGAGGCAGGAAATGGACCGATTGTCGAATCCTCGTCGGAGAGGGTTGTCGAAGTTGGAAGCCGAATCGATTCGGAATGACGCATTGAACCCGACAGAAGCCAGGTCGCCTCAGAAAAAGAGGCCGCCCGGCTTTTTTTGTCTGCAATGAGATGACCGCTGCTGAAAACATCAGCGAATCGATGAAAGGGGGTGAAAAAGGATCGGGTGAGACGGCAGACCAGCCCCGAGCCGAAGCGTATGCACCAGGGGCGATTGGAGAGAAATTTCGCTGTTCCTTACTTTGATCTTGGCACCGGAAAGGGGGAGAACGATGAAGAAAAAAATTTTGTGGCGAGGTCTTACGGCTATCGTTGCTGCGGCGATTTTTCTTCTGCCGCTCATCGGCGCCCAGGCTCAGGCCGCAGACAAAATCGGCTGGGTCGGGCCCGTATACAAGGAGCTTTCCGAAAGTCTGACCAAGGAGTTCAAGGACTACTACCAGAAGACCTACGGCAAGGAGGTGGAGATCACCTTTATCCGGCCGGGGGGGTGGCCGGTTTGCGTGGACAAGGTCCGGGCATGGGGCGGAAAGCCGGATGCGGATATTTTTCTGGGTGCCGGAGCGCCGGCTCACGAGGTCTTGAAGCAGCAGGGGCTCATCGTTCCTTACCAGCCAAAGGACTGGGACCAGGTGCCCTCGGACTGGCACGGCATGAAAGTCAAAGATCAGAAATACTACTGGACCTGCTTTGCCCCATGGATCGTCACCAACCTCTACAACCAAAAGGTGCTCGATAGACTCAAACTGCCGCCGCCGAAAACCTGGCAAGACATGGTCAACCCGATTTACCGCGGAAACGTGGTCCACACCCTTCCCTATGCCTCGGGCACCATGCATGAAACCGTGGAAATCATTTTGCAGGCCATGGGAGAAAAGGAAGGATGGGCCTACCTGCGCCTGCTGGCGGCCCAGCTTCCCCGGTTTTCCACCGGCAGCACCGATACGACCCACATCGTCAACCGCGGCGAGATTCCCATCGGCGTGGCCCAGCCCCAAATGAACGCCATGGTCGCCCGCCGGGACGGCTACCCGGTGTCGGACCTGCTTCCGGACAAGACCATTCTGGTACCGGAGGCGGTGGCGCTGCTGAAAAATGCGCCCAATGAAAAAGTGGGCAAAATCTTTCTCGATTGGCTGTTTTCCATGGAGGGCCAGAAGGCTGTGCTCAACGGCGGGTATTTTGCCGCCCGAATGGACATCAAGTTCTCTGAATGGGAAAAAGAAGGCGTCGAAATGGCGACCCACGCCAAAAAAGCCGTCGGGGTCGATTCTTTCTGGGATCTGGATGTCGGGTTCATCGAGTATGACCTCGACTTGGCCACCAAGCGATGGGACGACGTCAACCGTTATTACGAATACGAGATATACCGGAAGTGGAACGAACTCAAAAACAGCCTGATCCTGATCGAGGAGGTCGAAGGCGAGGTGGAAGCGGCAAAAGACCAGAAGATGGACGTGGCAAAGGCTGCGGCGAAAATCAAGGAGGCAAGAGAACTCTTTGAATACGACGGGGCCTATGCCGCGGCGCGCCTGGCGGCATCCAAGGCGCGGGCGCTTTTGGTAGAACCATAATAGAAAGTCCGAAATCCGAAGCACGAAGCACGAAACAAGCACGAATGACCAAAATTCGAAACAAGATCATCGCAGAGCTCTGCACGGTTTTGTTCATTGGGTCATTCGGATTTCGGATTTGCAAAACCGCTACACTATCGCAACACGAAGCCCTAAAGAAATTATACCAATGCGTTGCGGGGGGGGCAGTGATGACATGCGCGATGCCCGGGCAGGTAATCCCCTGCCCGGGCATCGAATTGCGGGCGGGAAAGGACCGGTATGAGTCGAGGCCAAGTCTTGCTGGCGGCGTTTTTGTGGGGCATTATCGGGTTGCTGGTGCTTTATCCGCTGTCGATCCTGGTGGTGGAAAGCGCCAAGATCGAGGCTACCGGCGCCTGGGGACTGGGAAACTACCTCGAGTTTTTCCACGATACCTATTATCTGAAGACCTTTGCCAATACCCTCGTGCTGAGTTCCCTGGTGCTGCTGACCACGACCGTTTTCGGAATCCCCCTGGCCTACATCCTTGCAAGATACCGGCAGTGGGGAAAAACCGTGTTCACGGCCCTGATCCTGCTGCCGATCGTGCTGCCCGCCTACGCCGGCGTGTTTGCCTTTATTATCTTCTTTGGCAGGTTCGGTACGGTGAACCTCCTGCTGATGGACGCCGGGCTGATCGAAGCGCCGATCAATTTCATCTACGGGCTTCACGGGCTGGTGTTCATCCAGTCGCTTCACATGCTCCCGTTTATCGTGTTGAGTCTGTCCGCCGGCTTTACCAACATCGACCCCTGCTTTGAAGAGGCTGCCGAAGTCGAAGGGGCGAGCGGGTTCAGACGGTTTATCACCGTAACGCTGCCCCTGTGCACGCCGAGCTATCTGGCCGGCGCGGTGATCGTTTTTTTGTGGCCCTTCACAGACTGGCTGACGCCCCTGATCCTGGGCCAAGTCGATTTTCTTCCCTCGGTGGCCTACATCAACATCGCTTATCATTTTACCGACATGCACCGGAAGTACATGGGGATTGTGGCGGTGGTCATCTCTTCGCTGGTCTGCATTTCCATCTTTTTGCTCGCCCGGTGGTGGGTCGAGCGAAAAAAGTACACCGGCCTGTCCAAGGGCACCACATCCGAAGGAAGGGTGATCGAGCCGAGCCCGCTGGTGCAGGCGAGTTCGTACCTGTATATGTTTTTTATTGCAGCCCTGGTCCTGGTGATACCCATTGTCCTGGGCCTGGCCGCCTTTTCCCGGCGGTGGGTTTTAGAGCCGTTTCCCACTTACTGGACCCTGGATAACTTCAGGCTGATTCTTTTGGAGTCGCCCCTGCTGATTCAAAACTCGTTCGTCTTCAGCGGGGTTGCGCTTTTGTTCGGCATCAGCTTCGGCCTGCCGGCGGCTTATATCATCGTTCGCACCCGGGTGCCGGGGAAAAACGCCCTTGATTTTGTCATCACCCTGATGCTGGCGTTTCCGGGGATGGCGATCGGGGTGAGCTATCTGCTCGGCTTCTGGGAGGGGATTCCCCTGGCCAAGTACTGGATCATCATGCCGCTTGCCCTGTTTGCCCGTCGGCTTCCGTATTTTCTGCGGATGGCCCACTCGTCCTATCTTCAATTGGACAGCTCCCTGGAGGAGGCCTCGGAAGTGTCCGGGGTGGGCAAGGTCAAGACCTTTTTTTACATTTCCCTTCCACTGCTGCTCAAAGGAGTGCTGGTGGGCGTCGTCATGTTTTTCATCATGGCCTTTCAGGAGATTTCAACCGCCATCTTCCTGTATCGGGGAGGATGGGAAACCCTGCCCATCGGCATTTACCTGAACTGGCACCGCGGAATGGAGTTTGGCATCGCAGCGGCCATGGCGTTTTTGATGATCATGATCACCTTCGTCCTGCTGTTGATCATTTCCAGAATCGGCGGGGGGATCATGAAGGCGGCCTGGGGCCCGGGAGGCACGTAAAATAAAATCGCTTCGCGCTTTTATAGAACGCGGCTTCGCCGCTATGATAAAAAGTCAATATCGACAGGAATGGGTCAACCCGGTCGGCTCACTTTCACGACACGGGATAGGAGATCCTCTTGTCATGCGCCCGGCTGGCCGCCCAATGTTCTCTGCGGCAGCAGAGGTAATGCTGAGGGTGAAGGCGCCTCCCTGGTTCTGAAACGCGCAGGAAAAGCGGGGAGGCGGGGCTGAGATCCAGCCCTTTCCCACATCGGACATCGGACATCCGACTTCTGACATCGGACATCTGACCTCGGTTTGTTCATGGCGCCGATTTGCCATGCCAATCCGGTGGAAACAAACAATCGGTGTGACTCCAGAAGGGGAGTTCAATGGCTTATATCGATATCCGGGATCTGTTCAAGACCTTTAAAAAGGTGGTGGCTGTCAACCACATCGACCTGGAGGTGCAGCAAGGAGAGATGCTGACGCTGCTCGGTCCCAGCGGATGCGGAAAGACCACCACCCTGCGGTGTATCGCCGGACTGGAAAGGCCCGAGGGGGGAGACATCGTCATCGACGGCAGGCCGATGCTTTCAAAGGGGTTTGTTCCCCCGGCCGAACGGGGAATCGGCATGGTTTTTCAAAACTACGCGGTCTGGCCGCACATGCGGGTGTTCAACAACGTCGTCTACGGGATGAAGCTTCAGAAAATCGGCAAAGAAGAGATCCGTGATCGGGCCGGGAAGGTGCTCGGCCTGGTGGGGCTGGAGGGGCTGGAGGATCGGTATCCCGCCCAGTTGAGCGGAGGCCAGCAGCAAAGAGTGGCGCTTGCCCGGGCGCTGGTGAGAAATCCGAAAGTGCTCCTCTTGGATGAACCGCTCAGCAACCTGGATGCCAAGCTCCGGGAGAAGATGCGCTTCGAGATCAAGAGCCTGGTCAGACGTATGGGGATAACCGCGGTCTATGTCACCCACGACCAGGCCGAAGCCATGGTGATTTCCGATCGGATCGCCGTGATGAACGCAGGAGACGTGGTGCAGGTCGGCACGGCGGAAGAGATTTATGACAAACCAGCCAATCGATTCGTCGCCGATTTTATCGGCACCATGAATTTTATTCCGGGAAGCATTGTCGAGGCGGTTTCGGGCACCGGTACCGTGCATGTGAAAACCGGCTTCACGGACCGAATGATCTGCACATCGGTCGGTGATATCGACACGACGCCGGGAAAGGACGTCTTTGCTTCGATCCGGCCCGAAGACGTGGAAGTGATTTTAGAGGCACGTCCGGACCGGGAAAACCAGTTCAAAGGCACCATCGCCCATAAGGCCTACCTGGGAAACTTTCTTTATTTCTTCGTCGATGTCGACGGTACGCCGATCCGCGTGCAGGTGCCTCATCATCTGCCTCAGCAAGAAGGCGAAGAAATCCTTCTTTATTTCAAGCCGGAAAAATGCATGATCCTGGAGGAATAAAATCGCTTGCGCGATTTTATTCCTTCAAATTCTAAATTCGCAATTCTAAATTCTAAATCTTTCCCGCTTTCTGTCATCTGTCATCTGTCGTCTTATGTGAAACTTCGACCGAGGCCGGCGGCAATAACCGACCTGTCCCCGCCTTGGGTTTTGGAGGTTGGAGGGCCACGCTCCGTCGTGGCCGGTATTGGGTCATTGCTGGCAACACGGACGCGACAGAGCGCGTCCCTCCACCGGCA
>JAIPEL010000004.1 GCA_021737185.1 Desulfobacterales bacterium | reverse complement strand
CCCGGCCGTAGCGAAGCCCCGCATCAAGTGCGGGATAAACTTCGAGCCGGGATCCAGAAATACCTGGATTCCGGGTCAAGCCCGGAATGACGGCCTGAGAAGTTTCACGTTTGATCAAACTGATCGCCTCGCGGTCAGCAGCGGGGCTTATGTGAAACTTCGCCCGAACGGAAGCCAAATGCGGCAGGGAGTAAACTTTTCAAATCCCAAGCACCAAATCCCAAATTTCAAACAAGCACCAAGCACCAAATCACAATATCCAAACAAGGACAAAAGCCTTTCTAAGGTATTTTGTTTGGAATTTGGTGCTTGGAATTTGGAATTTGTTTGAGATTTGGTGCTTGGGATTTTTTGCCTGCCGGTTTCCGTATTCAGACATCTTATCTCGCTGCAAAGGCGCGAGCGGATCTACTTTACCTCGATCCGGCGCCGGATTGCCTTCACCGCTCAAAAACATCTTCGTCCACAGCCTTTTTCAGGGCGGCAAACTTTCCGGAAACCAGCTCCCATTCGGATTGAAGGCGATGGAACAGGTCGTCAAGGCCGGAAAAATCCTTTCTCCGGCGGCGCTCCTGCTTGCGCACCGATTCATAGAGGGAGACCACTTTCCGTGCGCAGTTTTCCCGGCTCACCGACTCGGCCGTTTGTCGCGCTTGCCCGGACATGGTCTCCAGCAGCCCGGAATCTTCCAGAAGCTGAGCCAGCACCTCTGAAAACGACCCCACCGACACATCCGCCGGCAGAAGACGCCCGTTTTTTCCGTCTTCGATCATTTCCCGGACGCCGGGCGCATCCAGGGCGACCACCGGCTTTGCCGCGGCCATGGCTTCTGCCACGACCATTCCCTGGGTTTCGGACTGGGAAGAAAAGGCAAACAGGTCCATGGCGGCATAGGCGTCGCTCAGCTCCTGTCCGCTTAACCTTCCAGCCATGACGAGCCGATCTTCGAGACCGTCTTCAAACGCGTCCCGGATGTTTTTCTCGCTGGGCCCCTCCCCCACCACGAGAAACCGGCTGTCGGCATTTTTTTCGAGAAATCGGGCGGCGGCCTCGGCCAGATAGGACAGGTTCTTTTCTGGGGCCAGCCGCCCAACATGACCCACCACCGGTGCGTCTGCCGGGATGTCTTTTCTGCGCCGGAACTGCTTTCCGCGCCCGGCTGAAAAAAAGTCCAGATCGACGCCGGTGGGAATGACGTGAATCGGCCGGTCCACGCCCCTCGATCGGATCAGCTCTGCAATGCTCCGACTCGGGGCAATCACGCAGGAGCATAGATTGGCATACTCGGTGGCCAGATTCTGTGCAAACTTTCGCAGGGTTTCCAGGTCTTCCGTGACGTGGTGCACATACTGTTCGTAGCGGGTGTGGTGGGTGAAAACCACCGGCAGTCCGATCCGCTGAGCCGTTCTCAGCGCGGTGTCCCCGAGCAGATAGGGATGGTGGCTGTGGATCAGGTCCGGTGCGAACGCGTCGACTTTTTCCGAAACGAAAAACGGCATCGGAATTCGAAGCGAGAAGTCGCTCCCGTTGAAATTCTGGATCGCCGGCAGCCGAAGAACCCCCTCCGCCTCCGGCTCCGTCTCCCGATCCTTTTTTTCATCGGCGTTCTCCGACGCCGCCTCTTTTTCCGAATATTCCGGGGCCACCACCAGCACCTGGTGGCCGAGGTTTCGCAGGTCCTTCTCCAGCACGGATACCGATCGGGCCACCCCGCCGACGTGGGGCAGATAAGTATTGGTGAACATGCAAATATTCATGGCGCAGACTCCGGTTCAGCCGGGGGTTCTTTGACCGGCGGCGGTTCGGGCTCCGGCGGCTCCTTGACCGGTGGATCGTCCGGCGCGGGCGGCGGCGTTCGACTCGGCCGGTCGTCAGGAGGTTCCTTGACCGGCGGAGGGGCCCCCGGCGGCTCTTTCACCGGGGAACCGTCCTCCGGCCTTCGTGAAGGTAAAGACGGCATTGCTGCCGCCTGTCCCCTACCCATACTGAGCGATTTTCCTGGCATCGGTTACCCGATCTGAATCGCTGTGCTGTTTTCCCACAAACCGTGGATGTTGCAATAGCTGGATGCCACCAAGGTGCCGGACGTCTTCAGCCTCAAGGTGGCGGATACTTTCGGCTCGGCCGTGGCCGGTCCTTCGTTTGCCCCTTTGACCGATTCGCCGTGGGCGCTGAACTCCCAATTGCCGATCTGGTAGGCGAACTTGTCGCCGTCCGGCTTGAAAAAGAGCTGGATCCATCGGATGTGGTGCTCGGTGGTGTTCGGATGGGCGATCTCCTTTCCCACCGAGAGGGTGACATCGAAGGCCTCATCGGCTTTTGCGCTTTGCGGGGCTTCGATGACCGGAACATGCTTTTCGTTTTTCCAGTCGTCGGTCTGGAACAGTTCACCGATACTCATGGATTACCTCCTTTTTCATTCAAATGACCAAAACAAGGTCCAGGGCCAAAAAAAACCAAATGCGGTTCTCCAGAAAGCTCCAGGTGACCTTCGCCGGAGGCCGACAACTTCATCATTACGTTCTTTTACCCGGAGCATGCGACCGACCACAATACGGTCCATCATGTATTCGAAACCACAGGCCCTCCTGTTTTGACGGTGGGATCGGCCGGATCGTCCAGGGCTCAGTTCTCCATACCCAGAAGATCGTTGATCTCCTCGTTGGACAGGGTCTCGTGCTCCAGAAGCGCTTCGGCCAGCCGGTCGAGCCGGTCCCGGTTTTCGGAAAGCATCTGTTCGGCCGTCTCCTCACCTTTGACGATGATCCTGCGGACCTCCTCGTCGATGATTTTGGCCGTGTGCTCGCTGAAATCCCGGGGTTCTGTCATTTCCTGGCCGAGGAAGGGGTGGGATTTGCCCAGCTGAAAGGTCACGGGCCCCAATTTTTCGCTCATCCCCCACTGGCAGACCATCCGCCGGACCGTCTGGGTGACCTTCTTCAGGTCGTCTCCGGCGCCGGTGGTCAGCTCATTGAAGACCAGCTTTTCCGCCGCCCGGCCGCCGAGCATGATACGAATCCGGTTCAACAGGTATTTCCGACCCAGGTTGTGCCGGTCTTCTTCCGGGATCTGTTCGGTGGCCCCCAGGGAGCGGCCCCGGGGGATGATGGTCACTTTTTGAAGGGGGTCGGCGTCGGGAAGCAGTTTGGCCACCAGGGCATGGCCGGCCTCGTGATAGGCGACGACCTTCTTCTCGTCGCCGTCGAGCCGGTCTTCGCGTTCAACGCCCATCAGGATCTTGTCGCGGCCCTGCTGGAAATCTTCCTGCCCGACCTTTTGCTTTTCCTTTCTTGCCGCCAACAGGGCCGCTTCGTTCACCAGGTTTTTCAGATCGGCTCCGGAAAAGCCGACGGTCAGCCCCGCTACCGCACCCAAATCGACGTCGTCGTCCAGGGGCACCTCTGCGGCATGCAGCGCCAGGATCTTTTCCCGGGCGCTTTTCTGGGGCAGGTCCACCTGGATCTGCCGATCGAAGCGCCCCGGACGGACAAGGGCTGGGTCCAGCACGTCGGGGCGGTTGGTCGCCGCCATGACCACGAGCGATTCGGTGGGAGAAAACCCGTCCATCTCCGACAGAATCTGGTTCAGGGTCTGTTCCCGTTCGTCATGTCCGCCGCCGAGGCCGGTGCCCCGGACCCGCCCGATGGAGTCCAATTCATCGATGAAGATAATGGCGGGAGATTCTTTTTTGGCCTGCTCGAACATATCCCTGACCCGGGAGGCCCCGACGCCGACGAACATCTCGATGAATTCCGACCCGCTGATGCTGTAAAAGGGAACCGCGGCTTCTCCGGCCACCGCACGGGCCATGAGGGTCTTGCCGGTTCCCGGGGGGCCGACCAACAGAACCCCTTTGGGCAGCTCTCCGCCCAGGGACTGAAACCGGGATGGATCCCGCAGGTATTCGACCATCTCCTGGAGCTCGCGCTTAACGTTTTCCATTCCGGCTACGTCCTTGAAGCTCAACTCGCTGACGGTCCGGGTGTGAAGCTTTGCTTTGGACTTGCCGAAGCCAAAGACGCCCCCGCCTTTGCCCATTCCCATCCTTTTTTGCATACGCTGGCTGAAATAATAGAAGATGCCGAATATCAGCACCCACGGCAGCAGGGCGGCCAGCACCGTGACCAGCCAATGGCGCCCCTGGGCCTTGGCGTCGATGCGCACGTCGTGTTCTTCCAGCAGCGTCATGAGCTCCGGGTCGCCGAAGGCGGGAATTACGGTATGAAAAGACCGGTCCTTTTCGACGTCTTTCGTTTCTTCAGCTGTTTGCTCCGGGTCCTGGCTTGTCTTTTCTTTTCCGTCTGCCTCTGCCGCCAGCTTGCCGGAGATCTCGTTGCCGTCGATGACAACGGACTCAACGGAGCCTGCTTTGAGCCGGGACTTGAACTCCGAGTAGGAAAGGTCGAGGGCTCGGGGCTTGGCCATGATCCCGTAAAACTGGGCCGCGACGAACACCGCCAGAAGCACCCACAGGTAGCGGGTCCAATCCGGTCTGTGTTTTCCGGCCGTAGGTATCTGATTCGTCATGCGTTGTCGTCTCCTGCAAAAGTTAGAGCGCGTCGGGAAAATTCGTTGGGTGGGTCGAGTCAGTCCGAGGGGGATAGTCGATATTTTTCCGTCAGGCGGTCCAGGGGGGTTTCAGACCCGATCAGGATCCCGGCCAAAGAAAGAATTTCATCCAGCCTGGCCGTGTTTTTGGATATGAAAAATTCCACTCCCCTGTCTCTGGCCGCTTCCTGGTATTCGGGATAGTCGTTTCCGGTGAGGATCACGATTGTAGCAGGAACATTTCGGGAGCGCATTTTCTCGGCCACCTCCAGGCCGCTGATGCCCGGCAGGGAGATGTCCAGTAAAACCGTCTTCGGCGGATCGCCGGAGGTCACATCCAGCGCGGCCTCACCGGTCTCGACCGCCTCGATCTTGGCCGCCGGATATCTGGCGACAAGACTTTCGTACAAGGTTTCTCGAAAAATCCTGTTGTCTTCGACCAGTAAAATGTCACACATGGTTTGGTCCCTGCGTTAAATATCCCCGGCTCGGCGCGGAGGGCAGAACCGGTGTTTCTGGAATCGTGTGCCTCGCTCTCAATCTTTACCATTGCCACCTATCGTGCTAAATAAGGGATTCACTGTATTTGCCCGTTCGCCCGACCTGAAATACCCCCTCTTGCGTCGGCGAGCGGCCTTGAAATGTGTCTTATCCACGATGGAAAGGCATGAGATGATCGGGAAAAAACGAATCGTGATTGCAGAAGACCATACCCTGCTTAGAGAAGGGCTGGCTGCGATGCTCGCAGACGAGGCCGACCTGGAGGTCGTCGCCGAGGCCGCCAACGGGCTGGAGGCTGTTCGATGCGTGGAAAAGCACGAACCGGACCTGATTCTGCTCGACCTGGCGATGCCGAAAATGAACGGCATCTCGGCCATCAAGGACATTCACAAGCGGTTTGGTCAGGTCAAGATTCTCGCGGTGACCATACAGACAGACGACGAATACATTCTGGCGTCATTTGAATCCGGCGCGAACGGCTACTGCCTGAAACAGAGCGGTCGGGAAGAATTTCTGAACGCCATTCGAAAAGTGCTGGACGGAAAACGGTACATCAGCCCAGAAATTTCAGACCAGGTGCTGGATGGGTTTCTGGCCGGCAAAAAGCGGCTCAAAACCGACACGCGATGGGAAAGCCTCACCCAGCGGGAAAAAGAAGTGCTCAAACTCATCGGCGAAGGATACAAAAACGCGGAAATTGCCGATTTTCTGTGTATCAGCCCCAAGACAGTAGACAAGCATCGATCCAACATCATGAAAAAGCTCGATCTGCACAACGCCGCGGCACTGACCGCCTATGCCATCGATAAAGGGCTCGTAGTGGCGGGATAACCCCCGGCTACATCACCAGTGACCATCGACAACGGACCACGGTTCCGGCGCCCGGCTTCGATTCGAGAAAAAATCGACCCCCGAAAATTTCGGTCCGCTCCCGGATGTTGTTCAGCCCCATTCCACTGCCTTCGGCTCCCTGGCCGCCGGCCGCTTCCGTGTCGAACCCGACCCCGTCGTCCTCGATGTCGAACATGAGCTGTTCGTTTTCATGCACCAGGCGCAGTCGAATGTTCTTCGCCTTCCCGTGGCGGGCGGCGTTTGTCACGCACTCCTGGGCCACCCGATAAACGACCAGCTGAAGCCGCTCCGATATCGAATCCAGCTCCTGGGAGACATCGGCCTCGATGGTCAAGCCGGCATAGTTCTGCTGGACCTGCCGGCAAAATGACCGGACCGCGGTGGCCAGCCCGAGGTCGTCAAGAATCGACGGATGAAGATTTTGAGAAATCCGCCGGACCTCTTCGATGAGCTGCTGGAGGTTTTCCACGATTCGGTCCGGAGGGGAGCAGGCTCCCCCGGCCTCTTGGGTTTGCCGTTCGAACCAGCGCTCGACACTGAATTTCAGGGCGGACAGTCCCGCGCCGATGCTGTCATGCAGCTCCCTGGCGACCCTTTTGCGTTCGGCCTCCTGGGCGTCAACGAGCCGGGCCGAAAGGGTCCGCAGATATTGGTGCGAATCCCTCAGCTCCGCTTCCATCCGCTTTTGCTGGGTGACGTCGATAAAAAAGGCCATCCAGCCGACGATTTTTCCCTGATCGTTTCGAACCTGCGATTCGGAGACACGGACACAGAAAGAATGACCCTCGTCGTCGACGACCTCGAATTCCGCCTCTCCTTCTTCGCTCTGGTCGATCTCATGGAATATGTCTTCCATCTTCCGTATGCGGCTCGAGGCAAACATATCGGCCAGTTTCATCCCGATCACTTCAGACAGGCGGGAATATCCGAACATGGTCAAAAAGGCCGGATTGGCCCAGTGGATGCAGCCGTCGGTTCCGGAAAGGACCCAGCCGCTGGGCGCTGAATTCATCGCATCGTAGGCCGCCTGCAGCAACTCTTCGGTCCTCAGCCCGTTATTGCCGCAGCGCGGGAAACGATCGCGGCCGTCGGATTCAAAATGCATGGGTTTCTCGAGGGTTTAACGGGAAAAGCCATATGTCAGACAAGATATGAATATTTAAGAAAAAATCTGAAATGTCAAGCAAACACGGCGCCCGCACAGGGCTCCGCCAAAGTCCGCGTAGCGGACGAACCATTGATGGGGCGCCGGTCAAGTTGGAGGGACGCGCTCTGTCGCGTCCGTCTTTCCGGCCACGACGGAGCGTGGCCCTCCATTTTTGGACATTGACTGGGCCCTAGGCTCCCGCAGCGCGGTCGACCGCCTCGGAGGACACTTCGAGCCGCCTGCGGGCCCGCTGCCGGGCTTATGGGCGAAAAATACGGGCTTTGCCGTATTTTCATATTTCGAAGTTCGTGCTCTGGTAGAAAATAAACAGGTGTTCGCTCGTTTTTTTCCCGGCATCGTCAAACTTCCCGAGCCTCTCCCGCGGCGCCGGGAATTTGTCCGGGTTCATTCTCTTTTCATGTTTCGCGCAACGCGACGCTTTGATAAAAATCGCGGCAGCGATTTTAGGATGCCATGACATTTCCCGATATCCTGATCGTCCTGCTGATCACCGGCGTTTGCCTGGCGGTGATCCGACTCGCCGTCTGGGCCAACAAAGACTGGCCGGCGTTTTACCGGATCTTTCTGATTCTGTTTTTCACGGTCTGGTCGGCGATACTCTGGCTGATGCCCCGCACTTCATCGGCAGGGATGCCGATTTCCGCCCTGGCCCTGCTGGCCGGCGCCCTCGCGGTGGGCTTCATCCCGTTTCCACCGCCGAAAAGCCGCCGAGAAACCAAAAATCTGCTCGACCTGATCGAAACAGAGCGAACCCTGGAAGCGTTTTTCAGCTCCGAAAGCGGCAGGCTTTTTTGGCCGCTTCTGGCCGTCCTGATTTTTCTGGCGGCCCTGAAAATCTGGATGCTTATGTGAAACTTCGGCCGAAGTCAGCGGCAAAAACCGACCTGTCTCCGTTTTGGGTTTTAGAGGTTGGAGGGCCACGCTCCGTCGTGGCCGGTATTGGGTCATTGCTGGCAACACGGACGCGACAGAGCGCGTCCCTCCACCGTCAGGGGCTTCGACATAAGTTTCATTTTGGATCAATATGGGCGCCCCGGCGGCCAGAGGCCCCGCTCGTATGAAACTTCGGTCGAAGTCGGGGTTTTCATAGGAAAAGGACAAAACGATCGAACCGCCGAGTAGAGAGCAGGCGCGCACAGCTATTGGGTGGAGAGTTACCGAATGCAGTCTTTCACTGAGCGCAACGGGTTCCTAATTCCACCATAGCTCACGTTTCCTGCTCCCTCTCTAAAATTCCGTACGTCGGGTTTTCCCCAGTACGGCTTCAAACTGGATTTCAGTTACGATCGAGCTTTCGCCTGGCGGGTCCCCCCAACCTGACGTCGATTATTACTATGCGGCCAAACAACCAACTTCCGCAGCCGGACTTCCACCGGCAAGGTAAGCGGCCCTATGGGCTGCAAATGAAGGACATGAAGGAAAAACAGAGGGTTAAAAAAAGTACGGGTCCTTAGTTCTTCATGAGCTTGGCTCGAACGAGCGGATGCCGGAGCCGTGAAGTCCACGAAGGCACTGCCTCCGGCATTGAAATCTCTAAACTGTTTTCTTCATGCTCTTCATGTCCTTCATGGTGAAATTGTTTTTCTCGTGAAACTTGGATCGAAGGAGTCGATGAAAACCTCGACCCGCCATCGCCTCTTGCAAAAAGCCGCCGCCTGCCGCCGCACCGCCTTGAAATGCCGCGGTGACGGCGACGCAAAAGGGGCAGCGGTCGCCTACCGAAAGCAGGGCCGACTGTTGAAGGCCTGCAGCGAGGCAGGCCTGGCAGCCGAGGCCTACCGCAGGGCCGTTGCCCTGGATCCGTCCGACGCCCTGGCTCAGTGCGGTCTCGGTCAGGTTCTGGCCGCCATGAACCGCCACGAAGAAGCCAAGGCGCGGCTGGAACAGGCGGCGGTCCTGGCCCCGGAAAACCCCCGCATCCGGTTTTTGTACGACTCGGTTCGGGGTGGGTCTCCGCCCCGGGCTCCCCGACATTATGTAGCGAACCTGTTCGATCGGTATGCCGAACACTTCGAAAGCCACCTGGCCGAACTCGGATATAGTCTTCCGAAGGCCTTCGGCCGGCGCATCGGACGGCTGAGCCGGAAAACAGGAGGGTTTTGCCGGGGAATCGACCTGGGATGCGGCACCGGCTTGATCGGTCGATGGATCCGGCCGTCGGTCAATCGCCTCGACGGCGTTGACCTGTCGCCGAAGATGATTGAAATAGCCGCATCCGCAGGCGTCTACGATAAGCTGGCATTGGCCGACATCCATGATTATTGTCGATCGTGCAGCATCAAGTACGACCTGTTCGTGGCGGCAGACGTGCTCATCTACATCGGAGACCTTGACGAGATGTTCGAAGGTGTGAAATCCTGCAGCCGACAAGGAGGCGTGTTCGTATTCTCCGTCGAAGAACGGGGAAACGCCGGATACACGCTTCAGCCTTCGGCAAGATACGCCCATTCCCGCCGCTATGTATGCAGTCGGATCAAAAAACACGGCATGAGGCTCATCGGCGGATCTCAGGTCCGGATCCGAAGGGAAAAAGACCGGTGGGCGCACGGAAGACTGTATGAGGCAGCGCTATGATTCTTTCCATCGGGGAAATCCTATTCGACGTCTTTCCCAAATACCGTCGAGTCGGAGGCGCCCCTTTCAACTTTGCACACCATCTCAAGGGGCTCGGCTTTCCGGTCCGCTTCGTTTCCCGGGTCGGCAAGGACGAAAACGGCTGGAATATCCTGTCGCTGCTCGAGAAGGCCGGCTTTCGGAGCGAAGATGTCCAGATCGACCCGGTCCACCCGACCGGAACCGTGCAGGTCGATCTCGACGATCAGGGAATCCCGCAATTTACGATCCGGCAGGACGTGGCCTACGACCATCTGGCCTTCGATGAAAGCATCGGAAAAATTTTGGACGAGCGGCCGAGCCTCATTTACTATGGTTCGCTGATTCAACGCACCGACCAGGGCTTTTCGACCCTTCACCAGATCCTTTCGCGCCGCCGCCGGCAAAGCCGCTGCCTTTACGACATGAACCTGAGGCCCGGATGCGAAAAGCCCCTGCTGATCGAACGGTCCCTCCAGGAGGCCGACATCCTCAAACTCAACGACGAGGAGCTCAAGACAGCCGCGGAGATGTTCGGGATTCCGGCAGACGGCCCTGATGCTGCCGCGGCAATGATGCCCCGCTTCGGTCTTTCCATGGTGGCCCTGACCCGGGGCGCCGAAGGCAGCGAACTGTACGTCGGCCGGGACCGCTTCGGCACCGCCGCGCCCAAACCGACCGCCGTGGCCGATACCGTGGGTGCGGGCGATGCCTATACCGCCATGCTGGCCGCCGGCATCCTGGAAGGATGGGGACCGGAGCGAATCTTGTCGACAGCAGCGCGGTTTGCCAGCCGTATTTGCAGCATCGAAGGTGCCATACCCGAGGACATGGACTTTTACCGAGACTTCCGCCGGGAGATGAAAGGATCCGCCAATGACGGAGCATGACGACCTGTACATCCAGATGTTCAGTATTCACGGCCTGGTTCGCGCTGAAAACATGGAACTGGGGCGGGATGCCGATACCGGCGGTCAGGTGCGCTACGTGGTCGAGCTTGGACGGCACCTGGCCAGGCAGGAAGGAATTGGACGGGTCGACCTGTTCACCCGATGGATATCCGACAAACGCGTCTCCGAAGACTACGCCCGAAAGGTGGAAGAAGTCGAAGACAGGTTTCGAATCGTGCGCATCCGATGCGGCGGCACCAAATACATGCGAAAAGAGATGCTCTGGCCGTATCTGGACGAGTACGTCGACAAGACCATCCGGTTCATCAAACGGGAAAACGCCATCCCCGACGTGGTTCACGGCCACTACCCCGATGCCGGATATGTCGCCATGCAGCTGGCCCGGATCTTCGGAGTCCCCTTCGTATACACCGGCCACTCCCTGGGCCGATCCAAGAAGGAAAAGCTCCTGGCCGAAGGAATGAAGGAAGAGGACATCGATAAAAAATACCGAATCGAGCGGCGGATTCACGCCGAAGAAGATGCGCTCCGGTACGCAGACCTCGTCGTTACCAGCACCAAGCAGGAAATCCGAAAGCAGTACGGCATGTACCGCAATAAAGAGCTGCCCCGGTATCGGGTGATTCCGCCGGGTCTGGACATAGACAAATTCTATCCTTTTTACCGCGACATGCTCCCTGAAAACGAGAAGGACGAAGAGGCCAGGTACGCCCAGGCCTCGGTTTTCCAGGAGCTGGAGCGCTTTTTCATGCAGCCGGACAAGCCGTTGATCCTGGCGTTGTGCAGACCGGACCGTCGAAAGAACATCTCCGGCCTGGTCGAAGCGTTCGGAGAAGACAAAGAACTTCAGACCATGGCGAATCTGGCCGTCTTTGCCGGAATTCGAAAGGACATCTCCGATATGGAGGAAAATGAGCGGGAGGTTCTCACAGACATGCTCCTGCTCATGGACAAATACGACCTTTACGGAAAAATGGCCATCCCCAAAAAGCACGAATTCGAATACGAAGTGCCGGAGCTGTACCGGGTGGCCGCAGCAAAGCGAGGCGTGTTCGTAAACCCCGCCCTGACCGAACCTTTCGGAATCACGCTGCTGGAGGCCTCGTCCACCGGCCTGCCGATCGTGGCCACCAACGACGGCGGCCCCTGGGACATCATGGAAAACTGCCGAAACGGAATACTGATCGATCCGACCGATTCGGCCGCCATCGCCGCCGTCGTCAAGGAAATCATCTCCGACTCGGAAAAATGGGAGGCTTTTTCTAAAAACGGCATCATGAACGTCAGAAAGCACTACACCTGGTCGGTGCATGCCGAACGCTACCGGGACGAACTGCGGAAACTGATGGCCGCAGAAGGCGCCACCGACATGCGAAAAGCAGAGCCGAAAGACGCCGTCGGCCGTCGGCTGGCCTGCCTCGACTACTTTCTGATCACCGACATCGACAACACCCTGATCGGTGAAGACAACTCCCGCCTCCCCGAGCTGCTCCGGCTGCTGGAGGAGAACCGGGGCACGGTCGGCTTCGGGGTGGCCACCGGCCGCAGGGTCGATTCGGCGGTAAAATTCTTAGAAGAGCACGGTTTGCCGAAGCCGGACGTGGTCGTCGCCTCGGTCGGCTCCGAGATTTACTACGGCCCCAAGCTCCATCCGGGCCAGGGCTGGGAGACGCACATCTCCAGCAAATGGAACCGGCAAAAGATCGTCGATCTCCTGTCCGATTTCGATTTTCTCGAATACCAGGAAGAGGCCGCCCAGCGCCCTTACAAGGTCAGCTACAACATGAAGCCGAAAAAAGACCGGCTGGCAAAGATCCATAACCGGCTTCTGGCCGAAAAGTGCCGATACACCCTGATCTACTCCCATGAAAAGTATCTCGACATCCTGCCGTTTCGCGCCTCCAAGGGAAAAGCGATCCGCTACCTGAGCTATAAATGGGAAATCCCATTGCGCAACTTCCTGGTCTGCGGCGATTCGGGAAACGACGAGGAGATGCTTCGAGGCGAGCCCATGGCCGTGGTGGTGGGAAATTACAGCCCCGAAATCAAGACGCTGAAGGGGTCCCGGCGCGTCTTTTTCGCCAAAGCACCGTGCGCCGGCGGCATCATCGAAGGCATGAAAAAATACCGGTTCCTGGAAAAGGCTTCGAAAAAAGACGACTGCAAGCCGTAGGCCCCGGGCGGGATCTGATCTTACCCCCCCTCACCCTGACCCTCTCCCACCAGGGGAGAGGGAATAATTCGGTATCCCTGTTGCAGGCAACAAGGAATCATCGGGTTGAACCGCTCAAAACGATCTGTCGCAGGATCAAAACGCATCGGCAGGGCGCGACCCCGGGAGCGGAGAGGCTTCTCCAGTTACCTTTCGGCCCTTTCCAGCCGCCATATTTCGCCTGCGTCAACGGCGACATAAACCGCGCTGTCCGGTCCCAAAACGAGGGAACGGATGCGCTGCTTCGGCAGATCAGCGACAGTGGCTGTTCCGACCGTCATGCCGTCGGCATCCATCTGCAGAAGCTCGATGCGCGCGCCGCGCAGGAAGCCGACCGCCAGCCAGCCTTCCCACACCTTCCAGTGCGCCCCCCTTAAAAAGACACACGGACTCATCCCTTCGGAACAAACGCCGAACCGTCCCGGCTGGGGTGCGCACGGACAGACCGCGGCATTTTTCCGTAAAGAGCATGGCTCCGTCCGGTGCAAAGGCCAGATCCCACGACTCTTCAAGTCCCGACATCACCACTGTGCGGTTGATCTGAAGTTGGCCGTCGTCGGCCGGCGTCGACTGGACGAGGCTGAAATAAACAAGGACGGCCGCGAACAAGGCCGTGAATGTCATGGGCAGCGTCCTTGTCGTTTTGGGCCTCATGGCTTCACCTGCTCATCATTTCAGGGTTCATGAATTGCGCATCTTCCAATCATGGCTTCCTTCATAGCTCGCCACCTCCTGAGCTGGTCTTTCTGATACGGTAATCAATCCACAACTTCTATTTTAACGTCTATCACGCCCGCACTCGTATTGCCTATCTTACTGAATGCGGAACGACTCAGGTCAATGATACGCCCTTTCACAAACGGGCCCCTGTCGTTGATTCTTACGATTACGCTTTTACCGTTTTTTACATTGGTCACTTTCACTTTTGTCCCAAACGGCAGCTTATTGTGTGCCGCAGTATAGGTTGATTGGTCAAAGGTCTCCCCGCTCGCTGTTTTTCTGAACTGATATTTCATGGCATAAAATGATGCTTTGCCAGTTTCTTTGTAGCCTTTTTTAGCGGCATCGATTTTTCCAGGCGTACCACTGCAGCCGGATAATAACAGCGCCATATAAGCGAAAAGGACACTCGCGGAAATTGAAAGTTTCATGGTTTTCCTTTCTACAATTGGGCCGCCTGGACGTGCATCCAGTCGAAATTGCGCTGCCTGCCCAGGCTCACCCAACCCTCCTCCTCCCACAGCCTCCACCACGCGTCATATTCCGTCCGCGCGAAATGGGCGCGGTCGCGCCCCCACTTCAGAATGAATGCCGCGGCCTTTCTCGTCTTTGGCCAATTCTCCGGGATCCCCTCGACCCTGTTCAAGGCCTTGAGGGTCCTCGGTCCCAGCAAACCGTCTTCCGGGCCTGCATCCAGGCCCCTTGCGTTCAACTGGGCCTGGACAAACCGAATCGCCTTTTTTTTCATCCCTCCTCCAGAGTGCATTTCAATGAATGGATGTCGTGCAGCGTTGATTGCTTTGAATGAACCCGTTTCAGTGGCCATTACGGTTCAGGGGAAAAATCCTCTGCCGGCCTTCGTCTGTCCGACATCAGTGTCCTGTGGGGACCATCGCCCTGGGAATGCAATAGCAAATCGTGCTGAAAACTCTGCGAACTCTCTTTCATTCATCTCAAGTAGAATCCGTCGATCAAACAATACATTATCAAGGCTGGTGGTTATTTCAGTTTCGGTTACGGCCATCCTAAGGATATTTGCAATAGCTTCAGCAGCGGCTTCTTTGATCGAGAAACGCAGTCGGCTCCAGTGCCCTTGACAGGCGGAGCCTGTCAAGGGCATTGGAGCGGAGCGCAACCGCCGACGATAGGGCGGGTCGCGTGCGGAGCAAAGCGGAGCTCACGGTCCGCCCTGTCAGCGTCAATAGATGGAAAATTTTCCTGTATATCACCATTATATCATGCCATATTTTCCAAACTGGCGGATATTATTGGCCAAAAGATGCAAAAAGACCCCACCTCCGGGGTCAGCCCCCTCGACGCCCGCCGGCAAGAAGATTGCTGAAAATCAAATCGGAAAACGGTTTGGACCAAACAGTTGAAGATATCTTGAACGGGGCATCTGAACGCCGACGCTTCTGTGTGAAGGGAATTTTGTTCGAAGGCCGCAGGAAAAGGAGGCGAGCCGCCCCGGTTGACTTTCTTGGGAGGATTGGTACCAATTCTTTAGGTCGTTTACAAGGGGCGAGGCCGCAAAGGGGGCTGTTGGTGGATGAGGTTCCATCCTGCCGTTGTCGTTGTGAGCTTTTTGGAAAAGAGAAAGGTATAAGCCCATAGAATGTCCTCAAGTCACGGCTCCTATGAAACTTCGGTCGAAGTCGGGGTTTTTGCGTAGGGCACGACCTCTGTGTCGTGCCGTCCTGAACGGCATCCGTCTTCGTTGCTCCGCAACTTCGCCGCGACAGGCGGAGGCCATTCGACTGGGCTCATGACAAGCCGTTCACTACACAGAAAGAGGCTCCGCGCAAAATTTTCACATTCGATCAAACGGGCCGGCCCCGGCGGCCAGCGGCGAGGCTCATATGAAACTTCGTTTTTTTTGGTCCGTCATGCCGGACTTGATAAGCCTGCCCCGGACTCGATCCGGGGGCATCCAGGTTTTTCTGGATCCCGGCTCTCCGCTTCGCTCCGGCCGGGATGACGGAATGAAATTTTCATTTTTGATCAAATCCCGTTCGAGAACGGGACGGCGGGGCTTGAATCTGGAATTTTGAATTTCATCGGATAGTGGCGGGGCTGGCTTCCGGATCTCGCTATGCTGCGCTTCCCTTGTCGGGAATGACGAACTTGGCGATTGGACAGTTCCCCGGAAAAAGAAACCGACTTATCGTTTAAGCATGAGAAAACTCCTGACCAAACTGGCGATACTGGCGACCATGCTCCTGGGCCTTCCGATGCTCGGAGTGTGGCTGGCCGGGCTGCCGATCGACCGGTATCTGGCCTTTCCGCCCGAAGGCCGCTACGTGGACCATGCCCCGTTTTCCCCGGCCGCCTTTGTTCTTTACGCCCTTTTCATTGCCGCGGTCGCAGGGGCGCTTCTTTGGCGGGGAATTCGCGCCGCCCGCCGCGCGGCGACCCGCAGGCCCGCCGGCCGGTTTCCGTGGTGGGGGTGGGCGGCCCTTTTCTCGGCGGCCGTCTTCTGGTTTCTGGCCTGGAGCCGCTTTTCCTGGTTTGCGCCCTTTCAGCCCCACACCTTTACCCCGTTGTGGCTCTCCTTCATCCTGGCGGTCAACGCCCTGGACGTAAAGCTCAGCGGCGCCTGCCTGATGACGTCCCGGCCCGGGTATTTTCTATCGCTGTTTCCGGCCAGCGCCGGCTTCTGGTGGTTTTTCGAATACCTGAACCGGTTCGTGCAAAACTGGTTTTACAGCGGCTCCCAGTACGACGCTTGGACCTATTTTCTGCTGGCGACCATGTCCTTTTCCACGGTGCTGCCGGCCGTGCTCAGCACCCAGCGGCTTCTTTCCCGCAGGCCGCGGATCACCGCCGGCTTTGCCGACTTTTGCCAGGTCTCCCCCCGGCGCCCGAAAGCGGCGGCCGCAGCAATGCTTTTGCTTGCAGGAGCCGGCCTGTTTTTCATCGGCGTCTTTCCCAACCTCCTGTTTCCGCTGCTGTGGATTTCGCCGCTTCTGATCCTCGTCTCTTTGCGGGCCCTGGCAGGCGAATCCCACGTGCTTTCGGCGATCTTCGCCGGAGACTGGCGCCTGGTGGTCACCGCGGCCGCAGCCGCCCTGGTGTGCGGATTTTTCTGGGAGATGTGGAACATCTTCAGCCTGGCCAAGTGGGAATACGCGGTGCCCTTCGTCCACCGGTTCCAGGTGTTTGAAATGCCTGTTCTCGGCTATGCGGGCTACCTTCCCTTCGGCCTGGAGTGTGCAACGGCCGGTCATCTTTTAGATGATGTGTTTTCCGCATTTCATCGGCGCGATGAGGCGGGTTGACGTCACCGATGGTACCTACGGGACCGATCAGGCGGTGAAATGGCTCTTCCGCCGGTGTTTCCGTTCCCGGTGAAAAAATAGGTGTATTTTTTTTGGCGGCGAAGCCGCCTCTAATAAATTCGCGCCAGCGAATTTATCCTTGGCTCTTGCGGCGCGAAGCGCCTTTGCGAATGATGTTGCGGATTTTTCTGGGTTTTTCCGCGCGCTTTTTCCGGATTTTTTCCTTCCGCAGGGCTTTTCGCTCGGCCAGCTTCTGCTTGATCTCCGCCTGATATTTGTTCACGGCGACGTAAGCGAAAAAATATCCGACCACACCTAAGGGGACCCCGATGATGATCCCGCCCAGGGTCAGAATCGAGATGGTTTCCGGCGCGCTGCGAATCATTTCCAGGATCCAGTCCATGTCCATGGACTGCGGAAAGAAGAAGACCTCATTCATTCCCAGGACCCTGGCCCCCAGAAGGTAGGTCAGGGGATAGATCAACGGAATGGTGAAGGGATTGGAGATCCAGACGCCCACGGCCGCCGCAATCTTGTTCCACTCGAACAGGGCGGCGAGGAACACGGCGATGGCCATATGAAATCCGAGAAAGGGGGACATGCCGACAAACAGGCCCAAGGCAAAACCGAGAGCGATCTCCTGGGGGGTCCCCCGGATTCGTAAAAACCGCTCATAGGCCTTCTTCCAGGCTTGGGCCAGCTTGCTGCCGTAACGGGTGACCATCTTCCGATTCTGCTGCCTGCTTGCTTTACAAGTAGCCCTGCTGACGGGTTCGCTGCGGATTGGTGCGTTGATTGCCGGATGTTTGCGGCTCGAAGCATCCACCGAAATTGCTTTTTTAGCAGATCCAAGGCGGGTTGTAAACGACCCCATAAAGGGGATCGTAAGATAATTTTTCTTTTTTTTCAGCTTGTTGGAAGTTTCCAGGCGGTATCGAAGCCAAGGTCGGTCAGCCACCGGCAGACCCGGTCGACGTGAAGCCCGACACTGTCGATCCCGTGGGAGTCGTCGCCGGGAACGACGGCGATGTTCAGCTCCAGCGCCTGTCGGAGAATGGTTTCGGTGGGATAGGGTTCGGCCGCACCCTTGACAAAGGCCCTTGCATTGCAGTCGAGAATGAGATTCCGCTCCCGGATCAGCTCCAGGTTTCGCCGAATCCGCTCCTTGACCGGGGCCGCTTCCATCCGCTTCCGGTAGTCCGGGTCATGGATTCGGACCAGGTCGAAATGGCCCACCACCGCCGGAGAGAGGCTGCGGATCATATCGTACTGCTGATCGAAATAGCGCAGGTAAAGATTGTCCAGGCCGCCGGCGGCCGAGACGGCGGCCTGGTAGTGTTCGGCGGAAAAATCGAAGTTGACGTCGTCGACATGGTGCACGGAACCGACGATGTAGTCCGGGCGGTGTTCGCGGATCAGCTCCCGGCAGAAAGGGATCGCCCCGGTGTAGGCCTCGGTCTCCATGCCGACGTAGATCCGGATTTGCCCGCGGCAGGTTTCCTGAAGTCTTCTGGCCTCCTCGATGTACCGGGAAAAGCGGTCCTGGAGAAAGGCGGCGCTCAGACCTGCGGAGATTTCGTCCTCGTAGCGAAACCGGTCCGACGGCGGCGGCAGGTGCTCGGTGATCCCCACCCAGGAAAAACCCTGGGCGATATAGGCCTGCACCACCGCCTCGAGGCTGTCCTTGGCGTGCAGGCAGAACTGCCCGCTGTGGCCGCCGTGAATTGAGACTCGGTCCCAGGCTGAAGGCGTATCAGTATCCGTCATTTTGAATTTGTTTCGTATTTCGGATTTCGTGCTTCGTATTTTTTACTCTTCATCACCTATGGCAGAGCCAAATTCCTCTTACCTGATCCTTAGGAACAGGATTTCCAGACTGCATTAAAAGCTTGCTTTTAAACTTTGGTTGATCTCTTCGGGAAACGCCATGCACAGCGTCTCGTTGAACAGGTTGCGAAGCGCACCGATATCCGGCGTTCCCAGGGCCTGGTTGAAAAAGGTCCGGGGGGAGAAGACCAGGTGAAAGCGGGAAAAGTCGTCTCCCTCGGTGCCGCTGAAAAAATTCATGTTGAAGCTGTAGATGCCCATCTTGTCGTAGGCGGCCATGGTCTTTCGCAGCCCGTCTGCGATGTCTGCCAGGTCTTCGTCGGTCAGCTCCAGGGTGGAGCGGGCGCCGTCGACCACGGCCACCACGTCTCCGGCCACGCCCATGGGAGCGTAGGCCGTCAGCCAGGTGGTCCGGCCGATCCGGCCCAGCAGCCGCTGGCCCTTCTCGGTCTCGGCAGCCACCAGATCGTCCCAGTAGTTGCTGCCGTTTTTGTCCATATAGGCCCTGGCCGCCTGGAGCTCTTCACGCATGAGGTTCGGGGCCGAGGAGGTGGAAAATACCTGAAGGTGGGGGTGGATGATGGAGCTGCCCGACACCGGCATGTAGTTCCAGTTGATCAGGTGGTAGACCGCCTCGGGGTGCCCGATTTCCTTCACGTGCCGGAAAAACCCCATGGCCAGGTCGAAGGCCCGAACGATCCGGTCCTTTTCGATTTCGGTCATGGGAATGAAATGTCGGCCGCCCATGGTGGCCACGGCGCCCAGACTGTCGTAGGGGGCCAGATTCGGAAACAGGACCATGCCGTCCGAGGCCACCATCCGGCCGCCGGGCAGGATTTCGTCCGGAAAACAGGGCGTCACCTTCATCACCCGCTCCGGGCAGAACGGGCAGTTGGCCTCGGTGCCGGCCACCATCTTCTCGAAGTCCGGCTTATCCCACTGCAGCTTCATGAAGTGGCAGATCCGCGCGCTTCGGCCGGTGAGCGGATCGAAGCGGATCTCGCTGGGGATCAACCGGCGCTCCATGTCCTTGAGCGGGTTTAAGATGACGGTTTCTTTTTGGATCGCTCGAAATTCCATGCGGCCTCCTATCCGATTCGTTCGAATTTATGAACCATTCAGGGCATCGATCCGGATGTAGCTGACCTGGGCCACGGCCGTGAGATTTCCTTTGTCGTCCAGCAGGTCGACGCCCACCGGGCAGAGGGTGCGCCCGAACTTGATCACCTCGGCCCGAACCGTCAGGTCGCTCCGACACGGCGCCAGGAATCGAATGCCCATGTCGGTGGTCGTGAGCCGGGCATCGGCCCCGGCCAGGGTGAAAAGGGCAAAGCAGGCGGCGCTGTCTGCCGCCGTGAGCATCAGCCCGCCGTGAAACGACTCGTAGACCCCGTCGTAGGCAGTTTTGCGCGGGACGATCATCTCGCAGCCCCCCGCCGAAAAAGCGGTGATATCCATGTTGAGGGTGTCGACGATGGGGATCTTGGCGATCCTTTTTCTGATCGCCTTTTCCAGTTCAGGGTCGATCATGTCGCCTCCGCGGTGCCGCCGGCCGGGGAAACCCCCCGGTTGATGACCAGACCGTGCGATCTTCCAAACGATTCGATCCGCGCCGGATCAAAGCCGCCGGCAAGATAGAGCCGCCGGAAGGACCGGTCGTCGAAAAGAGCCAGGATATAGGTCAGGTGCCCGGAATAGCCGGTGTCGTCGAGGCGCTGGATCTTTTGCACCGTCTCTTTGGCAAGCGCCGCGGCCTGCCGGTGCACCGTCGGGCCTCTTCCCTCGCAGGGCTGCAGCGAATAAAGCTGCCGGCAGGAAAAGGGCCTGGCCTCGTAGATGCGGCAGCGCTGGGCTGCATCGAGAAAGGGGCAGACGGCGGCCTCTCCCATCTCCTTGAGCTTCCGGTTGCGCCGGATCCGCTCCTGCATCCGTGCCTGCTGCCGTCCCTTGAATGCGGAAAGCCGCCCCCGGATCGCAAGCCCTTCTAAGGTGGTGATGTCGAGCGGGCCGTAGTGGGTGCAGCAAAAGCTGCACCCAGGCCGGCAGATCGCCTCTTTCACGAACGGTTGGAGCGCCTTTTCGTGGACCCGGTAGATCGCCTCCAGGGCTGCGAATTTTTCATCGGGAAGGCCTTCCGCCAGGCCTGAATCCCCTCGTCTACCGCCTTCCATCATAGGCTGTGGGCCCGGAATTTTTTGGCCACCGCATTGCAGACCGGGCATCTTTCCGGAACTTCTCCCTCCGCGATGTAGCCGCATATCTGGCAGACATACAGGGCCGATTCTTCTTCGCCACCGCCTGCACCGAGCCGCTCGCCGTGGTTTCTGGATACGGCGCCGAACCGTCCGTATGCCTCGGATGCACTGTCTTCCCCCTTTTTCTCGGCGGCACGGGCGCGTTGGGCGAATTGTTCGGCGGCCTGCTTCTTGGTCTCGGCGATTTCGTCCAAATAGTCGTCCAGGGAGGAAATCTTTCCCCGCAGCGCAATCAGTGCCCTTCGCGCCATGATGTCTTCGGCTTCGGCAATGGCGCTGAACAGGAGGGCGGTTTTCGGCTTTCCGTCGGCCTTGGCCTTCTGGGAAAAAAGCCGGTTGCGGGCGGCCGAGGCCGATAGTTCGGCAAAACTTGCAGCCATGTCCTTGTCGGGAGCAAACTGGGCCATCATCTTTCCTCCAGCTTGATGATCTGCGGCTTTTCGGTGCTTAAGTTTTGACGACGCGAACCTGCGCTCCGTCCGGCACGGACTTCAGAACGGCGGGATCTCCCTGGATGCGGCCGAACACATTGACCGGGCTGTAGGCGCGCGGCTCGGTTCCGGTGCTCACTGGCGTCGGACCGAAAAAGATGCAGAACGCCGATCCCATGGGCCAGTAGGCAAGCTCCCCCACCGCCACTTCGGCCCGGGCGTCTTCTTCGGCCTCGGCGGCGACCGGAATTTCAAAGTAGATTTCTTCTCCCCAGCGGGTGGCTTCT
The DNA here is from genome assembly GCA_021737185.1 of Desulfobacterales bacterium. Taxonomy (GTDB): domain Bacteria; phylum Desulfobacterota; class Desulfobacteria; order Desulfobacterales; family CAFBRK01; genus JAIPEL01. The sequence continues at coordinate 60,519 of JAIPEL010000004.1, read as the reverse complement.
GCCTGCAGCGGGAGCGCCTCGGCGATCTTTCGACCAGTGGGGGTGTCCTCGATCAAGGCGTTCAGGCTGATTTCACCGACGACGATGCGGATTTCGGTCATTTCCTCCCCTCCCTTCGACAGGGATTGTCAAACATCCAATCTATCATCTGGAGTGCGCTGGGCGCCAGTGCATATCAAGCTTTCTCAAACGGAAAGGAAATATGACAATCCCTATAACACCGAGATTGGCCGGATTCAAGGAGCCGGTCCGACGGTATTGGCGGGGTGCCACGATTTTACGACAGGTAGACGAGCAGACGCTCCGGATGATCGAGCAGAATCCTCGCACCATTATCGCGGAGTTCCTCTTCGGTTCGAAACCCCCACAGGACCCCCACCTGAATCATCCCCGCAGCCGCCGCCGTCTGCATGTCTACCCCCGTGTCCCCGACAAAGGCGATCTGCTGCGGGGCAAGGCCCAGCTGCCGGGCGGCGGCCAGGGCCATGAACGGGTCCGGTTTTCTGGGGACGTCCGCCCGAAACCCGAACACCGGCGAAAACCGCCAGGTGCCGAGCAGCTCCTTCACGCTGCGCACCGCGGCCTCGTGGACCTTGTTCGACACCACCGCCATGGGGATGCCGCGCCGGCTCAAACCGTCGAGCAGCTCCGGGACTCCCGGATACGGGCGGGCCGTCATCTGCGTCTGGGACCGGTAATGATCCAGGTAGTCCTTCAAGCAGTCTTCGATGGTTTCCGAGTCCCGGCGGCTTTCCGGCAGGGCCCTCTCGGTGAGCACCTGCGGCCCATCGCCGACGAAATCTCGATATGCCTCCACAGGATGCTTGGCAAAGCCTCTTTTTTCCAGCACCGCATTGAAGGCGTTTGCGATGTCGGCGAGGGTATCGAGCAGGGTGCCGTCCAGGTCAAAGACGACGGCCGAAATGGCAGAGGCGGTCTGTCCCATGAAAATAAAGAACCCTTTCCTTATTTCAAACACGCAGCCGTGCCGATGCGGGGGACATCCCGAAAACGGCGGTGGAACGGCACGGCGGCATTTAACCACTCAAGCCGCGGCGTTCAGCCGCTGGCGCCGAGAAGACCGACAACCTGCTTGCGGGTGGGGATGGCGGCCCGGGCCCCGAGCCCTTGGCAGCAAAGCGCGGCAGCGGCGGAAGCGCAGCGCAGGCACCAATCCCACTCTTTTCCAGCGGCGATGCAGGCGGCCAGAACCCCGTGAAAAACATCCCCTGCGCCGGTGGTGTCCACCGCGGAAACGGAAAAGGCGGGCACTTCTCCGGTGTGCTCTCCGCTTTTCCAGACCAGTCCGCGGCCGCCGAGGGTGATCACGGCCACCGGGGCGGCCGCTGCCAGCCGGTCGAGGGCGCAAGTCGGGTCGCTTTCTCCGGTGTACTGCCGGGCAAAGGTCTCGCTGACCGCCAGATAGTCGACCTTGTCAGCCAGGGCCTCGGTTCCGGGATGCAGGGAGCCGGCGTCGAGCAGGGCGAACACCCCCTTTTCCCGAAGACCGTCGATCAAGGCCAAGGACAACTCGGGCTCGTGACCGTCGAAAAGAACCACTCCCGGCCGGCAGCCGTTCAGATCGACGGCATCGGCCGACAGGGAAGGCGTCTTTGCGCGGTAGTTGACCAGGGCGCGGCTGCCGTCCGGCTTGACGATGGCGGCCGAGACCGGCGTCGGGGCCTGGCCCCGGACAATCCAACGGGTCTCGACCCGCGCGCCAACCAGTTCGTCCAGATGCTTTCTGCCGTAGTCGTCGTCTCCCAGGTATCCGACAAAAGCGGCCCGGCTTCCGAACCTGGCGGCCGCCACAGCGGCATTGGCAGCCGGACCGCCCCCGCAGGCGGCCATTGCCGTGGCCGTCGTTTTTTCGTCCGGTCCCAGATGCCGGTCCACGGCAAATGTCAGGTCATAGGCGGCATGGCCTATGCAGAGCACATCGATCAGAATGTCTTCTTTTTGAGTCATCTTCACTCTAGGGTCAGGACGATCTTTCCGATGTTCCGGTTTTCCTCCAAGTGCCGGTGGGCCGCTGCAGCCTCGCCCCAGGGCAAAACCCGATCAATGATCGGCTTCAGATCGCCGGTGCAAAATTTCGGCAGCCAGCGCTGGACAAACTCTTCGGCCAGCCGGGCCCGGTAGTCGAGAGAGCGGCTGCGCAGGGTCGACCCGATGATCCGCAGCCGCTTTAACAGCAGCATGCCCAGATTCACGTCCTTTGCCCGGCTTCCGCCCATCAGGGCGAGAATCACGAGCCTTCCGTCGACGGCAAGACAGTGCAGGTTCTTTTCCAAATACGAGGCGCCGATAAAGTCGAGGATCATGTCCGCCCCGCGGCCGTCGGTCTCCTTAAAAACCCGATCTTTGAAATCCTCTTTGCGGTAGACGATGCCGACATCGGCGCCCAGTTCCCGGCAGGCCGCTACCTTCTCTTCGGTGCCGGCGGTCACGAGCACCCGGCACCCGTATTTTCCGGCCAGCTGAATCGCCGCAGTTCCCACGCCGCTGGCCCCGGCGTGGATCAGCACGTTTTCCTTTTCTTTTACCTCCCCCAGCCAGAACAACGCCTGGCATGCAGTCAAAAAGACTTCTCCGACGGCCGCCGCCTGGGCAAAGTCGAGCGTCTCGGGAATCGGCATGCCCAGGCTCTCGTGAAAAACAGCCTTCTGGGCGTAGCCCCCGCCCGGGATCACCGCAAATACCCGGTCGCCGGTCTTCCAGCGCCGGCATTTGGGGCCGACCCGCTCCACCACTCCGGCCACCTCCAGGCCGAGCAGGTCGCTGGCGCCTTCAGGAGGCGGATACATCCCCTTTCGCTGGAGAATGTCGGCCCGGTTCACCCCGACAGCCCGAACCTCCAGCAGGACGTCGTTGTCCCCGAAATCCGGGTCCGGCACCTCTGCCAAAGCCAACTGTTCCGCTCCTCCAGGCTCCTTTACGATGATCGCTTTCACACGCCCTCCTTTTCGGGATCCATCCATGGGATTCACCGCCTCGAACCGCCATGATTGAATCATTTTAGGCATTATTCGACGGTGCCGGCAAGGAGGAGGCCAGGGAATTTTTTTTCTGCGAGCTGAACTCTCCAGTGCCTCACCGGAGCCTGTCCGCACCAAATATTTCAGAATAGGCACGACTCGCTGCTACGCTGCACCGACCTCGGTTGTCGGTCTGCCAGCGCACTGCTGGTGTGGTTTCGGTGCCGTCGTGATGGCGATCCAGCCTTGGTCTGCAGCTCGCAGAAAAAAAATTCCCTGGCCTCCTCCTCGATCCCGGATCGCCTCGGGGGTATAAGTTACTCCTTAGTATCCGCGTTGAAGAATAGACCCACTTCTAGTCTAACCTGTTTCGCGGAACACGAATTTTTTAAATCGCAGCAGCGATTTTACTGGATCGGCGCCAGCAGCCTTGCCACCTGGACGGCCGCGCGAAACCAGAGGCGCCGCTCCGCCAGGTCGTTTGGATGGACCTGCCGGCACCGGGCGAGGTCGTCTCTTAGCATGGCATCGATGCGGCTCGAAAATTCGCGGTCGTTGACCACGACGGTAATTTCAAAGTTCAGCCGAAACGACCGGTTGTCCAGATTCGCCGTTCCCACCGCGGCCAGATCGTCGTCGACAAGGAGCACCTTGTGGTGGAGAAATCCCGGCTGGTAGCGGTACACCTTCACGCCGGCCTTTTCGGCCTCATCCAGATAGGAGAAAGAAGACAGATAGATCAGCAGGTGGTCGGCTTTTTCGGGCAGCATCAGACGAACATCAGCGCCGCGAAGCGCAGCCAGCTGAAGGGCGCTTACGATCTGGCGGTCCGGCACGAAATAGGGGCTTGCGATCCACAGCCGCTTGCGGGCCCCGTTGAAGGCCTCCAAGAAAAACAGCCCGCACGACTCGAGCTCGTCTGCCGGGCCTGTGGGCAGAATCAGGATGTTCTGATCGCCTTCGGCCGCCGGCCTCGGCTCCCAGTTGAGATCCGGAATGGTGTGCGCCGCCCAGTACCAGTCCTCTAAAAAGGCAAGCTGAACACACTGGACGCAGGGACCGGTCAGTTGAAGGTGCGTGTCTCGCCAGGGGCCGAGCTTGGCAGTCCCCTTGAGGTACTCTTCACCCACATTCAACCCCCCCACAAACGCCGTTGCCCCGTCGACGACCACGATCTTTCTGTGGTTGCGAAAATTGAGCTGGAAGCGGTTGGCCCTCCCCTTTGTCGAGTGAAACGGACGCACTTCGACCCCGGCGCCCCGAAGCGCATCCAGATAGGCGCGCGGCAAGTAAAAGCTGCCGATCTCGTCGTAGACCAGGTATACCCGGACGCCTTTCCGGGCCTTTGCCATGAGCCTGGCTTGAAAATCCCGTCCGACCGGATCGTCCCGAAGAACGTAGTAATGCACCAGGATATAGTCCTCTGCCGCGTCGATTCCTGCAAAAAGAGCATCAAAGGTCTGTCTTCCGTCAATCAGCACCGTTGCATGATTGGAGTGGGTAAACGGCATCAGCGCCAGCATCTCCAGGGCGCGCCAGCTGTCCCGTCCGGATACCATGGCCGCCTGGAACGTGGGGCCGAAGGCGGCCAGTCCGTCCGCAACCGACTTCAGGTCGCGGTTATCGCTCCTTCTGGCCGCCACGTACCCATGAAACTTGCTTCTACCGAAAATGACATACAGGGGCAGGGCCAGCACGGGGAAGGTGACCAGGGAGACGGCCCAGGCAATGGCTCCCTGAGCGGTCCGGTTTTTCATGACCGCGTCCAGGGCCATGACAAAACCGGCGATATAAAGCACCCCGACGAGAAGACTTATCGCGGCGATCAGGTGTTCCGCCAGAAAAGCCGTCATTCGGCTTCTCCGCTTTTTTCAAGGCACTGTTTCAGATCCTTTTCGAACTTCTCAAGGGCGGGCAGCGCCTGTTCGTAGACCTGGTGGATTTTTTCAAACTGCATCAGCCGAACCTGATGAATCTCCGGGCGAAGGTAGATGTCCGGCCGGGCGTGCCGCCGCTTTTCTCTCAAAATCGCCCGCTGCATGATCTGAAGGGAGCCCAGGAGCGCGTCGAACACCCCTGGAATCTCCTTTTCCCCGCGCACCTTTTCGGCGCCGATATCCACGGCGATGCTGATGTCGCACTCGCCCAGGATGAGGTCGTAGGGTACCGGGTTGACCACACCGCCGTCGATCAGCACCCGCTCCTGGTAAAACACCGGAGCGAACACGCCGGGAACAGCCATGCTGGCCTTCAGGGGCTCGAACAGCGGCCCCGACTCATACACCACGGCCTCTTCAGTCCAAAAATCGCAGGACACGATTTTCAGCGGGACCCTCAGGTCGTCGAAGGATTCAACATCGAGGTCCTCGAACAGGTACTGGACGAACTTGTCGGTCCGGATCAATCCGCCGCTGCCCATCCCGGGCATCAGGGCGTCAACCCACTTGAAAAGATCTTTCCGCTTGTCGAAGATGTCCCGCCAGGTATCTTTTTCCGAGATGGTGATCTGTTCGATGCGCTCTCGGATCTCTTCCCCCGAGAGCCCTGCACCGTAAAGGGCGCCCACGATCGCACCGATGCTGGTGCCGGAGATGACGCACGGCTGCAGGCCCATTTCATCGAGCACCTCTAGGACCCGCACATGCACCGCGCCGCGGGCACCGCCCCCGCCCAAAGCAAGGCCGATCTTGTTTTCCATCTCTTTTCCCCTGTCCGTATCCGCCTATAGACGTCAGCATACCTCAATCACTCAACTTTCGGGATTCGCCTCCAGTGGAGCGAAATGGGTGATTTGATGGCGGTATACGCCGTCAGAGCGCCTTAGGATACCTTACATCAGCGCCCGCGGAGCTCTTCTTGATTGCCGCTACCCTTCGAACATCTCAGCGATTTCAATCGTATTTTGGGCTGCGCTGATGTTAGGTATCCTTTGGGGCGAGTTCGTATACCGGCAGCAAATTATCCATTTCGCGGCATCATGAATCCCGAAAGCATACATTAATCGCCTCTTTCGTCATCCAGGCTTCTGCTGACGACCTGATCTTTTCCCTGCCTCTTGGCTTCGTACATGGCATCGTCGGCGACGGAAAGAAGGGTTTCTGCGGTATACTTTTCAGAGGAGGGCCTGGCGCTGCAGATGCCGATGCTCATGGAAACCGGGGCCCTCAGCGCCTGGGCTCCTCCGGTCAGCTTCAGTTCGAGAAGCTTCCCGCGCAGTTGTCCGGCAATGTGTTCCGCACCTTTGTTCGAGGTGTTCGGCAGGATGACGGCAAACTCGTCTCCTCCGTAGCGTGCCGCAAAGTCCGCCGGCCGCTTCGTCTGGGCCGCGATGGATCGCGCGACGGCCTTCAGGCACTCGTCTCCCACCATATGCCCGTGGCGATCGTTGAACTCCTTTAAGTTGTCTATGTCGCAAAGAAGCAGGGAAAGCTCGCTTCTCTCCCTTTGCATGCGGCGCCATTCTTTCCTGAGCCGCTCATCGAACCATCGCCGGTTGGCGATCTTGGTCAGGGGGTCGGATCGGGCCAGCATCTTCAGTTCGTTGTTGGACTCTTCGAGGGCTTGCCGGGTCTGCTCATAATCGGTCACATCGTTTAGCAAAATGACGCGCACCCCCCCGTCCGTTCCCATGGGAACCGCCTTGATCGACAGGTATCGATCTCCCTGCCGCAGGACGCCTCGCAGGATTTCACCCCCTGTCATTTCCAGAAACCGGGCTGCAACGGCACGGTTTTCCTCATGGAACCAGGACAGAAAATCGCTTCCAAGCAAATCCACTTTCGGAGAGGCAAAGCATTCGGCTGCCGCGGAATTGGCAAAAATGACCCTGCCGTCGCGGCTGACTTCAAGAATTCCGTCTGAAATATGCTCCAGGATGGCCTCCAGATGCTTGTTGGCCCCCAAAAGCTCCTTGGTGATTTGCCGGGGGTGGAGGTTTTCCAGGCCGATGACGGTTTTTTCGCCTCCCGCGCTTTTTCTTGTTCCGACACCGGATATCGCCTGGAGGATGTGGTTTCCCATTTCCGGCAGGGGGCCTTTTGCAATGCATAAATCCGCCCCCAGCGATTCCAGATGGCAGGTGTCTTCCACGGCGACGGCGGAAAGAATGAAAAGCGGCGTTTTTTCGAACCGGGGGTCGTTGCGGATGATTTTACAAAGGGCTGCCCCGTCGATGTTGGGCATGATCAAGTCGACCAGGATGCAATCCGGCAAGAACACTTTCAGCAGATCGAGCGCCACCAGCCCGTCTTCTGCGGTTTCGACCTGGTATCCATTTTTCTCCAATAGATCGGAAATGTATTTTAAAATCAGGGGGTGGTTGTCAACGACCAGGATTTTCCGTTTTGCCGGTTCCAATTAAGCGCTCCTTGCCGTTCCCAAGGGGTTCGCATCACGAGCAGCAGGACACCTGCTGCGGTTTTCCCCGGTTTTCAGTACTCTTTCATACCACAGCGCGCGGCTTTCCGGAACCCGCCCCTCCAGACCCCTGAAAAATCGACCTGAGATGTGATGCCCGCGGCCGAAGCCAAAGCGGATGGGGAGGTTTCATACGAGCCCCGCCGCTGACCGCGAGGCGATCAGTTTGATCAAACCTTAAACTTCACAGCACGTCGCTCCCATGGTCTGGGTCTGCGCCCGGTCGCTCCCTTGCAGCGAGGTAAGATGGCAACATACGAAAATCGGCGGGCAAAAAAAATCCCAAGCACCAAATACCAAACTTCAAATGGTTCGACAGGCTCACCACCCTGAGCAACGTCGAAGGGCAAGCACCAAGCACCAAATCACAATATCCAAACAAGGACAAAGCCTTTCTAAGGTATCTTGTTTGGAATTTGGTGCTTGGAATTTGGAATTTGTTTGGGATTTGGTGCTTGGGATTTGAAAATTTTCTTCCCTGTCGCATTTGCCTTCGAACGAAGTTTCATACGAGCGGCGCCCCTGGCCGCCGAAACGGCCAGATTTATCGCATAAGAAACTGTGCCATTTTGGCCTATTTTCAGACAAGGCTATTCTTCGCCGAGGGCCGCGACAACGCGGTCTGTAACCTGGGCGGTCGTTGCCGTTCCCCCCAAATCGGGAGTCAGCGTATCTCCCCGTCTGAGCACCGATTCTATCGCGGCCATCAATCGCGCGCCCTCGGCCGCCAGGTTCAGGTGTTCGAGCATCAGGACAATGGACCAGAAGGTCCCGATCGGATCTGCAACCCCCTTTCCGGCAATGTCCGGGGCCGAGCCGTGAACCGGTTCGAACATGCTGGGAAACCGCCGCTCGGGGTTGAGGTTCGCAGAAGGCGACACACCGATGCCGCCGAGCAGGGCTGCACCCAAATCGGTGAGAATGTCCCCGAACAGGTTGCTGGCCACCACCACCTCCAGGCTTTGCGGCTGCAGGACAAGGAGCGCGGCCAAGGCGTCGACGTGGACGCTGCGGGCCTCGACCGACGGAAACCGTTCCTTGACTTCTTCAAAAATTCGGTCCCAAAACACCATGGAGTAGTTCAAGGCGTTGGATTTGGTGGCGCTGATCAACCGGGGCCTTTTCCGATCTGCGGCGCGGGCAAACGCGTAGCGAAAAATCCGCTCTGTGCCCCTGCGGGAAAAACGGGCCTCCTGGACCGCGGCTTCTTCCTCGGTCCCTTCTTTTTCGAACCTTCCCTGGCCGCAGTACTCGCCTTCTGTGTTTTCCCGGATGACGACAAAGTCGATTCCCCCCGCCGAGGCGCTTTTCAGCGGCGACCTCAGGCCGGGAAGCATCCGTACGGGCCTGAGGTTCACGTACTGATCAAACTCCTGCCGGATCGGAAGCAGCAGTCCCCGCAGCGATACGTGGTCCGGCACGCCGGGAAACCCCACCGCCCCCAGCAAAATGGCGTCGCCGTCGGCCAGGATGCCGAGCCCCTCCGCCGGCATCATCGCGCCCTTTTTCAGGTAGCGCTCACACCCCCAGTCGTGCACCCGGAAACGAAACGAGATGCCGCCGTGAAGCAGCTCCAGCCTGTGAAGCACCCGCCTGCCGGCGGCCACCACCTCGGTGCCGATGCCGTCACCGGGGATCAGATGAAGATCGAACTGTTTCATGTCTGTTTTCTCCCGGAACTGTCGTGTTCTGGAAACGGTTTTCAGGCAAACACACGGTCCCATCCATCGCAGCGGTAACCCTGTTCTGAGAAGAGGCGGTTGGGCGCGGCACGTTTGATCAAACTGCCCGGTTAGGACCTTAAGATTCTTATAAATCTCCCGTCGGAGAATCTTGAATCTTGAATTTGGAATTTTGAATCCCGTTGGCCAGTGACAGGCTTCGTGTGTAACTTCCCCAAATTCATATCGCATTGTCAAATCCCGCCGCAACCCCTATACTTTGCCGCAGGAGGAAAAATCCATGCTGCGCGTTTTTCAAAACGACCTTCTGACCCCCGGCCGGTTTGTCGTCACCCTGGAGTTGGTGCCGGGCCGCGAATCGACGGGCCGGAGCGTTGAAACCGTCATGACCGTTGCCAGGGACGCATTTGCCGACGGCCGGATCTCTGCGGTGTCGATGACCGACAATCCCGGCGGCAATCCGTCGCTGAGCCCCGACGCCTTCGGCTCTGAAATATTCAAAATCGGCATGGATGTCATCATCCACTTCACGTGCCGCGACATCAACCGGGTGGGAATGGAAAGCCGCGCCCTGCAGCTTGCCATGATGGGAATGAAAAACATCCTGGCCCTGACCGGCGACTACACGGGCAATGGGTATGGCGGACAGGGAGCGCCGGTCTTCGATCTGGACTCGGTAAACCTGCTGACCATGCTCCGGCTCCTCGACGAGCGGATGCGCAAGGCCGGGGATCCGGACGATTTTTTTGCCGGATGTGCGGTTTCTCCCTTCAAGCGGACCGAAGGGGAAACCTTTGCCCAGTATGCCAAGCTGTGCAGGAAGACGGCCGCCGGCGCCCGGTTCGTGATCACCCAGCTCGGCTACGACGCCCGCAAGTTCGAGGAGCTGATGAGGATCAAGACGCTTCTCGGCCTCGATCTTCCGGTCCTCGGCTCGGTGTATGTGCTCAACCCGAAAGTGGCCCGCATCATGAACCAGGGGAGGATACCCGGCGCCGTGGTGACCAACGATCTGCTTGCCCGGGTCCGCCGGGAGTGGACCGATCCGGAAGCCGGCCGAAAAGCCGCTGTGGAAAGGGCGGCCCGGCTCGCCGCCGTACTCAAGGGGCTCGGATACCGGGGGATTCACGTCGGCGGCGTGCACCGGAGCTTTGCGCCCGTCGCGCAGATCCTCGACCGGATGGCCCGGATCCAGGACCGATGGACGGAATTTTTGGACGATTTTGACTTTCCCCTGAAAAACGGGTTCTACGCCTTCTAATAAAATCGCGGCAGCGATTTTATCATGGTAAAGTAGATTTCCGCTGCATCGCAGACCTGGGCAAACGACACCGACTCTTCCGGAACATGGGCCATCTCCAGGCGGCCCGGACCCAGCAGAATCGGCTTGATCCCCGCCGCCCAGATCTGGTTGGCATCCGAGTGGCTTCTGAAGACCTCGGCTTTCCACTTGATGCCCCTGCTCAGGTAGATGTCTTGAAGGGACTCGACCACGGGTCCTTTTTCCGGCAGTTCGTAGCCGGCGTCCACGGTGGACAGGCGAAAATTGCCTTCTCCGCTTGGGTGCGCCCGGCAGTAGGCCGAAAAGATCTCCTCCAGATCGGTGGCGATTTCCCCCACCGGCGCGGCGGGCGGCAGATGCAGGTCCAGCCAGGCCTCGCAGCGATCCGGGACCACGAAACCGGCCTGAGAGCTGAACAGGTCCCGTATGTTGTAGACCACATCGGGGCGGCGCTCTTCCAGATACCGGGTCATCTCCAGCATGGCGTGGAGCATGAGCTCAACGGCATTTTCCTGCCGGCTGGCCAGTGACGCATGTCTCCGGCGGCCTCTGCTCCTCACCTGGATTTCGAGGTAGCCGGAATGGCTCAGGCAGGGGATGAGATCGGTGGGCTCGCCGATCACCGCCCAGGGGAAGTGATGCTCCTCTACCAGACGCTGCGCACCGTCGCCCTCTTCTTCTTCTCCGACCACCAGGGCCAGGGCCGCCGGCGGCGGCGCGCCGCCTTGATGAAAGGCGGCGGCAAAGGCCTCGACCATGGCGGCGCATCCGCCCTTCATGTCTGCAGCGCCGAGCCCCCGGATCTGGTCTCCTTCCTCCTCGGCGGCATACCGGTCCAGATCGTAGGCCGCCACCGTGTCGACGTGACCGATCAACACCAGCTGAGGATCTTCGGTCGCGGGCATCACCAGCAGGTTGTATCGACGGTCGTCCACCTCCTGTCGGTGCACGGGAAGCCCGACTCGCTTCAGATATCGATGCAAAAACTCGAGAAGCTCGACCTCCTTGCCCGAGGGGCTGTAGATGTCGATCATTTGGCGCAGCAGGGTTTTCAGTCGCTGCGGCGCTATGGCGGCGGCCGGGTCAGTCATCGTCTTTGGGGCTCCCGTTTATGAGCTCTGCAGCTTTTTTCTTCGCCAGCTGCTGCTCGGCGGCAAGATTCAGGGAAAGATAAATGTGCTGCTGCGGGCCTCCGAAGCCCATCTTTCGGAAAAAACGAAGGGCCGAAAGGTTTTCCGCCTCGGTATCGACGATGAGCATGCGCACCCCCTGGCCGAGCATCACTGTCCGAAACCGGAGGAACAGCTTTTCCGCCACCCCGTACCGCTGATAGTTCTCGTCGACCCCGAGCCAGATCAGGTGCCCGTATTTCCAGGCCGAACGGCTCTTGCTGATGGTGGTACCCAAGGCAAAGCCGATGATTTCGTCTTTCACCTCGGCCACCAGGCAGTTTTCCGTATCCCCGTTGAAAAGCTCGATTACCTCGAATTCATCCCATGTCCGATACAGGTTCGGCATGCTCTCTGCTTCAAAGAGGCGTTCTCCCAGATGAAACACCTGTGCCACGTCGTCGATGTCCATCTGGCGTATCTTGACCGGCTCTTTTCTGGCGCCGTTTGACGGCGATGAATTGGTTTCCATAGTCATTGAGCAGCGGCTACAGCGGCTCGGCCGGAAAACCGCTGGATGGCTCCAGGATCTCGCGGATTTTCAGGGAAAAAGGCTCCACCCGGAACGGTTTCTGGATGAATCCATTGCAGCCTCGATCCAGAATTTCGGCGGCTTCGCCGTCGATGCTGTAGCCGCTGGACAGAAGCACCTTGATTTCAGGATCGATCTGCCGGAGCTGGTCGAATACCTCCCCGCCGCTCATTGCCGGCATGATCATGTCCAAGATCACCAGGTCGACCAGGCCTTTCTTCCGCCTGAACGCGTCCAGGGCCTGTTGCCCGTTTTCTGCGGTAATCACCTTGTAGCCCAGCTTTTGCAGCAGTTCTCTGCCGGATTCGAGCACGATCTCCTCGTCGTCCACCAGCAGAATGGTTTCGTTTCCGGTCGCCGCCTCGTCACAGGCGATGGTTTCCTTGACGACCGCATCCTCCGTTGCAGGAAGTCGGATGACAAACACAGCCCCTTTTCCCGGTTCGCTTTCGACGGAGATGCTCCCCCCGTGGCTCTTGGCGATTCCGTAGGCGGACGCCAGCCCCAAGCCGGTCCCCCGCCCTCTTTCCTTGGTGGTGAAAAACGGATCGAAAATTCTCTGATGAATCGCAGGATCGATCCCCGGCCCGTTGTCGGACACCCGGACTTCCACGTAGCGGCCGGGTTCCAGATCCCCGTAAGACGCTTCTTTGTTCCCGACCACGGCCTCTTTGGAGATGAGGGTCAGTTCCCCGGCGCCGTCCATGGCCTGCCAGGCATTGACGTAGAGGTTGAGCAGCATCTGCTGGATCTGGGACCGGTCCACCATGGCCGGCGGAAGGGCCTCATCCAGATCGAGGTGGATGGTGATCTCCTTTTTGGTCCGGCCGAACATGCTCACGCTCTGCCTCACCATCTCGTTCATGTCGGTCGATTGAACGTGGTACTTGCCGCGGCGGGCAAATCCGAGGACCTGCTTGGTCAGCCCGGCCCCGTTTTCAATGTATTGTTCGATCGTCTTTAAATGACGGTAAAAGGGATGAGACGGCTCGACCTGCATGAGCATCAGGCTGATCCGTGCCTGGATGCCCATCAGCAGGTTGTTGAAATCATGGGATACGCCCCCTGCGAGGGTGCCCAGCGCCTCCAGCTTCTGGGCCTGCTGCAGCTGTCTTTCCAACCGCTTCTTTTCTTCTTCGACCTTTCGCAGTTCGGTAATGTCGTGAACCACGCAGGTGGCGCGGGCGATTTGGCCCTCCTCGTAATGGTAATTGGCGCTGAGTCTGAACAGGACCCGCTCGCCGTTTTTCCGGATGCCTTCGTATTCGACTGTGTCGGAAATCTGCTGCTTTTCGGCGAGGCCTTCGAGCCGCGCCAAGTAATGTTGTTGGCTTTCTTCGGTCAGCAGATCGAGCGGATTCATCTCCAGAAGCTCCTGTCTGCTGTATCCGCTGTATTCACAAAGCAGGTCATTGACGCTGAGCAGTTTCGGCGCCCGGTAGTCGATCTCGTAGATGCCGGCCGGGGCCACGTTGATCAGATGGCGGTATCTGCCCTCGCTTTCGGCCAGGGCCTTCTGGGAAGCAAGCTGTTCAGTGACATCGGTGAAAAAATTGAGGGTGGCGGGCCGATCATTCCAGGAGATCAGGACGCAGGAGACCTCTACCCACCGCGTCCGGTCTTCCGCATCGAACACCCGGAAGAAATAGCGTTCAGGAGCCTGCTCCCCCTTGATCCGCCGCATGTGACGGCCGAGCACCATGGACCGGTCTTCCGGGTGGATGAAGCCGAAAGGATCCTCCTCGGAAAATAGCTCTTCCACGGACTTTCCCAGAAAGCGCGAAATGGCATGGTTGGCAAATACCAAGCGTCCGTCCTGAGCCACCAGGATTCCCACGGTGATGTTTTCCACCACGTTCCTGTATTTTTCCTCGCTTTCGGCCAGGGCTTTTTCCGCCCTGTGCTGCTCGGTGAAATCGGTGAGGATGACCAAGGCTGCGGAAGTGCCTTCTTCGAGAAAAATAACTTTCATCCCATACCTGTGATCGTTGCGGTGGAGCACAACCTGGCCTTCTGCGACCTCCTTGTTTTTTGCGGACGGCCTCAGTGCCTCTTCTGAAGCCGAACCATCGGCAACGCCGAAGACTTCGGCAAACCGCCTTCCCAGAATGTCTCTTTCGCTGAGCCCTCTAAAGCCCACTGCCGCGGGATTTGCATAAACGATTCTTCCCTGGGCATTGATTTCCAGGATGCCTTCGCTCATGCGGGATAGGATCATCTCGAAGTGCTTTTTGGCGGCCAGCAGCTCATGGGTGATTCTGCGCGGGGACACCGCCGCCCGGCCGATCACCTCCCCGCCGACGCATCGGTCGGCGGCGGCTTTCGGCGCTTCCAGGACGTCGAGAATATTGACGAGCATCCGGTCGAAAGGTCCCTTGGCAATGCAGCAATCGGCCCCGAGGCGCTGGATGTCGATCGCTTCCTCGGCGGCAACTGCCGACAAAATTGCGATAAAGACAGCGGACAGGCGCGGGTTCTGCCGAATCACCGTGCATAGTGTCTTTCCGTCCACGTTGGGCATGATGTAGTCGACGAGGATCGCATCGGGGGTCAGGTCCGATAGGATATCCATGGCCTGCAGACCGTCGGAGGCCGTGATCACCTCGTGGCCCGCCTTTTCCAGCCGCGGCGGAAGAAATTTGAGAAGCGTCGGATCGTTGTCCACCAGCAGGATTTTCATCAATTGGTCCTTGTTTTGGGATTGCCATATTCCGTTTCATTTATAGGGATTGTCATATTTTCGTTCCGTTTGAAAGAGCTTGTATGCACTGGCGCCCAGCGAACTCAAGGTCATAGAGCGGCTGTTTGACAATCCCTATATGTAAAATAAGAACCGGGTTAGAGCGCTTGGGGTGCAGATTATAGATCTGAATCGATGCGCTCAATCAAGCCTCAACCTCTGCAATCGGAACGTTATTCTGACAAGCGCTCTATCAGACGGTCCTTGTATCAGTTTCATCAAATTTTGTAAAATATCGGAGGGTTGATAAAACGGCAACCGATATGGCGGGGGCGATGTGATCAGGCGGGTGGATCGGTTGGGCTGTCGGGCGGCCCCGTCTCCGGGAACGCGGCAGGACCCAACCCCGGGTCGTGCGTTCCATTCCGCTGCCGGTTTCACATCATCGCATCGATCTTGTCCCATTGGAACAAGGCTGCTATAGAGTCATGGCCGCCGACAAGGCCCAAAGCCATGACTGTCGAACCGCTTGAAGCGGTCATTTCAAATAAAATCCCGCCAGCGATTTTATCGGGGATTGTCATGCATTTTCGCCGCATCGTGTTTCATGCCGACCGCTACCCGACCCGGGAGCACTACCCGTTTAGCCTTTCCGTTTTCCGGGAGACCGAATCGCTCGTGTTCGATAGGCCGGTGACGTTCTTCGTGGGGGAAAACGGCACCGGAAAGTCCACCCTGCTGGAGACCATCGCCCGAAAATGCGGTATCCATATCTGGGAACAGCAGGCCGGCAGGCGGCCGGTGCACAACCCGTACGAAAAGAGATTTCACGCCTATGTTTCCGTGGCGTGGGAAAAGGGGCCGGTGCCGGGGTCCTTTTTCGGCTCCGCCGTATTTCGGGACTTTGCCCGAATGCTGGATGAATGGGCCGCAGAAGAGCCGGCTCAGCTTACACTGTTCGGCGGAAAATCCCTGACGACACTTTCCCACGGCCAATCGATCATGTCCTTTTTCATGGAAGAAAAAAAGTAGGCCCCTTGGCGGGAGGACGGTTTTTCCGGCGCTCAGCTCCCGGATTTTTGGCGCTTGTCCCGGATATAGATCGACTTGGAGTGGCCGTCGCTTTGCAGCCGCTCGTCGATCTCGAAAAGCTTGGTGGCCGCGGCAAGTTCACCCAGCTTGCCGTATCCATAGTTTCGGGGGTCGAACTCCGGCGACTGCTTGGCGATGTTGCTGCCCACGGCTCCGAGGTGGGCCCACCCGCTTTCGTCTGAGGCCGCCTGGAGGGCGTTTCGAAGAAGCGTGACCAGCTTGGCGTCCTGCTTCAATTCCGCAGGTTTTTTGCGCTTCTGCGTCGGTTCAGCGTTTTCCTGAAACCGGAGAACCTCGGTGAAAATGAATTTGTCGCAGGCCGAAACAAACGCCTTGGGCGTCTTTTTCTCGCCGAAGCCGTACACGAGCAGTCCTTCTTCGCGGATGCGGGAGGCAAGGCGGGTAAAGTCGCTGTCGCTGGAGACCAGGCAGAATCCGTCGAACCGGCCGGTGTAGAGAAGGTCCATGGCATCGATAATCATGGCGGTGTCGGTGGCGTTTTTCCCCACGGTGTACCGAAACTGCTGCACCGGCTGGATGGAGTGCTCCAACAGCACCGCTTTCCAGCCGCCCAGGCTCGGCGTGGTCCAGTCTCCGTAAATTCGCTTGACGCTGGCCACGCCGTACTTGGCGACCTCGGTGAGCAGCCCATCGGTAATGGACGGCTGGGCGTTGTCCGCGTCGATCAGAACGGCAAGGCGATTCTGGGAGGGGTCGTTCGGGTTCATCGAAAATCCTTTCTGCAGGCGGCGGTAAAAAACCGCCGCCGCAATTTCTGTAAACAGGGCCGGCAAAACACCGATATTGAAAGCTTCGGGGCCGATCCGCCTGGCAGAAATGCAGCGCTATGTCTTTTCGTTGGCAGCCGTCAGTCTTCAATTTCCTATAGCACGTCCCGCCGCTGAAGCATACGGCCTTGCGGATCGGCACGACAGCAACCGGCAGGCACCTCTGCCTGCATCGACAGCGGTTATCCCCCCACAAGGCGACGGTAAAGTGCCGGATCGGTGTCCCCTTCGGTGGATAGGATCAAAATCTTCGAATCCGGGCCCAGCCCCATCTGCCGCGCGGTTTTTCTCAAGGCGCTGCTGCCGACCAGCTCGGCGACGAGGCCGGCGGTGACGGCCCCGGATTCTCCAGACACTATCGGCGCATCGCCGGGCACCGGCTTGGCGAGCAGCCTCATTCCGCTGATCGCCGTCCGATCCGGACATAGGACAAAGCCGTCCGCATTGCCGCTCAGTATCGACCAGGCAAGGCGGCTCGGCTCACCACAGGCAAGACCGGCCATCATGGTATCCAGGGTACCGGAAACCGGATGCGGCTTTCCGTCTCCGATGACGGCGGAGCGGTAGAAGCAGGCGGCGGCAGCCGGCTCGACAACGGCGAAATACGGCCGCGGATCGGTTTGAAACCGGCAGATATAGGCCATCAGTGCCGCCGCCAACGAGCCCACCCCGGCCTGGATAAAGAAATGGGTCGGCCTCTCGTCTGCCAGCTGCCGGTAGCTTTCCGAAAGGAGCGTTGTGTATCCCTGCATGATGGCTGTGGGGATTGCTTCATATCCAGGCCAGGCGGTGTCCTGCATCAACACCCATCCATTTGCCGTCGCCTGTTCCGCCGCAAACCGAACGGCATCGTCAAAATTGCCGTCGACGAGGGAGGCCTCCGCGCCGAAGCTGCGGATCGCCTCGAGTCGGTGGCGGGAGGATCCGCCGGGCAGGTAGACCACCGCCCTGCACCCGAGTTTTGCCGCGGTCCAGGCTACCGCCCGGCCGTGGTTTCCGTCGGTGGCGGTAACGAAAGTCGGCTTTCTCATGGCCGAGGCGGCAGAAAGGATCCGGTCGAAAGTCAGGTCGGCGGGCTCGATCCCCGTCTCCTGGGCAATGGCGGCGGCGATGGCATAACTTGCCCCCAACACCTTGAATGCCTTCAGATCGAATCGGGCGCTTTCGTCCTTGACCCAGAGACGCTGCACCCCCAAGCGACGGGCAAGGGATTCGAGGGCCACAAGGGGGGTCTCCCGGTAACCGGGCAGGCTCTCGTGAAACCGGCACACAATCGTAGGAAGATCGGCGGGGACCGCCCGAAGGGCCTCCTCGGTGGGTGCTGCCGCCCTGTTCCGGTTCGGGTGATATCGGATTTCCATTTTACCTGTCGTTTGATTCCGATTCATGCGTGTTTAGAGCGCTTGCCAAGGCGAAAAGGTCGGCTACGGGACGACCTGAAACATTTTCAGGACCCAGAGGGTCAGAAGGATGAGAAGCAAAAGCCAGATCAGCAGCACCACCGCCGCCGCCCAGAGGCTGAGCTTCTTTTTGTCTGTAAAAATTTCCTGTGCCCGTTCCCGGCATTCGGCAAGGACGTCGGCCGGAACCATCTTCACTGCCAGATAGATGCCCAGCGGCAGAATGACGAGGTCGTCCAGGTATCCGAGTATGGGGATAAAGTCCGGGATGAGGTCCAGGGGGCTGAAGGCATAGGCCACCACGCAGAGGATAAAGATCCGCGCATAGCTCGACACCCGCGGATCGCGGTAGGCCAGGTACAGGGCCAGGGTGTCCTGCTTGAGCCTCACGGCCCGCTGATACATGCGGTCGAAAACCCCGTCGCCTTCCAATCTTGCCTCCCGGGTCTTTCAGCTTCCCATCCTTCCGGCCTACAGCGTCGGTCTGCATCCTGCGCTATGCGAGCACCGGTTTGACGTCCCAGATTTTCTCGGCGTATTGCCGAACGGCGCGGTCGCTGGAAAACCTGCCCATATTCGCCGTGTTGAGAATCGACATCCGGGTCCATCGCTCCGGATCCCGGTAGCAGCGGGACACGGCCTCCTGCGTATCGATGTAGTCCCGGAAATCGGCCAGGACCAGATATTTATCTCCCCGGTTCAAAAGGCTGTCGACCACCGGGACGAACAGCTCCCGGTTGCCGGGTGAAAAGGCCCCCGAACCGATCATGTCCAGGGCGGTTCTCAGCTCTTCGTCGTTGTTGTAAATGTCGCGCGGATTGTAGCCCTGGGAGCGAAGCGCTTCGACCTCGTCTGCCTTGCGGCCGAAGATGAAAATGTTTTCTTCTCCCACCTCCTCCAGGATTTCCACGTTGGCGCCGTCCAGGGTGCCGATGGTCAGGGCGCCGTTTAGCGCGAATTTCATGTTGCCGGTGCCGGAAGCCTCCATTCCCGCCGTGGAGATCTGCTCGGAAAGATCCGCTGCGGGAATCACCTTCTCTGCCTGGGAAACGCAATAGTTGGGGAGATAGACGACCTTCAGCAAACCGTTCGAACCCTCATCGGCATTGACCACCTCGGCCACCGAATGGATCAGCTTGATGATGAGCTTGGCCATGAAATAGCCCGGCGCGGCCTTGCCGCCAAAGACGACCGTCCGGGCAACCGCATCCTCTCCGGCTCCGGCTTTGATTCGGTTGTATTGGCAGACCACATGCAGCACGTTGAGCAGCTGGCGTTTGTATTCGTGCATTCGCTTGACCTGAACGTCGATCAGGGTGGCCGGATCGATCTCGATGTTCAGCTTTCGGCGCACATAGCGCTGAAGCCGCTCCTTGCCGGTCCGTTTGCTCTGCTGCCACGCCTTTCTGAACCCGGAATCCTCCGCGTGGGGGATCAGCTCTGTCAAGCGGTCCAGATCAAGGAGCCATCCGTCTCCGATGGTGTCGGTAATCAGCTTCGCCAGGGAGGGATTGGCCTTGAGCAACCACCGTCTCGGAGTGATTCCGTTGGTGATGTTGATCAGCCGGTCCGGAAAATGGGCATGAAAATCGGCAAAAATCCGCTCTTTCAGAATGCGGGTATGCAGGGCCGACACCCCGTTGACCCTGTGGCTTCCCACCACGGCCAGATGGGCCATGCGGACCTGGCCGTCTGCCACAATGGCCATGCGCTTTTGCCGGTCCCGGTCGTCCGGGTAGGCCTCTTTGAGCTCCCGGGAAAACCGCCGGTCGATTTCGCGGATAATTTCCATGTGGCGGGGCAGCACCCGGCCGAGAAGATCCACGGGCCAGGTTTCCAGGGCTTCGGGCAGAACGGTGTGGTTGGTGTAGGCAAACACCCGGGTACAGATGTCCCAGGCCTCCTGCCAGGCAAGATCCTGTTCGTCCAACAGGATCCGCATCAGCTCGGGAATGGCGATGCAGGGATGGGTGTCGTTGAGCTGAACGGCGACAGCATCGGGCAGATGGGCAAAATCGTTTTGATATTTCAGAAAGCGCCGCAGCAGGTCCTGGAAGGTGGCGGCGACGAAAAAATACTGCTGCTTGAGCCGAAGCTCCTTTCCTGCGGAGATTTCGTCCCTCGGATAGAGCACCTTGGAGATGTTCTCGCTCCAGACCTTCTGCTCCACCGCGCCGATGTAGTCTCCCTCGTTGAACTCGTCGAGGTTGAACTCCCGGCTGGCCTGGGCCGCCCACAGCCGCATGTTGTTGGCGTTTTCGTTGCCGTATCCGGCGACGAGAAAGTCGCAGGCCATGGCCATGACCTTTTCGGTGTCGACCCAGCGGTATCGGGTGTAGCCGTCGTCTTCGTCGACAAAGGGTTCGCTTCGGCCGTACAGGTTGACCTCGTAGTTGTATCCCCGGCGTTTGATCTCCCAGGCGCTGCCGTGCCGCACCCAGTTGTCGCTTCGCTCCACCTGGTAGCCGTCGACAATGGTCTGGTAAAAAATTCCGTAGTCGTATCGGATGCCGCAGCCGTAGCCCGGAATTCCGATGGTGGCCATCGAATCGAGATAGCACGAGGCCAGCCGCCCCAGGCCGCCGTTTCCCAGCCCCGGGTCCCACTCCTCCTCTTCCAGGTCGGCCAGGTTCAATCCGACGCCCATCATCGTGTCGCGGCAGGTTTCGTACATCCCCATGTTGAGCATGCTGTTGACGAGAAAGCGTCCGGGCAAAAACTCCATGGAAAGGTAGTAGACCCGTTTGGCGCCGGTTTCGTAATAGGTTCGCTGGGTCTTGAGCCACCTTTCCACGAGGCGGTCCCGGACGCTCAGAGCCAGACCGTAATAATAGGGTTGCTTGCGCGGCGGGCGGTGGTCGTTTCCAAGATAGGAAACGATGTGGTGCTGTACGTCCTTGAGCAAATCCTCCGAGGAGGCGGTCGGGGTGTGGTTTTCGACGGCGGTCATTGTTCCTCCCTGCCGGCAAAGGACCGGCCAAGTCGGTGGGGGTTATGGACTCATCTTATCCGTCGCACGGTTTCGATGCAAGAGCCGGGGCACCGCTGGGAGGCTGGAACGCTGGGAGGCTTGGATGCTGAGTATCTGCTGGGAAGCGAGGAGGCTGGAAAGCTGGGACGCAAAAGGCAAAAAAAAGCCTCCGGATATACTTTTGATTTCTGCTTCCCAGCATCCCAGCCTTCCAGCATCCCGGCCTTTCGGCCTTCCAGCTTCCCAGCCTCCCAGCATCCCAGCCTTTCGGCCTCCCAGCCTCCCAGCAGATATGCAGCCTTCCAGCGCGCAGGAGCGCTGTTCTGCGCTTACACCACCATCCACAATATGACGCCGATCAGCAAAGAGGCGCCGATGCCCAGGGGGATCGTAATTCTCAAAATCGCCCCTTCCCGGCCCACCGCGTCGCACATGGGGGTGGCCAGGGCGATCTTGAACGGGGAGGAAATCGATCCCAGCGAAGCGCCCACCGCGAGCCCCGCGGAAAGCCACGTGGCCGAAACGCCGAGTATGCCGGCCGCCTGCACCTGGAGCTGGCCGAAGAGCATCAGCGACGCCACCCCGTAGCCGGTCAAAAAGGTCCCGATCCAGCCCAGGAAAGGAACGAAGACCGGATACCATCCGCCGGTGGTCAGCTTCAGCCCGTTTGACAGCACCCAGGGAATGTTGTGACCCTGGAAAAGCCGGGCGAAATCGGCACTGTAGCCGGAATAGGCGATCATCTGCCCCATGGCCCCGAACAGCCCCATGGCCACGAAGGCCCGCCAGCCCTTGGAAAATCCGCCGTGCAGCACCTGGACCAGCTGCGACCGCGGCACTTGAAGAAGCACGGCGGCCAGGCAGAAGGCGGCAGCCAGGTACAGGTATGCCGAAAACAGCGGCCGGAAGGTGATGGCGTGAACCGGCACCAGGCTGACCTTGACCACCAGCTTTTCGAAAGTGAGGGTTCTCAGCGCCGGTATGGTGTTCACGGCCAGCAGGGCCAAAAGCATGAAAACAAACGGCGCCAGGTCGATGAACACCGGCCGGCTCAGCTTGAGCCCCCGGGGGCCGAAAAAAATAAAGACAAAAATCAGGGCCAGGCCGGCGACGATCCCTGAAATCGAGATGCCGACAAAGGCGGCGCATCCCAGGGCGACGAAGCCGAGAAACAGGCCGCAGGCGCCGGCCAACGCAATCCGCCGCAGACCGCCGGACGGCTTCGGCAGAAAAATCGGCACGCAAAGCGCCATGATCACGGTCGCCGGAATCGACAGCCACGCCGATGCCACCCCCAGTTCCTGGACCGGAATCCCCGTGACCAGGGACAACACCGTGACGATGATGCCGGCCATCTCCAGCGTCATCAGCCCGGCATAGCCGACGATGGAAAGCGCCGCCGATCCCATGGGCGAGACCCCGGCCGCATGGAGCATGGGAGCCACCACGGGTTCTGCGATCACGCCGGCGCCTTCCATGAAGTTGCCCACCCCCATGGTGATCAGCAGGTTCCGGCCGAAGGCGTCTCCGGCCGCCCCTTTGAACCAGGCGACGATCCGGGCAAGCGATCCGGTCGACATCAGGAGGCTGGAAAGCAGAATCCCGGCAAAGATGACCAGCAGCAGCGGCAGGGTGGTCAGCACCCCGTCTGCGGCCGCAAGCAGGGCGATGCCGACGGGGGTGTCGAACCCCAGCACCACCAGGGCCAGGGTGAAAAAACATCCCCAGATGGAAAGCTCCAGGGCCGGCCGTTTGAACAAAACCGCCAGCACGGTCAGCAGCAGCACCGGTGTCCAGCAAAGAAGGAAGAGGGAGATGTTCATGGATTTTCGATCGCGGCCAATGGCGGCTTCTATGATTTCGGCAGTGCGCCGCGGCCAGGCAACGCGGACGATCACGGACTTTCACGGACGATGTACTTTGGTTTTTCTTTACAAACGGCGGTCATTTTCGTCGACGAAAATGCCCGCCGTTTCTCCGGTCTTGAAGTTGACCAGCCCCTCTTCGCAGATCCGGAAAAACGGAATCGCCGCTCCGGTCATGGACACCAGGGAGAGCAGCGGATCGGCAAAAGGGCAGCCGAGTTCGGCCAGGGTGCGGTTCATGGCGGCCTGCCGCCGGGCAAGTTCTTCCATGGGAAGGTCGGAAATAATGCCCAATACCGGCATGGGAATTTCTTCGACCACGCTTCCGTCAACGCAGAGCACCGCTCCGCCTTGAAGTTTGCACACGCGGTTGACCGCTCCGGCCATGTCCTGGTCTGAAGCTCCCACGGCAATGATGTCGGAGGTGTCCCAGGCGCTGCTGGCGGCAAGCGCGCCGTTTTTCAGCCCGAAGCCCCGGATCAGGCCGGTAAATACCTTTCCCGGGTTCTTGGCGCGGTCCACCGCCGACACCTTGAGAAGGTCCGCGCCCGGATCGGCGTTGATCCGACCTTCGTGCACGGAAACCGGCAGGTGCCGCTCCTTGGACACCAGATCGGAAATCATCTCGATCACCCGGACCTCGGTCTTCTCCTTGCCGGCGTCACAGACAATGGCAAAAAGATCGGGGGATACCGGCTC
Organism: Desulfobacterales bacterium; assembly: GCA_021737185.1. Taxonomy (GTDB): domain Bacteria; phylum Desulfobacterota; class Desulfobacteria; order Desulfobacterales; family CAFBRK01; genus JAIPEL01. The sequence goes on along the minus strand of JAIPEL010000004.1, from coordinate 36,965 downwards.
AGAGACATGGATGGTCCTGCGGCTGCCGGCGGTGTATCGATGGAGGCGGGGCTCGACGAGAAGGGTGCGATTTTCCGCGATCACCTGGCCGTTGCTGATCACCATCTCCGGGGAGATGGTCTCCAGTGCCGGGAGCAGAACCATGTCCGCACATTTTCCCGGAGCGATGCCGCCCACAATGCCGTCGATCCGGAAGTGTTCGGCCACATTGAGAGTGGCCATCTGAATCGCCGTGACCGGGTCAAATCCGCTGTCGATCGCTTTTTGCACCACGTACTCCATGTATCCTTTTTCCAAAAGATCCCCGGGGGAAATTCCATCGGTGCAAAGAATCATCCGCCGGGTGTCGATGCCCAACTCCATGATCTTTGCAATCTCGGCCAGGTCCCGCCGAATGCTGCCCTCGCGGATCATCACGTGCATGCCGAGCCGAATCCGCTCCAAGACTTCTTCTGCTTTGATCGGTTCATGGCAGGAGGAGATTCCGGCCGCCAGGTAGGCGCAAAGCTTCCTGCCCCGGGCCCCGGCCGAATGGCCCTCCAGGGTTTTCCCACGCCCGGCGGTTTCGACCATCTCCGGAACGAAAACGTTCGGCTCCTGAAGGACCGCCTGCCAGTATGACTCGCCCAGGCCCAGTACATCGTCCAGGTCCAGAATCTTTTCCAGGTCTGCTGCATCGACGCCCGCGGCCGCCCGACTGGTGGAGGCCATGGCCGGTGCGGTGCCGAAAATCTTGATCGGCTGGTGGGCGAAAGAGGCCATCACGTCGAGAACGCCCTCCAGCCCCCCCACCGGATACGCTTCCATGGTTTCGGAAACCACCGTGGTCGTTCCGCCCGGGGCCGCATGGCGGATGAATTCGGCAGGGGTGAACAGGCAGGCCAGGTGGGTGTGTCCGTCGATGAACCCGGGAGCGAGGACCTTGCCGGCCGCATCGATCACCCGGGTCTCCGGGCCGATCGACTCCGATGCATCGGTTCCCACGTAGGCGATCCACTTGTCCTTGACGCAGACCGCCATGTCCGGAAGAACTTCACCGGTAAACACATTTACCGGCCGCGCATTTTTTACCACGAGGTCGGCAGGCACCTTCCCCAGCGCAGCGGCCATCAGCACCTTGATCTCTTCTTCGGCAGGCCGGTATCGCTTCATGAAAAACCTCATCCGGTCGGGTTGAATGTTGAAAAAAAGAAAAACCGAATACCGCCGCTTCCGGTGTTCGATTACCGGTTCCCGCCAACGCAGTTCCGACTCTGCCACGATCGATCGGCAATGTCCAGCCGTCAGCAGCGTGGATGAACCCAAAAAGTTGGACTTTTTCTCCGGCATCCCTATATTGGTTCTGGATTGGACCTTCAGAAAAAGGATACTATTGTTCGATGGCATAATTTCGGTGACCTATCCCAGATCAAAGAACACTCACCGCCGAGTTAATCCGTTTAAAGTCAAGATTGCAGGAACGTGCTAATTGCAATCACGGATGTCTTTGCCGTTCACTTTCAATATACGAGGCGCTGAGGGCGCAGAGAAACCCTGATAGATCTTCATCTGCGCATCCTCTGCGGCCTCGGCGATGAAACCATCGTCATCATAATGACGCCCACATGGACGCAGGGGCCGCCATTTTCCGCTGACGCCCGCCCATGGACGGGGCGAATATGGTTGAGCTGGCGATCGATCAGCAAAAGGAGCCGATATGCCGAGTCTCCTCGACAAATACCCGTTTTTCTGCCGCATGAGTTTCGGCCCCCTGATCAAGGCCATCCGGGCCTCGGTGGCCCGGGCCGGGCAAGAGGGCGCCTGCCGCAGCATGGAAATCGACTCATTTCTGGAAGCCGCAGAGGCCCTGCCCGATCCGGTGCCGGACGCAGAATTGACAGAAGAGCACAAACGCTTGGCAGCGGAACTGCTTCGTCTCGCATTTTCCCCGACCGCGATGGAAAGCGAAGCCGTTGCGGCCTTTTCCCCGTTTTCCCGCCGTCCGGTATTTGCCACCGACGCCTTTCGGCGTCTTTTCATTGCAGAAGACGGAACCCTTCAGGGGCAAATGAGCAGGACCGATGAAGGGTTCGACCGCGGCCTGGCTATTCGGGCGTACCTTTTCATTCTGGACCGATTCTACGGAATTCGGCAGCAGGTGCAATACCCGCTGGTGCGAATCGTGGAGGATCCGGAAACCGGCCTGGAGCGTCACTACCGGATCGATCCGGATTACCGGTTCGTTGAAGCACTCGCGGTTGACGAGGCCTCGCTTCTCGGCGAGACGGAGAAAGAATGGGTCCTGGACCACCTGACCGATCCTGAAGCCCTCCGGGAAGTTCTTCCCCCGGAACGCTTCGGTCTGCAGGGACTGACCGTGTTCAAGGCAGCCGACACTACTGAAGCGGAGATGGTTTCGGCCCTGTCACGGGATCTGATCGACCAGGAGTCGATCGTTTCTATGGAAGGATTCGACCGGCTCCAGCACCATCTGCGGGTTCTATTCCAGCGGCCGGAGCTGACGGCCGGCATCGCCGCCCTCGAACAGAACCAGATCCTGCTGCTCAACTCCGGAACGGACAAGAGCGGAGACTGCATCTTTGCCGGCTCCCGCCATGCAAGCGTGTCCCTGTTTTCCGGCAGCCCCTTTGAACGCGCCGTCGACAGCGGTCATATCGTCCGGGTCGCCGATGTGGAAAAAGACGCATGGTTTCAGAAGGAACCGGGAAAAGCGGCCCCGGAGGGAATCCGCTCGCTGATGATCGCTCCGCTTTCTTACAAGGGGCGGGTCATCGGCACCCTCGATGTGGGCTCTCCCAAAGCCGGAGACCTCTGTCCCATGGACACCGTGCTCATGTCCCAGATCCAGCCGCTGTTTGCCATGGCGGTCAACAAGGCACTGGACGACTTCCACGGCCAGATTCAGCGGATAATCAAGGAAAAGTGCACCCCGATCCATCCGGTGGTGGAATGGCGCTTTGAACAGGAGGCCCTGGCGCATCTGGAGGCGCTTCGCACCGACGAAAACGCACAGATGGCCCCCATCGTATTCAAGGACGTCTTTCCGATCTATGGCATATCCGATGTCCGAGGTTCAGCCGCGGAACGAAACCGGGCCATCTCCGAGGATTTGTCGGCCCAGTTGGCTCTCGCTCTAAAGATCGTCAAGGAGGCAGGCACGGTTCGGCCCCTGATGATTTTCCGGGAGCTGGAAAAACGCATCCAAGGCCATATGAAGCGGCTGAAAGCCGGCCTGGACAGCGACGACGAAGCGACAGTACTGATTTTTCTCCGAAGCGAGGTGGAAGCGCATTTTCCGGAGCTCAAAACCTATGGCCCCAAAACGGCAAGGGCTGTAGATCACTACATGGAAGCACTCGACCCGGCGGTGGGCACATTGTACCGGGTCCGGAAGGATCTCGAAGAGAGCCTCTTTCAGCTGACCGAAAAGATGGCCGCTTATCTGGACCGCGAGGAAGCGGAGCTTCAACGGCTGGTTCCCCATTATTTCGAACGGCACCGGACCGACGGGGTCGACTACCTGATCTACGCAGGCGAATCCCTGTTGGAACGGGGGGGCTTCTGCGATCTGCACCTGAAAAACCTGCACCTCTGGCAGCTGAAAACCGCTGCAGGCTTGGCCCGGTTGGCAGAGGCGGTGGGACCCGAGTTGAAAGTCCCATTGAAGACCGCCCATCTGGTCCTGGTCCAGGAGGCGCCGCTGTCGATCCGGTTCCGCTACGACGAGCGCCGCTTTGACGTAGACGGCGCCTACGACGTGAGAAACGAGATCATCAAGTCCCGCATCGACAAAGCCCGGGTCAAGGCAACCGGCGAGCGCCTGACCCAGCCGGGCAAAATCGCGGTTGTGTATACCAGCACTGCCGAAGCCAGGGAAATGCGTCAGCACATCGAGTTTCTCATCGAGGAAAAGGAACTGACCGGCCGGCCCGAATTCCTCGACTTGGAAGACCTGCCCGGTGTGCAGGGGCTCAAGGCCCTTCGAGTGGAGGTCGATATGCAAAACGCCGCCCAGGCCGCCCCGGATGTGGCCGGAAAGGCCCGATAAATGGTCGGCTGCAGAACTCAGAACAAAGAACCCGGCACTCAGAAGAAAAAGGCTTTCGGCACATCAGCGATAAAAAGGTTGACAATGAAAATCGTCTGGGGCATGGGAATAAAAATCTGGTTTACAGGAGTATGACAATGGGATGCACTGCACGATCCAACAGGCTGTTTATTTTCGGGCGCTTCTTTTTTAGAAGCGTCCATCCGGACGTGTAGTCGTTCAATCGTCAATACGCCCCGGGTGGACCGCAAGTCCGCCCGGGGTTTTTTATTTGAAAAAGCTCCGGGGCCGTCCCGGAGCTTTTTCTTTTCAAAACGACCCTGGTGGCCGTGGCCATTTTGGAAAAGGCGGGCACCCGCCTTCTTGACGCCGCAGATTTGAACGAACTGGAGCAGTCCTCCACCCCGTTGTCTGTGCCGGCTGATATCGGCCGCTCCCCGAGAGGAAAGGAATCATGAAGAACCTGAAATTGACATCGATCAGCCAGGTGCAGAAAACGGCCGTGAAGATCGGTGGTGTGACGATGGGCCAGGGGTTTTGCGCCATTGCCGGCCCCTGCAGCATCGAAAGCCAGTCGCAGATGATGGAAACCGCCGAAGCGGTCAAAAAAGCCGGTGCGGACATGCTCCGGGGAGGGGCCTTCAAACCCCGATCGTCGCCCTATTCCTTCCAGGGGCTCGGCCTGGAAGGACTCAAGATTCTGGCCCGGGCCGGCCGGGAGACCGGGCTTCCGGTGATCACAGAGGTCATCGATCCGCGGGACGTTTCCTGGGTGGCCGAGTTTGCCGATGTCCTGCAGATCGGCACCCGCAACATGCAGAACTTTTCCCTGCTCAAGGAGGTGGGAAAGGCCGGCCGTCCCGTGCTGCTCAAGCGCGGCATGTATTCGACCCTGGAAGAATGGCTCAACTGCGCGGAATATATATTAAGCGAGGGCAACCCCGACGTGATCCTTTGCGAACGGGGCATCCGCACCTTCGAGCGCTACACTCGAAACACCCTCGACTTGAGCGCGGTGCCGGCCATGCGGGCACTGACCCACCTGCCGATCATCGTGGACCCGACCCACAGCACCGGGCGTCCGGAACTGGTGGCACCCATGAGCCTGGCGGCCCTGGCCGCCGGTGCCGACGGCATCATGGTGGAAGTCCATCGCCGACCCCAGGAAGCCCTTTGCGACGCCGACCAGGCCCTGACCCCGGAGCAGTTTGCCGGGATCATGGCAAAGATCAGGCCGATGCAGGAGTTTCTGGCCGGGATTTCAAAGGAGAAAAATCGAAAAGCATCGAGCATCGGATGAAAACTCCTGCCATGGAAATACTGCTGTATAATTGGATCGAGCGAAGGGATTCCACAATTTTAGGCACTTTAGTCATTTCAGGCATTTTAGGCATTCGAAAGGTGACCCATGAAACTGGAAGAAATCAGAATCAAAATCGACAAGATCGACCGGGAGCTGCTGGTGCTGCTCCAGGAGCGGATGGGGCTTGCCCTTCGCACCAAGAAATTCAAGGAAAGTGTCAGCGATCCGGCCCGGGAGGCGGACCTGCTGGCCCGGGCAGAGCGAATGGCCCTGGACCTGGTGGAGCGGTCGTTTACCCGCCACCTGCTGAAAACCATCATCGATGAAAGCAAACGCCTACAGCAAGAGGAGCGCCCCCTGGTCGCCTTCCAGGGAGAACACGGCGCCTACGGAGAGGTGGCAGCGCGCCGCCTGGTCCCCGGCGGCGCCTATATCCCCTGCCTGGAATTCGTCGACGTGTTCCGCGGGGTGGAGGAAGGAGAATTCGATCTCGGGGTCGTACCGGTGGAAAACTCCCTGGAGGGGGCCGTTACCCAGGTCAACGACCTGCTGACCGACACGAAGCTGAAGGTGGTCGGAGAGGCCAAGGTGCCGGTGAACCACTGCCTGCTGGCCACGGATGTCAGGGACTACCGGGATCTTCGCCAAGTCTTTTCCCATCCCCAGGCCCTGGCCCAGTGCCGCGGATTTCTCGCACGCAACCGCCTCGAACCCCGGCCCTACTACGATACCGCCGGCGCCGCCAAGATGCTCGCCCGGGAAAATCCCCGCGCCGCCGGGGCAATCGCCAGCGCCCTGTGCGCCGAACTCTACGACCTGGAAATCGTCAAGGAGGGGATCGAAGACGGCCCTTCCAACACGACCCGGTTTCTGCTCCTGGCCAGGGACATGTACGACGGCCGCGGCGACAAGACCTCCGTCGTCTTTGCCACTCGGCACGAAGCCGGAAGGCTGTTCGAAGTCCTTCGCCTCTTTGCCGACGCCAAGATCAACCTGACCCGGATCGCCTCGATGCCGCTTCGCCGGGACCCGGACAACTACTGCTTTTTTCTCGACTTCGAAGGGGACGAAAACGACGAAAAGGCGGCCGAGGTGCTTTCGCAGATGGAAAAGCTGACCATCACGCTGAAAAAGCTTGGAAGTTATCCGGCCAATGGAGGGATTGGTTGATTGGCCAAATGGTTAAATGGTTGATTGGTTAAATCGGCAGAAAGAATTCCGTAGACGGTCTTTCCCATTTAACCATTCGACTATTTGACCAATTGACCATTCGGCCGATCGACCAATCAACCATTCGACCAATCAACCAATCAACCCACCTTCAGCAGCAGCGCCCCTGCCGTGTCTCCTGCGGCGCAGCCGCCGAAGAGGACGTAGCCTCCGCCGGCCATGGCCGCCTCTTCGATGCCTTCAATGATGCACCGGCCCGCGGTGGGTCCCTGGGGATGGCCGAATACGATGGAGCTTCCGTAGTTGTTGAAGCCCATCACGTCGATGCCGAATTCCTTGGCCATGAAAATGTCGTTGGCCGAAAACGGGTTGTGGGTCTTGATGACCTTGGCATCGGCGATGTCCACCCCTGCCTTTTCCAGGGCCATCCGGCAGGCCGGCACCACCGCCGCGGCCATGAAGCCCGACTTGGCCCGGTGATACCCGTAGGAAAGCACCTGCACCTCCACGGCCGGATCCTTGCTCAGTTCCTTGGCCCGGTCGCGGGTGGTGACGAGCATGCCGATATTGCCGTCGGCCGGGTGGGTCTGGGCGCCGAAGGTGTGCACCCCGTTTGGAAGCAACGGCTTGAGGCGGGAAAGCCCCTCTTCGGTGGTTTCCATCACGCCCTCGTCCTCCTCGATGGTGGAGATCTTCTTCTTGGACACCTGCACTTCGACCGGAAACATGTACCGCTTTTGAAAGGCCCGGTCGTCTTCGAGGCCATCGGTGTACTGCTGGTAGCGGCGCAGGGCCACCGCATCGCACTCTTCTCGGGTGATCCCGTTTTCGGCGGCCACGTTCTCGGCGGTCTGGATCATGGCGTTTTTCGCCGAAGGGTCGAACCCGAAATGGTCCATGACCCAGTCTTCGGATTCGACCTGTCCCCCCGGCCCCTTGGGATTGGGCCAGACGGTATGCGGGCCGTTGGAGCAGCGGTCGACGGCAAGGACAAAGGGGTGGGTGTACAGGCCGGTTTCCACCCCGCTCGCCGCCTGGAAGATGCAGGTGGTAGACGTCGAGCAGGCCTGCATCAGCGTCACGCCCGGAATGTGCCCGGCCCCCAGCAGATGGGCAGCCCAGGTGCTGCCGTAAAAGACGTAGTGCTGTCCGACGGTGATGCCCAAAAAGAGGTATTCGAGCATCTTCGGATCCAGGTTCTTTGACTCCATCCAGCGCTTGGCCGTGTTGGCGCCCAACACGATGGCGTTTTCATTGGCTAGGCTGCCCTGCCACCGGGCAAAGGGGGAGCTGTAGTATCCGCCGTAGGGGATGTAGGCTTTTGTCAGCATGCCGTGGACCTCCGTTTTGGTTGATTGGTTGATTGGTTGATTCGTCAATTCGGCTTTCGTTGATTGGCCCTGCAAGGACTAACCGCATACCCCATTTGACCAATCCACCAATTGACCATTTGACTTTTCTTCAGCACCGTCCGCCGAATTTCTCCCGCAGCTTCCGGTGCAGGATCTTTCCGGTGGCCGTCCGGGGCATCTCGTCTTCCTTGAGAAAAACGATCTCCTTGGGGCGCTTGTAGCCGGCGACTTTCTCCCGGCAGCATTTGATGATCTCCTCTGCGTCGACTTCTTTTTTGGGGACCACCACGGCGACGACGCGCTCGCCCCATTTTTCATCCGGAAGGCCGATGACCGCGCAATCGAACACGCATTCGTGGCTGCCGATGACCTCTTCCACCTCGCTGGGGTGAACGTGCTCTCCACCGGTGATGATCATGTTGTCTTTGCGGTCGACGATGTAATAGTAGCCCTCTTCGTCCTTGCGGCCCAGGTCTCCCGCGGAAAACCACCCGTCTTTGAAGGAGGCGGCGGTCTTCTCGGGAAGCTTGTAGTATTCGTCGAAGAGCATCGGCCCGCGGGAGTAAATCTCTCCCACCTCTCCGGTGGGCACCTCGTTTCCGTCCTCGTCGAGGATCTTGACAAAATCGGTCCCCAAAGACTCGAAGCCGATGGATCCGAGCTTTCTCATCTGATCCTGGGGCTTGAGGACGGTGACGATTCCCGCCTCGGTCGACCCGTACCCCTCGTAGAGCTCGACGCCGGGGAAGAACTCCATGATCGCCTGTTTCATGATTCTTCGCACCGGTGCAGACGAACAGAGCAGCTTTTTAATGGAGCTGCGGTCCCGCTGCTTGGCCTCTTCGGAGCAGTTGAGGATCAGGTTGTAATGGGTCGGAATCAGGGAGATGAAGGTGACCCTTTCCCGCTCGACGATCTCCAGGATCTGCTCCGGGCGGAAGGACCGGGCCGGATGGACGTATACGCTCCCGCCGATGTACAAAAACGTAAAGGTAAAATAGGTTGAGTTGATGTGGCAAAGCGGCATGACATTCAGGCAGATGTCGCTTTCCGTGAATCCGAAGTCAACGGCGTTGATCAGATAAAAAGCGATGTGGGACGCATGGGAGCGGACCACCCCCTTGGGCTTGCCCGTGGTTCCGGAGGTGTAGATCAGGATCCAGGTGTCTTCCGGGGCGACCGAACCCGGCGGCTCTTTTTCCGACGCACCTGCAATCATCGCCTCGTAAGGGGCGTAGCCGTCTTTTTTTTCCCCCACGACGATGAACCGCTCCGGGGAGATATCGGCCAGTTCCGAGCGGACCGGCTCGACGTTTTCGACGAACATGTCATGAACGATCAGTGCCTTGGCGTCGGAGTCGTTGACGATGTAGGCCACCTCGCCCCCGACCAGACGGAAGTTGATCGGCACGATGACGATGCCGGTTTTGGCCGCGGCCAGGTAAAGTTCGATGATCTCTATGCTGTTTTCCAGAAGAACGGCGACCTTGTCTCCCTTCTTCAGCCCGAGGGACAACAGGCCGTGGGAGAGTCGGTTCACCCGCTTGTTGACCGCGGGATAGCTGAAACTTCGCTCCCGGTCCTTCAGCGCCACGGTATCGGGGTACTTCTTCGCGTTGACCTTGAGGATTTCTCCTAAATTGAGCCAGGCCGTCATTGTGTTACCCCTTCAAGGTTGTAAAAAACCAGTTTACAGTGAGCGGCATCCGCCTTCGAAATTCGTCTTTACAAAAGGATCCGGGCGTCTGCCACGGCCACGCGGTCCTGGAAGGCAAACACCGGGTTGAGATCCACCTCTTTTATCTGCGGCAGGTCGCTCAGGAGCTGGGAAAGCCTGACAACGGCATCGACGATCGATTCCTTGTCCACTCCCTTTTGGCCGCGCACGCCGTCGAGCAGGGCCGCCCCCTTGATCGAAGAAAGCATTCTCCGCGCTTCTGCCGGGCTCACCGGCGTCAGGCAAAAGCGCACATCCTTGAGAACTTCCACGAAGATCCCGCCCAGACCGAACACCACGGCGTGGCCGAGCCCCTGCTCGGCTCTTGCGCCTAAAATCAGTTCAAGTCCGGGAGGCAGCTGCCGCTGCACGAAGAATCGAAGATCCGGCGCGGACAGGTTCTTTTGCATCTTTTCTGCAGCCTTGAAGACGGCCGCGGCGTCGGAAAGTCCCAGGACAACCCCGCCCGCATCGCTCTTGTGGACGATGGAGGGGGCGTCTGCCTTGAGAACCGCCGGAAACCCGATCTCCCCGGCGGCCTTTTGCGCCGACGCGGGGTCCTCGGCCAGCCTCCATTTTGGAACGTCGAAGCCGTATGCCTCCAGAATGCCGTACACCTCGTCTGCAAGAAGCATGCTTCGGCCGGCGGATTTCGCCCGGTCCAGAAGCTGCAATGCCTTGTCGGTGTCGGCGTCGGCAACGGGTTTGATCTCGGCTTTTTCCCGGTCCAGAATCTGCCGATACCGGACCAGGGCGGACATGGCCCGGGCCGCTTCGCCGGGCAGCGCAAAACACGGCACGCCGGCGTCTGCGAGGATACGGACGGTTTCGGTCCACTGGCGGCGGTCGGTCATCAGGTTGCAGACCAGCGGCTTTTTCTTTTGGCGGTGGACTTCGGCGATTTCCCGGGCAATGCTGTCGGTGTCGACGAAAAAAGGGGTGACGAAGTTTACGAAGACACCGTCGAAATTGTCGTCCTCCATCATGGCGTCGAGGCACGCCCGGTAGTGTTCGGCGGTTCCGGTGGCCAGCACGTCCACGGGGTTGGCCACCGACGCCTCGGCAAAAAGGGTTTCTTTGAGCACCCGCTCGGTTTTTCCCGAAAGCGGCGGCAGGGTAAGACCGGCGGCGGCCATGATGTCGGTGCCGATCACGGCCGGGCCGCCGGTGTTGGTGATGATGCCCACCCGGTTGCCCCGAGGGATCGGCTCGGCGGCAAACGCCACGGCGGCCTGGATGAGCTCTCCTTCGTCCCGGAAGGAAAGAACGCCGGCCTTTTCAAAGATCAGGTCGGTGGCAATGTCCTCTTTGGCCAGGCCGCCGGTGTGCGAAGCCGCCGCCTTTGCCCCTTCCTTGGTGCGGCCGGCCTTCATGGCCAAAATCGGCTTTTTGGCCGCCACCTCGGTGCAGGCCGCCAAAAACCCCGCCGGATCCTTCAGTCCCTCCACGTAGGTGACGATGACATGGGTGCCTGGCTCGTCGCCCAGGTAGCGGATCAGTTCCGGGATGGTGATGTCACAGGCGTTGCCGTTGGAGGCGTAAATGCGAGTGCCGACCCCCATGGCGGAAAACGCCTGGTGGATCACTTCGGCCACGCCGCCGGAGAGGGCCACGATGGAAATCGCGCCCGGGTCCGGGAAGGTGAAGGTAAAATTGCAGTAGGCCCGCACCTTTGGGTCGGTGTTGATGATCCCCTGGCAGTTGGGACCGAATACCCGGATGCCGTATTTTTTGGCCTGTTCGAGAAACGCCTCTTCGATCGCCGCACCTTCCGGACCGGTTTCTGAAAACCCGCCGGAGTTGATGATGACGTTCTTGACCCCCTTCTTTCCGCAGTCTTCCATGGCCTGGGGAACGAACTTGGCCGGAATGACCATGTGCACCACGTCGATGCCGTCTGGGGCGTCCGCGATCGACTTGAAGGCGGCAATGCCCCGGATCTCATCGGCCTTGGGATTGATCGGGTAGATCTCCCCCTTGAACCCGAAATCGATCAGGTTTTTGATCACCCGATTGCCGATGTGCAGTTCCTTGGACGAGGCGCCGATGACGGCGACCTTTTTGGGGTTGAACAATGAATCGAGCATATCTTCTCCTCTAAAAAACAGTGTTTGGTTTTTGGTGTTCAGTGTTTTTGGCCAGCGGCGCCGCCATGCTTTCCATCTCGGACGAAACACCAAACACGAAACACGAAACACAAGCTGTCATTTTGATTCCGCCAGCTGCTCGATGAACGCCTCGACATTGGTTTTGGTCTGCTCGTCGGAGATCAACCGCAGGTCGTTGAGATCGCCGTTGATGACCAGAAAGGGGATGCCGGTCTCTTCCTGAAGGCGCTGGGGCATTCCGTAGCGACAGTTGGTGTTCGCCGGGCAGGTCTTTGCGTCGTGGTAGATAATCCCGTCCACTTTGAAAAAATCGAGCATGTTTTTGATGTAGCTCTCTTTGGGCTCGTCTGCACGCACGATGAACAGTTCGGTGTATGCCCGGGCCATGCTTTCGAAAGGTTCGGCTGGATCCAGGGCGGAAAAGATCCAGCTGTTGCAGTAAGTGGAGGCCAGGACATTGGTCTTCAATCCGGCAAAGAGCTTGGCATGGGCGCTCAGGCGCCCCCATACCGGCATGCCGTCCCAGTAGATCCGGTAGCGCTCGTCTTCCACCGCGCCTTCCCCGTTTGCAACGCGCTCTTTGAGTTCTGCGAGAAGGATCCGATAGACTTCGTTGGTTTCGGGGGTGCCCCGCCCCACCACGGCCGGTCCCATGAGCGTGGTGCCGTCGAAAAAGGTGATGGGAGACGGAACGGCAGCCCCGGTATCGAGCACCTCCTTCCACAGGTCCGAGCACTCCCGGGAAAGCGCCAGCACCTCCCGCAGGCGGTCGATATCGAACTTTTTCCCGGCCACCTCTTCGAGGGTCGGGATCATTTCCTTCATCTGTTCGGAGATGGACTGGATGTGGGCGTCTTCGACTTCTTCGACGCCCTTGTAGGAATGAACCCCGACCACCGGGACATTGTATTCTCTTCCATAGTAACTGAACCAGTCCTGAACGTCCCGGCACTGGTTGGTATTGAACACGAGCACGTCGGGTTTGGGAGGGCCTTCGATGCCCTCGAAAGCCTTGGCCAAAGGGGAAACCCCTTCGAGATATCCACCGATGTCGGCTGTCAGATAAGAGCAGATATCCGGCGAATACCCGACCGCGTTGGCCTTGGGAATCAGATCAGCCGCCATACGGGTGGCGCCGATCATGGCGCTGTGGGTTTCGGGAAAATAGACGTCAAAATCCATCGCCCTGAGGATTTCCGCCGGCCCCACGCTGGTGCACCAGGCCACTTTCTTTTCTCCGGTTTTCGCGGCATGGTCCAGACCATAGTAATAATCGGCCATGAATTTGCCGATGGTTTTTGCCGAATTGAGTTTCTTGATGACGACTTTTTTTTCTTCTGTCATGAATTTTCCCCCGTTGAGATTGAGTGTGCTAGCGGTTCACCACTTTGTGTTGAATGAAAATCCGTTAAGATCATGATAAATGCCTAAAATGCCTATAATAGTGGTGTCGCTTCGCTCCGGCTTTCATATCAAACGGGCAGTTTTCCAAAAGTTTAGGCATTTAAGCTCATTTTAGGCATTTTAGGCATTTCCAATCTCTGCGCCCTCTGCATCTCAGCGGTGAGTTTCGCCGATGTCTTCGATCGCATACAAGGCTGCCCCGATGGCGCCGGTCAGGTGCGGATGCTCCGGCACCAGTATCGATCGGCCCAGAATCTCTTCGGCCATGATAACCAGATAAGGGTTGTTGGCCACCACCCCCCCGGTCATGACCACCTTTTCGGTCATCGCGTCCATTTCCATGACCCGCTTGATCACCGAATAGAAAAGCCCCTTGACGATATCTTCCACCTTTCGGCCGTTTCGGATGTTTTCCAGTACCTCTGTGGCAGAAAACACGGTGCAGAAACTACCCAGCTTGACCATGTCCGTCGACCGGCGTGCCAGATCGTCCATGGCCTCCAGCGGGATGTCGAGCCGGGGAGACATCTCCTCCAAAAACGCGCCGGTGCCGGCAGCGCATTTGCGGTTCATCTTGAAACTGATCCGACGGCCCGCATCGTCGAGCTTGATGACCTTGTTGTCCTGCCCCCCGATATCGATGACCGTGATGGCAAAGGGGAAATAATGATAGCACCCCTTGGCGTGGCATCCGATTTCGGTCCTGGTGTCCTGAGAATACGAAACGTTCTTTCGCCCGTAGCCCGTTGAAAACGTCTTGGACACCGCCGCTGCATCGGCCCCGGCCATTTGAAGCGCCGTTTGCAGGCACCGGTCTGCCGTGGCGGAAAAATCGATCCCGGATTTTTCGACCGCCCATCCGAGCAGGTGTTTTTGGGCGTCGAGGACGGCGGCCTTGGTCCGCGATGCGCCGACATCCACGCCGACAAACAATGAGCTTCCTGTCATGATCTTCCCGTTGGTTTTCAGAGCTGCGACTCGAGGCCTTTGACCAGCGAACGCAGCGTTTGATTGTAGGGGGTCTTGACGCCGGCCTGCTCTCCGTATTCCACGAATTTGCCGTTGATGTAGTCGATCTCGGTTCTGCGCCGGTTTTCGATGTCCATGAGCATGGACGGTTTATGGTTTCCCGCGTTTTTCATGTAGGAAATCGCGTACGGGTAGTAGTCCCACCCGACGTTGATTTCGTTTGCCCGGGCCACACGGATGCATTCCTTGACCAGGGCATCGACGATCTGAAACACGATGGGATCGCCCATGACCTGGGACATGGTCAGGCCGGTGGCCGCGCACACCGGGTTCATGGAAGCGTTCATGATCGTCTTGCGCCAGACCATGGAAACGATCTGGTCCGTGCGCGCCGTCTGAAGCCCGCAGTCGGACAGGACCTTGGCGATGGCCTTTGCCGCGCCCGCAGCCGGAGCTTCCAGCTCCTGGATGCTGTGGGGCGGGTGGTGAAAGGGCATCACCACATGGGCGGGGGCTTTCAGCCCGCAGCCGTAATTGACCACGGCGCGCAGGACCGACTCCCGCCCCAGGGGCCGGGCCAGCTCCAGCTCGGTATCGATGCCGTTCTGCCAGCTGACCAGCATCATTTCCGGCCGATGGAACTCTTCGATGGCCGAGGCAATCAGCGGCAGGGCGTTGGCCTTGACTGTGACAAAGATCACATCGGGCTTCACGTCTGCCAGCTCGTCGACGCTGAGGCAGGTCCTGGCAACCGTCTGCTGAAGGGTTTCCGCCCCTTCGATGATGATCCCCCTTTTTGCGGCCGGCTCGAGCAGCTCCGGCACCACGTCGCAAAGGGCCACCTCGTATCCGCCCTTTGACAAAAACGCGGCCACGATACAGCCCACCGGGCCCGCACCGACGACGGCGAACTTTCGGGGTTCAAACGTCTTATTCTCGCTCATCATGCCCCCCTTTTGCTGATAAACACATCCTTCGGTCCGCCTATTGGGGGCCGGACCGCCCTTGGGGCGCTCTAATCCTCTGCTTCGAGGATGCCGAAGGACTCGGCGTCGAGCAGTTTGATGCCGCTTTGCTCGAGGATCTGTGCCGCCTTGTCATTGTCGCTGAAGCGAAAGATCATCACGGCGTTGCCGGTCGACATGCGCACAAAAGCGTAGGTGTAGATTACGTTCACCCCGCTGGCGTGCAGCGGCTTGAGCAGCTTTGCCAGCTGACCGGGCTTGTCCTCGATTTCGACCGCGATCACCTCGTGAACCCTGGCCGGCATGTTTTTTTCCATGAGCAGCCGGCGGGTGCGGGCCACATCCGAGACGAGAATCCGCAGCACCCCGAAACCGCCGCCGCTCTCCACCAAGGTCAACGCCCGCAGATTGATCCCGGCGTCACCCAGGGCCTCGGTGACCTCGAACAGCCGACCGGGATCGTTTTCAATGGCGATCGATATTTGTTTCAGTTTCATGGGGCCTCCTCTTTCAAGTGGAAAGGCGAGGGTTCGCCCGTGTTTGCCGCGGGCCCGGCTCCGGCCGGGCGGCAAAAGCGGCTTTCAAAATGTTCCCGTGGGAGCGGAAACGGCGAGTTTTGTTGCTCGGCGGAGCCGGCGGCCGGCGGCCAAACAACTACAATTTAACTATAATGTAACTATAGGAAACGGGGGCTCTCGAAGTCAAGAAAAAAATCGGAGAAAACAGCGGCCGGCCTGCGGGGTTCCGGGTTCGGGGTTCCGGGTTCTGGGTTTTGGGTTCTGGGTTTTGGGTTCTGGGTTTTGGGTTCTGGGTTCTGGGTTCTGGGTTCCGGGTTCCGGGTTCTGGGTTCGGGGTTCTGGGTTCCGGGTTCCGGGTTATAGAATCGGCCTTTCCTTCAACCTCTGAACCCTTGAACCTCTGAACATTTTTAACCTCTGAACCCCTCAACCTCTGAACCTTTTTAACCTTTGAACCCCCGAACCTCTGAACCCCTGAACCTCTGAACTTCCGAACCCGGAACATCTGAACCCTACTACAGAAACCCCATGGCTCTGGGCAGCCAGAGCACCAGATTCGGCATGTAGGTCATGATGCCCAGGACGATCAACTGGATAATGATGAACGGAATCACCGCCCGGGAGACGTAGATCAGGTCCTTGTTGGCGATGGCTCCGGTGATGTAAAGACTGACCCCCATGGGCGGAGTGCAGTAGCCGATGGCCAGGTTGACCGTCATGATCAGCCCGAAGTGCATCGGATCGATGCCGAACGCGCCGAGCATGGGGATAAATACCGGCCCCAGGATCAGGGTGGCCGAAATGATGTCCATGAACATGCCGACAAAGAGCAGCATAATATTCATGGCGATCAAAAAAAGCAGCGGCGAATCGATGGCGGAAAGCACGGTCTCGGTAATCGCGCCGGGGATGTTTTCCAGGGTCAGGAGCCGACCGAAGCAGGAGGCGCCGGCGACGATGATCAGCAGGGTCGCCGATGTCACCGCGGAGCTGACGGTGATCTTCTTCACCTCCCCGAAGCGGATCGACCGGTGGATGAACAGCTCCACCATGAAAGCGTAGATACAGGCGACCACCGCCGCCTCGTTTGCGGTGAAAGCCCCGGAAAAAATCCCGCCGAAGATGATGATCGGCAGCATCAGCGACCAGAACCCTTCCTTGAGAACCCGGATCAGACCGCCGAATCCGGGAAACGGCATCCGCGTAATTTCCGTCTTCGTGCGGAAAATGACAAACGAGTATGCGCAGACCCCGAACATGATCAGAACCCCCGGCACGAAACCGGTCAAAAACAGCCCTTCCAGCGAAACGTTGCTGATCATGCTGTAAAGGATCATGCCGATGCTGGGGGGGATGATGACCCCCAGATTGGGGGAGGTGGTCATCAGCCCGAGGGTATATTTCTGAGGGTATCCGTTGTCGATCAATGCCGGGATCATGAACCCCCCCAGGGCCACCACCGTGGCCACGGTGGAGCCGGAGATGGCCCCGAACAGCCCGCAGGCGAGCACACCGGCCATGCCCAGCCCACCGGGCAGCCAGCTCACGAGCACATTGGCCACCTTGATCAGCTTGTCGACAATGGTCCCGGCGGTCATGATGTTGCCGCAGAGGATGAAAAACAGCACCACGACCAGGGCAAAGTTGTCCATGCTCCGCAGGAGGGTCTGAACCAGCAGCAGCAGGGGCAGGTCGGTGAAAAGGACAAAGCCCAGAACCGCCGTGAAAAAAAGGCACATGAAAACGGGAATGTAAGACGCCATGCAGCCCAGCAGGATCAGCAGGATGATCACGTGGCTCGTTTCCATAAAACGGGGCTCCTTGCTTCCGACTCCGGAGTCATGCCGCCGGCCCTGCCGTCGGCATGACTATCGCGTCAGCGATTTTACTCGGTTTTCCTGCCGGCCCGAAGCTCGGCAATGTCCTCGTAAAACACCTGCAGGATGCGGATCAGCATCATTGCGCCCATCAACGGAAGAATGGCAAAGATATAGACCAGCGGAATCTGCAAGATGATGGTTTTCTGCATGGTCTGCACCTGGAGGGCGGCAAGCTTCCACCCCAGGTAGAGCACCATCACCGAAAAGATCAACGTGACCAGGTTGCTGAAAAAGGTCAGGGGCACCTTCATTTTCGGAAAGAGCTGCACCGATGCATCGATCTTGATCATGGACCGGTTCTTGACCGCCGCCGAGCAGCCGATCAAGGTGGTGTAGATGATCACCTCCCGGACGAGCTCTTCGGACCAGGTCAGGGAATAATTGAACCCGTAGCGGAGAATGACGTTGAAAAACAAGGCCACCAGGGCGACCATCACGGTGATGAACAGGGTCCATTCTTCGAAGAAGGTCAACGCCCGGTCCACGAACTTGAAAAATCGGCCGATCATGGGCTGGTTCCTCTTGGCGGTATGGTTGACATCACAAGAGAAAGGGGGCCAGCAAAAAAGCCCCCTTTCTCTTTGGATCGATCCCGTCTACTGCCGCTGATATCCCATGTAGTCCTGGACTTCCTTGAGAAAGTCAGCCGGGCGATAGGTGTCTCCTGAATAGAGCTTGTTGATTTCCGCCTTGTATTCCTCGTGGACCGCGTCTCCCTGCTTTTTAAGCCACGCCATGTCATCCCCGGGAAGGGCGTAGAACTCGATGCCGCTCTTGGAGGCCTTCATGATCTCCACGGCCTCCTGGATTTTGGTCTGCTCCCGGATGTCGGCGCAGACATCGTGGACCGTCTCGGTGAAAATGGTTTGCAGGTCTGCGGGCAGGCTGTTGTACCAGGCCTTGTTGAAGATCCAGATAAAAAGCCCCTGGGCGTAGTCGAGGTATGTGTAGTACTTGGCGACTTCAAACTTCTTGGTGATGTGACAGACGCTCGGGGTGTGGTCCAGACCCTCGATGACCCCCTGCTTCAGGGCGACCGGCACGTCGGGCCAGGGCATGACCACCGCGTTCAGACCCCACTGCTTGTAAAGGAGCTGGTTGACCGCGGCTTCTGCCGTTCTGAACTTGACCTTCCTGGCAGCCTCCAGATTCTTCACCGGCCGGGTGGTGGCCCATCCGTAGTTGCCGTAGCCGGTGATGTCCACGCCGATGATGCCCTGGTGGTCCATGGCGTTCATATAGTGATCGAACAGCTTGCCGCTGGCCACGAACTTGTCGAGCTTTTCAAAGGAGTTGACCAGAAACGGCAGGTTGATCAGGCCGAACCGGGGGCCGAGATTGGTCGAGGCGACAGAGCTGACGCCCATTCCCTGAATGGCACCCATCTGCAGCTGGTTGAGCACCTCCACTTCACCGCCGAGCATGGAAAACGGCTTGAAATCGAGGTAGATTTGACCGTTTGTCCGCTTCCACAGCTCGTCTCGAATGGCAAAGCCGGCGTAAACTCCCTTGAGCACCGGGTGGGAGACGTTGGACACGATGCACTTGTACTTGGCGCCGGATGGATCAAAGGCGGGCTTCCATGCGTCAAGAGAAGGTGCTGCCGCAATCGCCGGACCGACCCCCAGGACAAAGGCGATCGCCAATACCGCTGACAGGATCATTAAACTCTTTTGCCTCATCGTTGCCTCCTTTTTTGCCTGCTGGTTTCTGCACACTCCCCCTGGCACTAAACATCGTTCATTTACCAAAGATGATTTAAGAAGCTATTTTGCAGCTACAATGAAACTTTGTCAAGCAAAATCGAGCCGCCGGCGTCACCGCCTACCCGTCCAGTATCCTTGCGGATCGAACCGGCGCAGCACCTTCAATTCGAATTCGGTGGGCGGCGTTGTTTCGGGCGGCGCTTCGGGAAGATCGATGGGCCAGCCGGTTTCGGACCGGATCGTTTCCGGGGCCACGCCCGGGTGGATCGTTTCCAGCCGCATCCGGCGGCTCCGCGGGTCAAAAGAAAAACAGCCCAGGGTGGTGATCACCGCGCTGGGACCACCCCTGGGAAGCCCCATGCGCCGCCGCCAGCCGGGGCCGTCGCCGTAGCCCGGAGAGGTGATGTAGTCGACCCGGGGCACGAACCGCCGCCGTTGGTGGGCCATGATCAGAATGTGCCGGCCGGCCAGGCAGGCAAGGTCGCATGCCCCCCCGCTTCCGGGTAGCCGGGTTTCGGGGAGTTGAAGGTCTCCGATGCAGGTGGTGTTCAGATTCCCGTAAAGGTCGACCTGGGCGCCACCGATAAAGCTCAGGTCGACGCGCCCCTGCTGCAGCAGGGCCATGGCGTCTCCGGTGTCGGCGAGCCAGTTGGCCCGATAAAGGTTCGGCAGATCTCCCATGGTCAGAATCGGCGCCGGAGCGGCGCTGTCCCGGACGATGCCCAATTCGAATATCCCGACGGCGTTCGGTGCATGGGTGCCCTTTGCGAGCAGGAAGCCCAGGAGGGGAAGGCGCATTCCGACAAAGACCACTTCCCCGTCTGCGACATGGCGGGCGGCGGCGGTGACCATCAATTCCTGTGAGGTGTAGGATGCCATCGGCGCGTCAGTATCCGAAATCGGCCGGTTCGGAGATCAAATGCTCTCTCAGGGCCAGGGACTGTATCCGTTCGGAGCCCAGACGATCCACATATTTCTTGCGGTCCGAAACACCGTCGATCCAGGTCGCTTTCCACCGGTTGTATCCTTCCGCTGTCCGGCTCGCCTCCTGGTAGTCGAGAAAGGCCTGATGATCCCGGTTGTAAAACCCGGGCATCGGCGAGGGATGCGCGCCCCACGGCTCGTGGACCACCGCACTGACGCGAAACGCCGGCGTCAGCACCCGGTTCGGATCCGAACCGATCACCTCCGGGGCCACGATGCGCTCGGCGGTGAGAATGATATGCTCGCTGGCCAGGCAGGCCTCTTTGCTGAGTCCCAGATTTCCCCAGGCGTGGGCGTTTCCGAAAGGGTCGGCGCGCTGGACGGCAATGATGCAGACATCCGGTCGGATGGCGGAAACCGCCATCAGGCGTTCGCCGGTAAAAGGGCAAACAATCGCCTTCAGACCGGGATTGCTGCGGGGAAGATCGCTTCCCAGCGCCGTTTTCGAAGGCATGAAGGGCACGCCCATGGCCCCGGCCCTCAGGGCCATGGTCATGGTCAGATTGGAGTGGTCTTCTACGACAAGCCGCTTCTGCTCATAGGCCCGTCGGAAATTGTACCCGGAGCCGGTAATGACGTTTCCCACCCAGGCGGCTTGCACCTTCCGGACACATCCGGCGCCGATCAGCTGGTCGAAAAGGATGTCGGAGATCGGCCCGATCAGAACGAGGTTCTGCTTTTTTTGCCGGATCATCTCATGTCCCGCGCAAAAGGGAATGCAGGTCTCCAGCCCCGTGCCCAAGGCCACGGAGCTGCCGTCTTCGACGAAGCGGTCTATGGCCTCGTCAAGGCGCATCCGTTTTTCTGCCGGCAAACCGATCTCCACAAAAAAAAAGAGGACGGAAGCAAAACGCGTCTGAAGTGGGAAAGTAAATATCAGTATAAAATCTCGGGCAGGCGATGTCAAAGGATTCCCGAACTTGACGCCGACGCGGATGTTGCCGTAGTCTTCAATGGAACTGCAGCGATTGACGGCAAGCCCGGCAACCCGGGAGGAACCATGGTACAAGACTTGAGACTGCCTCTTCAACTGCTCGAGGAATACGAAACGCTTTCGGCAAAATTCTTCCGGGTGGAAAGCCGGATTCTGTCGATTCTCAACTTCAAGGATCTGTTCAACGTCCTGCTGACGGAAATTGAATCGGTGTTCGACGTTCCCTATGTGTGGCTGACCCTGATCGAGGACAGCGAAGCCGGCCGACTGCTTCCCTTGCTGGAAACCGAGCAGGATCTGGCGCTTCGGCTCAGCCGAATCGACCGCCAGCGCTTTGCGAAGGTGGTGGGAACCGATCCGATCCCGGTGCTGGCCGACCGGGATTTGGGCGCCTTCGCCGAGTTCTTCCCCGAACACAGCAAAGGCCGGCTGGCATCCCTTGCCGTGGTCCCCCTTTTTCTGGGCGGAGGCGTCATCGGCAGCCTCAACCTGGGAGACGAAAATCCGCGCCGGTACACCCCGGATATGGACCCCGTTTTCCTCAAGCACCTCGGCGTCAAGGTGTCCCTTTGCCTTTCCAATGTGACCGCCCATGAAAAACTTTCGTTCATGGCCTACCACGATTCTCTCACCGGGCTGCTCAACCGCCGGGTCATGAAAAAGGTGCTCCAGCGCGAATGCAGCCGCTGCCGACGATACGGCCATCCTTTGAGTGTGGTGTTCATCGATCTGGACGATTTCAAAAAGGTCAACGACACTTACGGCCATGAAACGGGCGACGCGCTGCTCCGCCACTGGGCGCAAATTTTGAACGCCTGCACCCGGACCTCGGACGTCGCAGCCCGCTTTGCCGGAGATGAATTCGTCTTGATTCTGCCGGAAAGCGATTCGTCTTCGGCGGAGCGGTTGATGGAGCGGGTGATGGCAGCGGCCCGGAGCCAGCCGCTGGAGGCCTCCTCTGCAAAGATCCCGGTCAGCCTTTCATTCGGGATCTCCTCCATGGGAGAAGAGGCGCAGGACACCCCGGAAAGCCTTCTCAAACGGGCCGATGGCCGGCTGTATGAAGCCAAGAAGCAAAAACCTCACCGGGCCGGCCGGACCGCTGTTCGGGTTTTTCCCTTTGCGCCGGCCCCAGAAACGAATAAAAAGCCCTGACGCGGATAACCGCGCCAGGGCTTGTCGTCGATCAAATTGCCCGTGTGGGAGGTAAAGATCCGGGCCCTAGGATTCTTTTTTCTCTTCATCAGCCGTTGCCTGCGGTTCCTTCTCAACGGCGATCTCTTCAGTGCTCGGTTCATCGCCTTCTGCCGAAGCTGCTTCCGGGCCGGGTTCAACTTCTTTTTCCCCCTCCGGCGGCGCCTCCTCTTTACTTGCCGCTCCAGCATCGGCTCCTTCCGGCTCTGCGGCGGCTCCGGCGGGCGTCTGCTCCTGTGCGGATTCCGGCACCGAGGCGGCGGCAGTTTTTCGACCCTTGGCTTTGGCCGGCTTTTTCTTTTTGGTTTTCGACGGGCCGGCGTCTTCTGCAGTGACCAGCTCCAGAAGAGACATGGGGGCAGCATCCCCCCTTCGAAGGCCGAGCTTGACGATGCGGGTGTACCCGCCGGAAATGCTTCCGAACCGCTTCGACGCGTCTTCAAAGA
Organism: Desulfobacterales bacterium; assembly: GCA_021737185.1. Classification (GTDB taxonomy): domain Bacteria; phylum Desulfobacterota; class Desulfobacteria; order Desulfobacterales; family CAFBRK01; genus JAIPEL01. Next base: position 14,267 of record JAIPEL010000004.1, on the reverse strand, counting down.
GCTTGTGAACCACATTCTTTTCCCGGATGATGGAAAGCGCCTGGCGCCGCGCATGCACGTCTCCCCGCTTGGCCAGGGTGACCAGATGGTCCACCCAGCTTCTCAACGCCTTGGCCTTGACCTCGGTGGTCTGTATCCGCTCGTGCTTGAACAGGGAGGTAACCATGTTTCGAAACATGGCCTTCCGGTGGCTGGCGGTACGATTCAACTTGATCCCGGATTTGCGATGTCTCATGGGGCTGCCTATTCTCCTTCTTCAGAGTCCTCTTCGGGGGGAACAAACCCATCCAGTTGCATTCCGAGGGAGAGACCCATCTCCGACAGGACTTCCTTGATTTCATTGAGTGACTTGCGGCCGAAGTTCTTCGTTTTCAGCATTTCGGCCTCGGTCTTTTGGACGAGTTGATATATCTTGTGGATATCGGCATTCTTCAGGCAGTTGGCGCTTCGAACCGACAACTCCAGTTCCTCCACACTCCGGTAGAGGTTTTCGTTGAATTTCGGCCTGGCTTCCCGGTCTCCCTTTTGTTCCGGCTCGGGCTCTGCGCCCTCGTCGAAGTTGATGAAGATCGACATCTGTTCTTTCAGGATTTTGGCCCCGTAGGCCACCGCATCTTCTGGAAGAACGCTGCCATCGGTCCACACTTCGATGGTCAGCTTGTCGTAGTCGGTGCGCTGGCCGACCCGGGCCTGGCCGACCACGTAGTTCACCCGGCGAATGGGAGAAAACACCGCGTCGATGGGGATCGTTCCCACCGGCGCCTCTTCGTCTTTGTTCTGCTCCGCCAGGGTGTAGCCTTTGCCGACCTTCACCGTCATCGCCATTTTCAAATCGCCCTCTCCTGAAAGCGTGGCGATGTGCTGTTCGGGGTTGAGCACCTCCACCTTTCCGTCGGGGCTGACGATGTCTCCAGCGGTAACCATCCCCTCCCCCTTGGATTCGATGGTGATCGTTCGTGGCTCCCGGTCCGCCATCTTCAGCCGGACTTCTTTGAGGTTGAGAATGATCTCCGATACATCCTCCAGGACGCCGGGAATAACGCTCATCTCGTGCATCACTGCATCGAACTTCACGGAAGTGATTGCCGCCCCGTGAAGAGAGGAAAGAATCACCCGACGCAGCGCGTTTCCGATGGTGATCCCAAACCCTCTTTCCAGCGGCTCACAGACGAACTTGCCGTATGCGGCCCTGCTGCTTTCAACGGCGACCTTTTCCGGCCTGATCATCTCCTGCCAATTCATATAAACGATATCATTGGATGACATGGTTTCTGCTCCAGAACGTCTTCGGGGAAAAACCGCTGCGGGAATTGGGCGCCGGCGGTTCGGTGTCGCCTACTTCGAGTAGAGCTCGACGATGAGCTGTTCCTGAATCGGCATCGTAACGTCTTCACGAACCGGGTATCCCTTGACGATCCCCTTCATATTGTCTTTTTCCAGCTCGAGCCATTGGGGAATCCCACGCCGGACCACAGCGTCGAGGGAATCGGTGATGAGCTGCATGCTGCGGCTCTTTTCCTTGACCTCGATCACGTCGTCTTGATTGATCAGGGTGGAAGGAATGGAAGCCTTCCTGCCGTTGACCAAAAAATGAGCGTGTCGCACGAGCTGGCGTCCCTGGGCTCTGGAGTTGACAAAGCCGAGGCGATAGACCACATTGTCGAGCCGCCGCTCCAGCATCACCAGCAGGTTGGTGCCGGTAATTCCCTTCTTGCGCTCAGCCCGCTCGAAAAACAGCCGGAACTGCTTTTCCGAAAGGCCGTACATCCGCTTGACCTTCTGCTTTTCCCGAAGCTGAACGCCGTAGTCGGAGATCTTTCCCCGGCGCCGCTGCCCATGCTGTCCCGGTGCATAGCTGCGCCGATCAAAGGCGCACTTGTCCGAAAAGCAGCGGTCGCCCTTTAAAAACACCTTCAGGTTTTCACGTCGGCAAATCCGACAAACCGAACCTCGATATCTCGCCAAGGTTTCCTCCTTGTGTTTCCACCTTCAGGACCGTCGGTTCGACCACTGAGGCTTTCCACGCCCCGGGGCAAGACGGTCCCTCTGCGGGATCGTTATACTCTGCGCCGCTTCGGCGGCCGGCATCCATTGTGGGGGATCGGGGTCACGTCCTTGATCATCACCACGTTGAACCCGGACCCCTGCAAAGAGCGCAGTGCCGATTCTCTTCCGGCTCCGGGTCCCTTCACGTAAACCTCGACATTTCGCATCCCGTGTTCCTGCGCCTTTTTGGCGGCATCCTGCGCCGCCAGCTGCGCCGCAAAGGGGGTGCTTTTCCGAGATCCCTTGAATCCCTGTACCCCGGCGCTCGACCAGGCCACCACATTTCCTGTCGGGTCTGTGATGGTCACGATGGTATTGTTGAAGGTCGATTGAATATGGACGATGCCGTTGAGAATATTCTTTTTTTCTTTTTTCTTCGTACGCGTTCGCTTTGCCATGAATCGATTCCTGTCTGCTGATCATCCATGAAACGGTGCCTTCGCACGGCACCCGGCCTCGGCCGATGCTACTTCTTCTTGGGCCCGCCCTTTTTCTTGACGGCCGCTCGTCGCGGTCCTTTGCGGGTGCGGGCATTGGTGGAGGTACGCTGCCCGTGCACCGGAAGGCCTCTGCGGTGCCTGAGTCCGCGATAGCACCCCAGATCCATGAGACGCTTGATGTTCATGGAGACCGCCGTACGAAGCTCGCCTTCGACCTTGTAGCCGTCGTCGATCGCCTTACGGATATTGTTGATCTCCGCTTCGGTCAATTCGTCGGTCTTGGTATCCGGGTTGATGTTCAGCTTATCGAGAATCTCCAGAGAAGTGCTCCTGCCGATCCCGTAAATGTAGGTCAGACCGATCTCGATACGCTTGTTCCTTGGCAAATCGACGCCAGCAATTCTAGCCAAAGCTCATTCCTCCTCTATCCTTGCCGCTGTTTATGGCGTTTGTTCTGACAAATGACTCTCAAGACGCCTTTCCGGCGGACGATTTTGCATTTGCTGCACACTTTTTTTACCGATGCCCTGACCTTCATCTGCTGTCTCCTTACTTTTGCCGATAGGTGATCCGGCCCCGCGTGAGATCGTAGGGGGAAAGCTCCACCGTCACGGTATCGCCGGGCAAGATTTTGATAAAGTGCATCCGCATTTTTCCCGAAATATGCGCCAGAATCTGATGCCCATTTTCCAGTTCGACTTTGAACATGGCGTTGGGCAGGGTCTCAACGACTTTGCCCTGTACCTGAATCGGCTCTTCCTTGGCCATGGAACGATCTCCCCTTTGCGCGTCCGCTGTTTCTCGAATCGGCTGCCGGGCCGCTGACACCGGCTAGTGCCGCCCTTTGAGCCGACCTCCGCCCTTGCGCAGAAAACCTTCGTAATGCCTCGTCAGCATGTGAGATTCGATCTGTGCGACCGTGTCGATGGCCACGCCGACGACGATCAACAGCGCCGTTCCTCCAAAATAGAACGGCACGTTGAATTTGGAGATGAGAATCGAAGGCAGCACGCAAACGGCCGACACGTAAATCGCACCGCCCAACGTAATTCGAGTCAGCACCCGGTCGATATAGTCGGCGGTTCTTCGGCCCGGCCGGATGCCCGGGATATATCCGCCGTGCTTTTTCATGTTGTCGGCCACATCCACGGGATTGAATGTCACCGCCGTATAAAAGTAGCAGAAAAAGAAAATGAAGCCGACGAACAACAGCTCGTAGAACACGTTTCCCGGTCGCATCGCTTCGGCCACACTCTGCATCCAGGGGATGTTGATGAAGCTGGCAACGGTTGCCGGAAACATGATGATCGACGAGGCAAAAATCGGCGGAATCACCCCGGAGGTGTTGATCTTCAGCGGAAGATGCGTGCTCTGGCCGCCGTACATCCGCCGACCCACGACCCGCTTGGCATACTGAACCGGGATCCTTCTCTGGCCCTGTTCGACGAAAATGATGAACCCGACAACGGCGATCATCAGCACCAGGAGCACCAGCACCGGGAATATGCCCATCTCGCCGGTGGACACCAGCCGGAAGGTGTTGCCGATGGCCGTCGGCATCCGGGCCACGATGCCGGCGAAGATGATCAAAGAGATGCCGTTTCCGATGCCCTTTTCCGTGATCTGTTCCCCCAGCCACATGATAAATGCGGTACCGGCGGTCAGGGTGAGCACCGTCATCAGCCGAAACCCCCAGCCCGGGTCGATGACCACCGGCGCTCCAGCCGGAGAGCTCATGCTCTCCAGCCCGACGCTGATGCCGAAGCCCTGGATCACGCTCAGCACCACGGTGCCGTAACGGGTGTACTGGGTGATCTTTTTCCGCCCCTGTTCTCCTTCTTTGGAGAGCCGCTCCAGGTGAGGAATCACCACGGTCAACAGCTGGAGGATAATCGAGGCGCTGATGTAGGGCATGATCCCCAGCGCAAACACCGACAGCCGCTCCAGCGCGCCGCCGGAGAACATGTCGAACAACCCCAGCAGCGTCCCCTGGGCGCGCGCGAAAAACGACGCCAGGGCCACCGTGTCGATTCCGGGCGTGGGCACATGGACCCCGATGCGGTACACCGCCAAAAGCGCAAGGGTGTAAAGAACCCGCTTTTTGAGTTCCGGAATCTTGAGGATGTTGCCGAAGCCGCCGCCGATCATGAACCACTCACCTCCACGGTGCCGCCGGCCGCTTCGATTTTCTTTTTCGCCCCGTCGGTCACCTTGTCGACCTTGACCGTCAGCGAAACGCCGATTTCACCCTGCCCCAGCAGCTTGATCCCGTCGTGGCCGCCGCTCACCATTTTGCAGCGGATCAGCTCGGCCTCATCGACCGTCGAACCGGCCTCGAACCGGGAAAGATCGCGGACGTTGATGACCGCATATTTTTTTTTGGCGAAGATATTGGTGAACCCCCGCTTGGGCAGGCGGCGATGAATCGGCATCTGTCCGCCCTCGTACCCGGGCCTTACGCCGCCGCCGCTGCGGGAGTTGCATCCCTTTGTCCCGCGTCCTGCGGTTTTTCCCTGCCCTGAGGCGACACCTCGTCCCAGCCGCTTTCGGCTTTTCCGGGATCCGGGCGCAGGGGAGAGTTCATGCAGTTTCATCGGTGGCCTCCTCAGCCTTCACGAGATGAGATACCTTTTCGATCATGCCCCGAACCGCGGGAATGTCCTTGAGCACCACGGTCCGGTTGATCTTCGTCAACCCCATGCCGCGCAGAACCTTCCGGTGCTTTTCCGGGCGTCCGATCATGCTTTTTATCAGCGTCACTTTCAGCTTGCCTGCCATGAGCGTGCCTCGCGTTACAGCTCTTCCACGGCCTTGCCGCGTCTTTTCGCCACCTGCTCGCGGCTCTGGAGCTGTTCCAGACCGCTCATGGTGGCTTTCACCACATTATGGGGGTTGTTGGTCCCCATGCACTTGGTAAGGATATCCTGCACTCCGGCCGCCTCCAAGACGGCCCGAACCGCGCCGCCGGCGATGACGCCGGTCCCCTGGGAAGCGGGTTTGAGCAGCACCCGGCCGGCGCCGAACCTGCCCATCACCTCGAAGGGAATGCTGCCTTCGACCAGCGGCACTTCGATCATGCTTTTTTTGGCCTTTTCCACCCCTTTGCGGATCGCCTCGGGGACTTCTCCGGCCTTTCCCAGCCCGAAACCGACGTTGCCCTGCCCATCGCCGACCACGACGATGGCGCTGAAGCTAAAGCGGCGGCCGCCCTTGACGACCTTGGCCACCCGGCTGATATGAACCACCTTGTCGATCAGTTGGCTGTCTTCCGTATCCTGCTTGTACAAGGGCCTGCCTCCTTATCTGATGAGATGCCTAAAACTCCAGGCCGGCTTCCCGGGCTCCCTGCGACAGGGCCTTTACCCTTCCGTGATAAAGGAAGCCGTTTCGATCGAAAACCACCTTGGCAATCCCTTTTTCCCGGGCGCGCTCGGCGACCACCTTCCCGATATAGGCAGCTGCCGCGGTTTTGTTCTCGAAGGTTTTCTTTCCGCGCACCGTCGGCTCCAAGGTCGAGGCCGCAGCCAAGGTTCTGCCGCTGGTGTCGTCGATCACTTGGGCATAGATGTGGCGGGCGCTGCGAAATACGCTAAGCCTTGGGCGCTGGGAATCGCCCATGATCTTTTTCCGGATTCGTTTCTTGCGCTTGATTCGCGATTTGACTTTGGGATCCAGTTTTCCCATGACGCTAACTCCGTTGTTCGGGCGGTGTTCGATTCCCGGATGGTCTTTTCGTTACTTGGTGCCGGCCTTTCCGGCCTTCCGCTGAATATATTCTTCCTGGTACTTGACGCCCTTGCCCTTGTATGGCTCCGGCGGCCGGAGCTTTCGGACCCGCGCGGCCGTCTGCCCCAAAAGTTCCTTGTCGATGCCGGCAAGCTTGATCACGTTGTTTTTCTCGATCCGGGCCGTGATTCCTTCAGGCAGCGGAAACTGGATCGGATGGGAGTAGCCGAGATTGAACACGATGGTGCTTCCCTGCACCTCGGCACGGTATCCGATACCGATGATCTCCAGCACGCGCTCAAAGCCGGTGTCGACGCCGATGACCATGTTGGCCACCAAAGAGCGGGTCAGTCCGCGCAGAGCCTGCCCTTGCCGCGTCTCGGCAAGAGGAGTGACCAGAATCTGTCCTTCGACGATTTGCAGGTCCACCTCAGGGTGAATCTCCCGAGACAGCTTGCCTTTCTGTCCCTCGACCGTCAACTGACGGTCCGCATACGAGATCTTGACTTTTTCCGGTAACGGAATCGGTTTTTTGCCTACACGAGACATCGCGTTTTCCTCGCTTCTCCAAATCTTTTTTTTCGCAGTTGTTTCGCGGAGCGAAACTTTTGTAAAAGCGCGCCAGCGCTTTTACTACCAGATGTGGCAGAGAACCTCTCCGCCGACGCTCTGCTTCCTGGCCTCTTTGTCGGTAAGAACACCCTTGGAAGTGGAGATGATGGCAATTCCGGTGCCGCTGTATACCGGAGCGATTTCGTCTTTTCCCACATATACCCGCCGGCTCGGTTTGCTGATCCGCTCAAGTTCGCGAATCACCGGATTCTGCTGCTTGTCGTACTTGAGGTAGATCCGCAGAATTCCCTGCTTTCCATCCTTGATGAACTTATAGTTCCGGATGTAGCCTTCGTCTTTCAACACCCGCGCCATATCGGTCTTCAGCTGGGAACCGGGGATATCGACGCTGTTGAACTTGGCTTTTCCAGCGTTGCGAATGCGCGTCAGCATGTCTGCAATCGGGTCGCTAAACGACATGTTCCTCTCCAGAATCGTTCGGTTGTATAGAAAAAACCCCCGCCGGGTTTCTTCGCAGGTCCTACCAGCTCGACTTGATTACGCCGGGCAGCAAGCCTTCGGACGCCATTTTCCGGAAACAGATGCGGCAGATGCCGAATTTGCGGATAAACGCCCGCGAACGGCCGCAAATCGGGCATCTGTTGTATTCCCGGACCTTGAACTTGGCACTTCGCGTGGCCCTGATTCTCAATGCTTTTCTGGCCAAACCATCCTCCTCTTTTCTCGAGACCTGCGCCGCGCTTGCTGTGTTGCGGCCGTCAATGCGTCCCGTTAATTCCTGAAAGGCATCCCCAGCAGGCGAAGCAGTTCTTTTCCTTCCTTGTCGGTCTCGGCGGAGGTGACAATGGTCACGTTCAGGCCCTTGATCTTGTCGATCCGATCGTAGTCGATTTCCGGAAAGATGATCTGCTCTTTGATGCCCAGAGAATAGTTTCCCTGCCCGTCCATTGCCTTGGCCGAAACGCCCCGGAAATCCCTAACCCGGGGCATTGCAATGTTCACCAGCTTGTTGAAGAAATCGTACATCCGGTCTCGCCGCAGGGTCACACGGCAACCGATCGGCATGCCGGTCCGCAGCTTGAAAGCGGCAATCGACTTCTTGGCCCGGGTGATGACCGGTTGCTGGCCGGAGATCATCTTCAACTCCTCGACCGCCGAGTCGAGAATCTTGATGTTCTGGATGGCTTCGCCCAGCCCCATGTTCAGCACGATCTTTTCCAGCTTCGGCACCTGCATCCGATTTCGGTACCCGAAGGCTTCGGTCAACTGGGGCACGACCTTTTCGAGATAAAATTGTCTAAAATTCGACATGCGCTGCTACCTCCGGCTAACGCCTGCTTTACGCATCGATGATTTCGTCGCACTTGCTGCAAACCCGGACCTTCTTGCCGTCGTCCAGCCGCTGCATCTTTACACGCGCGGGCGTCACGCATTTGTTGCACATCAACATGACGTTGGAGACATCGATGGGCGCTTCGCTTTCGACGATGCCACCCTGTCTGTTTTTCATGCTCGGCCGCTGATGATGCTTGACAAAATTGATGTTCTCCACAAGAACCCGTTTCTTTTTCCGGTCCACCCTGAGAATCTTGCCGACTTTGCCCTGATCACGGCCGCTGATTACCTTGACCTTGTCGTCTTTTTTCAAATGAATCGTGTGCTTTTCCATGGTTGCGCTGCTCCGCGTCGAAAAAACTGTTCCCCGCTGTTGCCCCTGCTACGAAATAACCGCCGCCGGCTCTACAACACCTCCGGTGCCAGGGAGATGATCTTCATGAACCGTTTTGCCCTCAGTTCCCGTGCCACCGGGCCGAAGATCCGGGTCCCGATCGGCTCCCGATGCTGGTTGATCAGCACAGCGGAATTGTCGTCGAAACGGATGAAGGAACCATCCGGCCGGGAGATCTCTTTTTTGGTCCGCACGACCACCGCTTTGAGGACGTCGCCCTTTTTGACCTTGGCGTTGGGAATCGCCTCTTTGACCGAAACCACGATGATGTCGCCGATGCTCGCGTAGCGCCTTCTGGAGCCGCCGAGCACCTTGATGCAGTAAAGGACCTTGGCGCCGGAGTTGTCCGCAACCGTCAATCTTGTTTCTGACTGAATCATTGCTCTTGTTCCTTATCGGCTTAGATCGCTTTTTCGATGATCCGGCTGACGCGCCATTTTTTGGTCCGGCTCAGAGGCCTGGATTCGGCGATCATCACCCGATCGCCGGCCTTGCAGGCGTTGGCTTCGTCGTGGGCGGCAAAGTTCGCCCTTCTGCGGACGTATTTTTTGTACAACCGGTGCTTGACCAGGCGTTCGACCTGAACGACCACAGTCTTGTCCATCTTGTCGCTGACGACGATACCGGTCATCTGCCTTTTGGTTCCTCGAGGTTTCGTGGCGGCCATGATTCGTTACACATCCTTCTGTTGCAGTTCAAAGTGACGGAAGACGGTCTGCACCCTGGCAATGTCCTTGCGGATCTGCTTGAGCCGTGCCGAATTCTCCAATTGGCCCACCTCATGCTGAAAGCGCAGGTTGAACAGCTCCTGTTTCAGGTCTTTGAGCTTCTGCTGCATTTCGTCGGGGCTCATGTCCCGGATTTCGTTCGGCTTCATCTCAGCTCGCTCCTCTCCACGAACCGGGTCTTGACCGAAAGCTTATGAGAGGCCAGCCGCAGGGCTTCCCGGGCCAACTCTTTCGGGACCCCGTCCATTTCGTACAGGATTCGGCCCGGGCGGATCACGGCGACCCAGCCTTCCGGCGCCCCCTTGCCTTTTCCCATGCGGACTTCGGCCGGCTTCTTGGTAAACGGCTTGTCTGGAAAAATCCGGATCCACATCTTGCCGCCGCGCTTGACGTGCCGGGTCATGGCGATACGGGCGGCCTCGATCTGCTTGGAGCTGACTTTCCCACACTCCACGGCCTGCAGGCCGTACTGGCCGAAACTCAAGAGGCAGCCTCTTCGGGCCACGCCCTTCATTCTCCCCTTTTGCTGCTTGCGGTACTTGACCTTCTTGGGGCTGAGCATGTGACATTCTCCTTGATCCTGCGGCTGCCGTGCCCCTAAACCGCGCGCGGCGCCGCCCGGAAGATCTCCTGTGGGTCAAGCTTAGGCGGCGCCCTCCTGGAGCTGGTCCGCCTGCAAAATCTCTCCGTGAAAGATAAGCACCTTGACGCCGATCACGCCGTAGGTGGTCTTGGCCTCGATAAACCCGTAGTCGATGTCCGCCCGGAGCGTATGCAGCGGCACCCTTCCCTCTCGGTACCATTCGCGCCGCGCCATTTCCGCCCCGCCGAGCCGGCCGGCGCACATGATTTTGACGCCTTTGGCGCCGAATCGCATGGCAGACGACACGCCCCGCTTCATGGCCCGCCGGAAGGCGACCCGCCGCTCGATCTGCAGCGCCACGTTTTCAGCCACCAGCTGCGCGTTGATCTCGGGCTTGCGCACTTCCTGGATATCGATGAAGACCTCGTGGTTGACCTGCTTTTCGAGCTCTTTTTTGAGCTGAGCGATCTCCGACCCTTTTTTCCCGATCACGATCCCGGGACGCGCCGTGTATATGCGCAGCCGGACCCGCTTGGAGGACCGTTCAATCTCGATCCTGGAAATCCCTGCGTGAAAGAGTTTTTTCTTGATATAGCGGCGCAGCTTGTGGTCCTCCAGAATGTAGCTTGCATAAAGCTTTTTATCCGCGTACCAGCGCGAGTCCCACGTCTTGACGATTCCCAGTCTCAATCCGATCGGATGTACTTTCTGGCCCAAGCTCTACCTCCTTATGACACCGATTTTTCCGCGAGAATCACGGTGATGTGCGAAGTCCGTTTCAGAATCCGCGTTGCCCTTCCCCTGGCCCTGGGCCGGATTCGTTTTAGCATGGGACCCGGATCGGCAAGGACATTTCGAACCACCAGCGCATCGACGTCAATGTCCGGGCGCTGATCGGCATTTGCAACGGCGCTGCGCATGATCTTCTCCACCACCCCCGCGGCCTTCTGCGGCATAAACTTGAGGGTGTCCAGAGCCGCCTCCACCTGCTTTCCCTTTACGGCGTCGGCCAGCATGCGGACTTTCTGCGGAGAAATCCGCATATACTTGGCTACGGCTTTAACCTCCATGGCTGCTTTCCTCTACTCCGGTCATGATCTCCGGGAACACCGGAAATTTCCTTTAATACAATCAAATTGCGCCGGCAATTTGATTACTTCTTCAGTCTTGACTTCCTGTCTCCGGCATGCCCGTAAAAGGTCCGGGTCGGAGAGAATTCTCCCAGCTTATGGCCCACCATATTCTCCGAGACGAAGACCGGGATGAACTTTCTTCCGTTGTGCACGGCCAGCGTAAGCCCGACCATTTCCGGTACGATGGTCGACCGCCTGGACCAGGTCTTGATCACCCGGTTGCTTCTGGTCTCCTGGGCCACCTGAACACGCATCATGAGCTTGTCTTCTACGTACGGACCTTTTTTCAACGACCGTGGCATAGTCTCTGTGTCTCCTATCGGTTCTCCGGCAGACGCCCGCCCACCGGCTATTTCTTGCTTCGCCGCTTGGCCCGCCGCTTGACGATATAGCGGTCGCTCGGCTTGCTTTTCCGGGTACGGTATCCTTTGGTCGGTTTCCCCCACGGGGTGCACGGATGACGACCTCCGGAGGAGCGGCCTTCACCGCCGCCCATGGGATGGTCCACCGGGTTCATCGCTACACCGCGCACATTGGGACGGCGACCCAGCCACCGTTTCCTGCCGGCCTTGCCCAGCGAGACGTTTTCGTGCTCTACATTGCCGATCTGTCCGATCGTGGCCTTGCAGTTGAGCAGCACCATCCGGACCTCCCCGGATGGCAGTTTGACCAGAGCGTATTTGTTTTCCTTGGCCATGAGCTGGGCGTACGCGCCTGCGCTGCGAACGATCTGCCCTCCTCTGCCCTGCCGAAGCTCGATGTTGTGAATGTGAGTCCCCAACGGAATCTTGTGCAACGGCAGGGTGTTTCCCGGCTTGATGTCCGCATCGGGCCCTGACACAACAGTGTCGCCCACCGACAGGAGCAGCGGCGCAAGGATGTACCGCTTTTCTCCGTCGACATAGTGCAGCAGGGCGATGCGCGCGCTCCGGTTCGGATCGTATTCGATCTCGGCGACCTTGGCCGGGACGCCGATCTTGTCCCGTTTGAAGTCGATTACCCGGTAATGGCGTTTGTGGCCTCCGCCGCGGTAGCGGACCGTTGTCCGGCCGTAAACGTTTCGCCCGCCTTTGCTGCGGATCGGGCGCAACAGGCTTTTTTCCGGCTCGGTCCGCGTGATTCCCTCGAAGCTGGCGTATGTCTGGAACCGCCTTCCGGAAGATGTCGGTTTTACCTTCTTGATCGCCATTGGTTTGCTCCTAACCTCTGTTACACGCCTTCGAAAAAGTCGATCCGCTCACCGGGCATCAGGGTCACGATCGCTTTTTTCCGGTCCCTTCGCTTTCCGACAATCCGCCCCCGCTGCTTGACCTTTCCTTTGACCTGTGCCGTTCGAACCGCAGCGACGTGTACGTTGAACAACCGCTCCACAGCGCGGCGGATTTCAACACGGTTGGCGCAGCGGTCCACCTCGAAGGTGACCTGCCGGTGATCCTCTTTTTGAATGCTCGTCTTTTCCGTGATCACCGGGCGCTTGATGATTTCATACTCGATCATGAAAGCCTCCCTTCGATCCCCTGGATCGAGGCTTCCAGCAAAATCAACTGGCGGTATTTGAGGATGTCGTACACGTTCAGGCCTTCGGTGCGGATCACCTTGACCCCGGGTACGTTCCGGGACGACAGTTCGAGCCGATCGTCTTTGTCCGCTGTGACGATCAAGGCATTATCCGTCTTCAAGGCGCGGATGATCTCGACAAAGTCTTTGGTCTTGACCTGCCCGAGTTCGAACTTGTCCAGAATCACCAGCTCCTCATTTTGCAATTTACTGCTGAGGGCCATTTTGAGCGCCAGCTTTCGGACTTTTTTCGGCACTTTGTACCCCCAATCCTTGGGATGGGGGCCGAATACCACGCCGCCGCCGCGCAAAAGCGGGGACTTGATGTTTCCCCTTCGCGCCCGGCCGGTTCCCTTTTGGCGAAACAGCTTCCGGGTGCTTCCCCGCACATCGCTTCGGTTCTTGACAGACGCAGTCCCTGTGCGCTTTTTGGCCAGCTGGCTTTGGACCACCTCGTGCAGCACCGCTCCTTTGACCGGCACGTTGAACAGCGCCTCGGCCAGCTCGACCTGGGAGACTTTTTCTCCTGCGGTATTGATCACATCCACTACTGCCATAGCGTCCTCGTAAGGATGCCGGGGGCCCTGACCGGTCCACCGGCATCGGCATCCATTGGTATTTCAGCGACTTATTTCCTGATCGTCACCAGGGCGCTTCGGTGACCCGGCACCGCCCCTTTGACCAGGAGCAGATTCTCCTCGGGACGAATGTCCACGATTTCCAGGTTCCGCATCGTCTGCCGTTCGTTTCCATACTGGCCCGGCATCTTTTTTCCTTTGAGCACCCGGGAAGGCCAGGCGCTGCAGCCGATCGACCCGGGCGGCCGGATGCTCCTGCTGCCGTGGGATTTCGGCCCCCGATGAAATCCATGCCGTTTGATGACGCCGGAAAACCCTCTTCCCTTGCTTTTTCCGGACACACGCACCCGGTCCCCGACCTGGAACAGGTCCAGCGTGATCTCCTGGCCGAGGGAAAAATCGTCTGGGTTGTCCACCGGAAACTCTCGAAGAACGGAGAAAAGCTGCTCGCCGGATTTCTTCAGGTGGCCCTTCATGGGGCGGTTGACCCGGGATGCCTTGCGCCGGCCGAATCCAAGCTGCAGCGCGTTGTAGCCGTCGCGAGCCGCCCGCTTGACCTGGGTCACCACGCAGGGTCCGGCTTGGATCACCGTCACCGGCACGTATCGCCCATCCGGCATAAACAGGCCGGTCATGCCCAGTTTTTTGCCAATCAGTCCTTTACTCATGGCCCTGTCTCACGTTGGCGCTCTGTCGGCACCGGTTTATAGTTTGATCTCCACGTCAACCCCCGGCGACAGATCGAGCTTCATCAGTGCATCGACCGTCTGCTGGGTGGGATCCAGAATGTCGAGAAGCCGCTTGTGGGTCCGCACCTCGAACTGCTCGCGGGATTTTTTGTCGATGTGGGGCGATCTCAGCACGCAAAATTTGTTGATCCTTGTCGGCAACGGAATCGGACCGACCACTTTAGCGCCGGTTTTATTCGCCGTATCGACGATATCCACCGCCGACTGGTCCAACAGCTTGTGATCGTAAGCCTTCAGCCGAATTCGGATCTTGGCGTTCATAATCATGGCTGGTCCTGTCTTTTGCCTATTCGATGATTTCGCTGACCACGCCGGCGCCCACCGTACGGCCGCCCTCGCGGATCGCAAACCGCAGCTCTTTTTCCATCGCAATCGGGGTGATCAGCTCCGCGCTGATCGTCACGTTGTCGCCCGGCATCACCATC
>JAIPEL010000186.1 GCA_021737185.1 Desulfobacterales bacterium | reverse complement strand
TATCTATTTCAGGAGTCGCATAAATCGGCGGCGGATGCTATCCTGCAGGCGATTTCCGTATCGGGTGTCACGGACCGAGACACTGTTCTCGATGTTGCATGCGGTCCAGGGGTCCTAAGCTGCGCTTTTGCAAAGCACGCAAGGCATGTCACTGGAATCGACATCACGCCGTCTATGCTGGAGCAGGCAAAGAAGCTCCAAGCGTCTTTTCGAATTTCCTCGCATACAAAGGCGCTCACTGCCGAGGGAGTATCGGAGATCATGACCGACCAGGGCCTTTTGGTGGAGCGGAGGCATTTATATGCTTGGCAGGTTACCGCAGACAGTCTATTGTCCCGTTCCTTTCCATCAGATGGCGATCGAAAAAAAATACCTAGAAAGTACGAGTCAGATGTCGGCAAAGACCGGGAAAAATAAAGAACGGGTTGAGAAGTAAAGGGAGGAACACTGTGGGAAATGCGAACATTTCTTTTGACCATGTCCATCTGATCAGCGAGGATCCCCATGCCGCAGCGGGATGGTATGCCGACAAACTGGGCGGCGAAATCGAAAGAAGCGGTGAGGTGCGCGGGGCGCCGCAAATTTACGTCAACTTCGAAGGTGCTGTGATTATCATCCGCGGCAAGCGGACCGGTGAGCAGGTGGACAAAAAGGGCGGCCTGGAATGGGGCACGGATCATTTCGGCTTCAGGGTTTCGGAGGATCTTGACGGGTTTTGCAGCCGGCTGCGGCAAAAGGGCGTCCGGTTCACCCTCGAACCGACAGACTTTACCCCCACGATCCGTATCGCCTTCATCGAGGCTCCCGATGGCGTGAGCATCGAACTTGTGCAGCGGCGGTGATCCTGCCGGGCCGGCGGAACCGGCAAGGCCATATCGAATCCCGGAGCAATCCCAGCGGCGGGGCTCGTATGAAACTTTTTCATCTGCATTCCGTCATCCCCCGCAAGGATCGCGGAATCTGCGGAAAAAACTGGATTCCGGATCTCGCTCCGCTTCCGTCTTCGCTCTAAGAGCTTCGCCGGACAGGCCATCCGGAATGACGGAAAAAAGGGAAATCCGGATTTTTCACGAACCAATCAAAATAGGATCGGAAAGCAATCGATGACGATTCAGTTGTGGCTCATGTATCTGACCCTGGTGTTTGTCGCAACGGCCACGCCGGGGCCTGCCGTGCTGTTTATCATGACGAATTCGACGCTTCATGGGTGGAAGAAATCGAGCTTTGCCGCCCTCGGAAATATCTGCGGCCTGCTCTGCCTGGGCGTCATGTCGGTGGCCGGGGTCGGAACGGTGCTCAAGACATCGGAGATGTTGTTCAACATCATCAAATATGCGGGGGCCGCTTACCTAGTCTACATCGGGGTGAAACTACTGATCCAGAAAAACTGGGATTTTTCCACGACGCCGAACCGGGTCGTTTCAAAGAAGGTTTCCGGCCGGCAGATATTTCTCCAGGCGTTTGGCGTGGCCGTCAGCAACCCGAAGGCCATCGTTTTTCTGACGGCGTTGTTTCCGCAGTTTGTCGACATCAATGCCCCGCTCGTTCCCCAGTTTGTCATGCTGATCGTCACGCTGATGTCTTTTTCATTTTCATTTCTGATGTTCTATGCGCTGCTGGCCCACAAGGCGAGAACCTGGCTGCTCAAACCGCTCCGGGCGAAGGCGGTCGCCCGGACCAGCGGCTCCATTTTCATTGGTTTCGGGATTTTGCTCGCCGCGTCATCGAACAGATAGAGCGCTTGAAATACGTGCACGGATATCACCAGCGGGAAAACATCCGGCTGCAGAATCAAAGGCGGGAAATTGTAATCATGAACGTTGCGCGGTTCAGTTTTGCAATAAACGCTCTGATAAGACCACCATGATTCTCCAGGATCCCGTCGTGAAGGAGAAGAAAGCCGGCCCCTACAGTCTGGTTGTCCGTGCACCGGACTCCGCTGCAGCCGGGAATATGGCAGACGATACCGTCTTGGAGCAACTGGCCGGTCTTGCCGGAAAGCTTTCTTTCCGGCCCGAGCTGCAGATTCGGGGACGGCGCATTGCGGCCTACCTTGCGGATCGGAATGCTTCGGTCGAATTGGAAACCCTGAAAAGCCTGTGGGATTTTGCCAGGGGAACGGCCGGCCTGTGAGGTCGTTCAGAGTGCCTGGAACGGAGGCCTACAAGATGAAAGTCTTGAATGAATTCAAGAAATTCGCCATGCGCGGCAGCGTGGTGGATATGGCTGTGGGAATTATCGTCGGCGGTGCGTTCGGCACCATCGCAAAGAGCCTGGTTTCCGATGTCCTGATGCCGCCGCTCGGTTTGCTGCTGGGCGGAGTGGACTTCTCCGACCTGTTTATCACCCTGAAGCAGGGAGCCGCGGCCGGACCGTATGTCACCCTGGCCGAGGCCCAGGCGGCGGGTGCGGTGACCATCAACTATGGCGTGTTCATCAATGCCGTGAGCAGCTTTCTGATCG
The DNA here is from genome assembly GCA_021737185.1 of Desulfobacterales bacterium. Taxonomy (GTDB): domain Bacteria; phylum Desulfobacterota; class Desulfobacteria; order Desulfobacterales; family CAFBRK01; genus JAIPEL01. The sequence continues at coordinate 3,555 of JAIPEL010000186.1, read as the reverse complement.
TGGCGTTCGCTGTGTTCTTGCTCATCAAGAGTATCAATAAGCTGCAGCGGGAAAAAGAAGCCCCAAAAGCGGAACCGACTACGAAAGACTGCCCGAGATGTTTCACGGCCATTCCCGTCAAGGCGACCCGCTGTCCGAACTGCACGGCGGAAATCGGAGATGTCGAGGCATGAAAAATCTGATTCAACCTCAGAACGACGCCGAAGCCGAAGCCATCAAATCGATCCTCGAGGAGCAGGGAATTTCTGCGGAAATCAGGTCGTTTCACGACACCGCCTATGACGGTCTTTTCCAGTCGCAATACGGGTGGGGCGTGATCCGGGTGCCCGAGGAAGATTTTGCAGAAGCCAAGAGGATCGTCGAAGAGTGGTACAACGCCGCCCCTGGAGAGATTCCATGGGAAAACGATGATCTCTCCGATCAATCGTGAAGCTTATATCGAAGCCTCTGCACTTGTAGTGAACGGCTTGTCATGAGCGCAGTCGAATGGCCTCTGCTGTCAATGCTGCGTGGTTCGCACCAGCAGCTTCTTGATTTCCGTAATCAGTATGATGACCATGGCGCCGGCGGCGCAGAACCCCAGCTCCTCGATGCGAAGCGGCGTGGTTCGGAACACGATGTTGAAAAACGGGACATAGATGAGAATAACCTGCAAGGCCAGGGTGACGCCGATGGCCAGCAGCAGGATCGGATTGCCGAACCAGGACTGGGCAAGCAGCGATTGGCGCTCCTTTCGCACGCAAAGCACATAGGCCATCTGGCAGAACGTGAGCATGGTAAACACCATGGTCTGCCAGGCGTTCGATCCGGTTCCGCCGTCCCAGAACCAGTATCCGGTGCCCACGGAGATCAGGCCGACGACCAGGCCCATGACGAGTATCTGCCGGCCCAGCCCGCGGGCGAAAATGCCTTCCCGTGGATTGTACGGCGGCCGGTTCATCACGTCGCGCTCGGCTTCTTCGAACCCTAAAGCAACGGCCGGCACCCCGTCGGTCACCAGATTGATCCACAAAATCTGGATCGGCAGCAGCGGCAGCGGCATGCCCAGCAGGGGGCCGGCGAGCATGACCACGATTTCACCGGTGTTGCCGGTGAGGATGTATTTGACGAACTTGCGGATATTGTCGTAAATGCGGCGGCCTTCTTTGACGGCGGAGACGATGGTGGCAAAATTGTCATCCAGCAGGACCATGTCGGAGGATTCCTTGGAGACGTCGGTGCCTGTAATGCCCATGGCCACGCCGATGTCGGCCGATTTCAGCGCCGGTGCGTCGTTGACGCCGTCGCCGGTCATCGAAACGATCTCATGCTGCTCCTGCAGCGCATCGATGATGATCATCTTGTGCTTCGGCGAAACCCGCGCAAAGACAGAAACCTCCCTGATCCTGGTGCTGAGCGCTTCGACGGTCATCTGGTCGAGATCCTGCCCGGTCAAAAACGCATCGGTGGTCGCCAGCCCCAACGCCTTGGCGATGGCGACAGCCGTTAGGGGATGGTCGCCGGTGATCATGATCGGGCGAATCCCGGCCTGTTTACAAAGCCGAACGGCCTCGACCGCTTCGGGACGCACCGGATCGAGCATGCCGGCCATGCCCAAAAAAACCAGGTCCTGCTCGTAGTGCTCCGGCCGGTCCAGCGCATCGGTGTCGATCAAACGGCAGGCCAGGCCGAGCACCCGCATGCCGTTTTTCGCCATCGCGGTGTTTTCGGCGACGATTTCTTCTTTTCTCTTTTCGGTGAGAGGTTCGATGGCGCCGTTTGTCAGAACCCGGCTGCACAGTTGGATCAGACCGTCGGTCGCCCCTTTGGTCAGCACGAGGTGGTCGGCATCCCCCGGCTGTCTATCTGCGCAAAGAACAGGGTGAAGGCTGATCCCCCGGGAAGAAGACGGCAGGACATGAACGGTGGACATCCGCTTGCGTTCGGAGTCGAAGGGCAATTCGCGAACACGCGGCATCCAGGCCTGCAGATCGCGTTGATCCAGTCCCGCCTGTCGGGCCGCAAGCACCAGGGCGCCTTCGGTGGGGTCGCCGAGAATGCCGTTTGGCGTGTTTTCCTCGATAACGGCATCATTGCAAAGCGTTCCGGCCAGCAGCAGCAGGCCAAGGTCGGTATTGTTGCCGCGTTCGGCCGCAGCTTCATCAAGCGTGTAGCGGCGGTCCGGCAGCACCACTTCCGATACCGTCATTTTGTTCTGGGTTAGCGTGCCCGTTTTATCGGAGCAGATCACGGTCACGCTGCCAAGGGTTTCTACCGCCGTAAGCTGCCGGATCAGCGCGTTTTTCTTTAACATCTGCTGTGCGCCCAGCGCCAGGGCGATGGTGACGACGGCCGGCAGGCCTTCGGGGATGGCCGCCACCGCCATGCTGATGGCCGTCATCAACGTTTCTTTCCATCCCACCCCCTGCATGGCCATCAATCCGGCCACCACGATAATCAACACCAATGCAGCCATCGCCAATGACCTGCCAAGCTTCGCCAACCTGCGTTGCAGCGGGGTTAGCTCGTCCTCCATGCCTTCAAGCAGGGCAGCGATTTTGCCCAATTCGGTATACATTCCGGTGTGGGTGACGACGGCCTCAGCTCGCCCATAAGTTACCACCGTCCCCCTGTAGATCATGTTGCTACGGTCGGCCAGCGCAAGATCGCCGGTTTGAAGGCTGCCGGCATCTTTGTCCACGGACGTTGATTCACCGGTCAGGGCGGCTTCCTGGACTTTTAGATTTGCCGCTTCAATCAGCCGGGCGTCGGCCGGCACGATGTTCCCGGCCTCGGTGAGCAGGATGTCACCCGGCACCAGTTCCTTGGCTGAAATCTGACGCTCTGCGCCGTCTCGTCTCACCCGCACATTGAGTACTGCCATTTTCTTGAGAGCCGCCATGGCATTTTCGGCCTTGAATTCCTGCCAGAACCCCAGGATCGTATTGAGCACCACAATGACGAAAATCACGATGGCGTCGATATATTCGTGCAGTGCCGCTGAAATGATCACAGCCGCCAGCAGAATCAGAATCATGACCTCCTTCACCTGGGCAAACAGGATCCGCCAAGCCTTTTTCCTGCCTTTTTCGACAAGTTCGTTGGGGCCTTGCTCGCTCAGACGGCGTGCGGCCTCGGAAGTCGATAGTCCCTGCTGCCGGGAGGTCTCATAGTGTTGCAGCACGCTCTCAGCGCTCATGCGATGCGGTTCCTGCACGGGCTTTCCTCGCTTGTACACGCCAACCGTTCGGTTTAACCTGGACACTTCAGGGAGCGCCCTTCGGGTGAAATCTTTTCAGGAAACGGCATAAAACACTTCGGGGACAAATTGTACCTTTGATTTTTCTTCCCGAACATTCTGTAAACTATCATGTTCATTGGTAAATTAATCTTCGAAAAAAAGATTTCATGAAAGTGGTTCTCCATAAAACTCCAGTAAGTCTGAGCCGAAGGCCGATGGGTGTCAGCTCGGAAGCTGGGCAACTGTTTGAGCCAGTTAGGCCGCGTTAAGACGGCCGCAGCGCAAACACTTGCATTTCTGTGGCGATCCCCATTTGCCGCTGACATTTTTCTGTA
>JAIPEL010000185.1 GCA_021737185.1 Desulfobacterales bacterium | reverse complement strand
CCAGATTGATCAAATATGAAACTTATGTCGAAGCCCCTGACGGTGGAGGGACGCGCTTTGTCGCGTCCGTGTTGCCAGCAATGACCCAATACCGGCCACGACGGAGCGTGGCCCTCCAACCTCCAAAACCCAAGGCGGGGGCAGGTCGGTTATTGCCGCCGGCTTCGTTCGAAGTTTCACATAAGTGCTGGGTTTCCGTCGTTTCTTTACTTTCCTGCCAATACTCCATAAGATTGCGGAACTATGCACGAAGAAACAAAAATCCAGCATCCAAGGCCTGTCCGGCGGCCTGCGGGGCGACCTGTGGGGCGACCTGTGGGGCGAAGCTCGCAGAGCGAAGACCCAAGCTCGCAGAGCGAAGACGGATCCAGCATCCAACATCCAGGATCCAACATCCAGGACCCAGCATCCAGGATCCAGGATCGAGAGACCAGGATCCAGGATCGAGAGACCAGGATCCAGCATCCAGCATCCAGCACCCAGCACGCCGGCCTCTATATCCACGTCCCATTTTGCCTCCGCAAATGCCGGTACTGCGATTTTGTCTCTACAGACCGCCTGTCGCTTCAACATTCCTACACCGATGCCGTCTGCCGGGAGATGGAGATGGTCAAAGAAGCGTTTCCGATCTTCGACACCCTTTACATCGGCGGCGGCACTCCTACGGCCATGGCGGACCGTCTTCTTGTCAGAATTCTGGAAAAGGCCGGTTCGGTTTTTTTCTTCACCGATGACCCCGAGGTCACGGTGGAGGCAAACCCCGGCACCGTCTCGAAAGAACAGTTGGACTGGCTCCGGCAGGCGGGGATCAACCGGATCAACATCGGGGCCCAATCTTTTCGGGACGACCATCTCCGGTTTCTCGGCCGAATCCACACGGCAAGAGAAGCCGAGAACAGCATCCGCCTTGCCCGAGGCGCAGGCTTTGCCGACATCGGACTCGACCTGATCTACGGCCTGCCGGGTCAGACGGAAAAGGCCTGGATCGAAGACCTTGCCAAAGCGCTTTCCTTTTTCCCGGAGCACCTGTCTTGCTACATGCTCACCTTCGAAAAGGGAACTCCCCTGTTTGCGGATCTGGCCGCCGGCCGGGTTGAACTTTGCCCGGAAGACACCGTGGCTGCGCTGTTTTTGAAAACATCCGAATTTTTGCGCGCCAGTGGATATCTTCACTACGAGATCTCCAACTTTGCCCGGTCGGCCCGACTCCGCTCCAGGCACAACCGGAAATACTGGACCCTTGCCCCGACGCTGGGCCTCGGTCCGTCGGCCCATTCCTTTTTAAACAAGCCGCCCACCCGGTGGTGGAACGTCGACGATCCGGAAATCTATCTGAAGACAATCGAAGGCGATAAAAGACCGGTGAAGGAAACAGAGGTGCTGACCGAAGCGCAATCAATGACCGAGACGCTTTTCCTGGCCCTTCGCACGGCCGACGGCATCGATACGGCCGCCTTCGATCGCCGCTTTTCCGTTTCGTTTGACCGGATGTTCGGGAAACTCGTCAGCGAGTTGACCGCAGACGGGCTGCTTTATCCTCGCGGCGGCCGGTGGGCACCTACCCTGCGAGGCATGCAGTTCTCCGACGCCATCGCACAGCGGTTGATCGATCGGATTTAGCGAAGGGCGCTAAATCCGCTCAACTAACGCAGCGTGCGAAGCGCCCTGCGTTAGGTCGACAACGTTTTGATCAGCACGTTGACATAAAAGCGGGCGTGGCTGATGGGGGCGGCGATGTTGGCCCGATGATTTGCCAGGATTCCGTCCAGGTCCGCGTCCGTGATATACCACGGCCTGATGTTTCTGGCGATGTCCAGCGAGTGGATCGCATGGTGAATCACGTCCACCCCGTTGCGGTTTTCCAAGGTGGTGTGAAAGTCGACGGCAACCGCCTCCATGATCTGGTGCATGGCCATGGCCACTCCCTGCGCGTAGTAGAAGTAATCGTCCGCCATGAAGTGGCTAACCGGCTCTCCGTCGTCTTCAAACTGCTTGACCAGGTTCTCGTCGGAGCTTCCCAAAAGGTCTTCGAAAGCGGCCAAAAGCGGAATCAGGTTGTCGGCCCGGGTGAAAAAAGCGGCCTCGCCCCGCCGGAGCCGGTCCCGATACAGGGCCAACTCGTCCATGGCGTCCTTATACTTGGTCTCAGCGGAAGGGAACCAGTATTCTTCGGCCTTGACCATGAGCCAGTTCATCGCCTGATTCAGATGGGGGTCCAAAGCGGCAGTGGTGCCGGTTCTGGAAATCCGTTCATTCAACTGGACGGTCGCACGGCGGGTCACCTCCAGCACGCCGAGCTGGATGTTGTTGACATTGTCGGTGACGTTAAGAATGTCGTTGGGCCGCCACCCCCAGAACCGCTCACGCAGTTCATAGTTGAGCGGGCCGATCAAGGCTTCTGTAAAGGCCACCCCCGGAGGGCCGCTCGGCGCCGCCGGGGCCCCGTGCTCCCCAGCGGGACCCGGGGATACTGCCGCTTCACCCTGGGTCGTATCCGAAGGTGCCGTTGCCGCGGATTCGGGGGACGTCTTCATGGCCGTTGCACGGGCCTTTTCGTCCGCTGTATGGGTCTTCTCTGCCGGCGCCTCGGCAGCCGTGTCTGCCTTGGCCGGCAGAGAGTCAACTGTTTCCATCTGAATCGGCGGCTGATCCCGATCAAAAAAGCCGATCACCACGACGCCTCCCCAGAGCAGAAGAACCGCGGCGACAATGCCGACAAGGATCCGTGTAAGGGCGAATTTTTTGAATTCGGGGTCTTTTTTGACGTCGCTGTCGTCTTTGATCTGCGGAGGTTTTTGAGGGGTTTCGTTTTCCATGATGCCTCGATCCGAGCTGACGGCCGCAATGCGGGCCGCCGGGGTTCAGGTCTTTTTTCTCAGCTTGCGGCTGTCTCCGATCCGGAGGGTGACGTTGTTGGAATCGAAGTACTCGAGCAGCGGGATCACATACTTTCTGCTGGCGCCGGTCATGTCCTTGAACTGGGGCGTGGTGATCTCCTCGTTTTTCTGGAGAAAATCGATCAGCCGGGACTGAAGATCGGCCAGCGCATCGGCATGAAAGTACAGATCTTCTTTTACCTTGACCATTCGACCCTCGTCAACCAGAAGCATCAGGACATCCTTTGCCGTTGCCGCGTCGAGGCCCAGCAACTCTCCGATCTCCTTGAAATACGGGGGCATCAGCCAGCGCTCCCGGTACAGGTCGAGGATTTTGTCTCGCACATCCTCCTGATCGGCGGCAAGCGACACACGATGACCGGAAAGCCTGACCTGGTCTCCCTCCTGGGCGACAGTTTCCTCGGCGGCCATCTGGGAAAGCACCTGGCTAAAGAGCTTTCCGCCGCCTGCTTCCGGCACCTTGGACTTGAGCTCTTCTTTGGACATCCCCCCCTTGAGGGGGTGCTTCCGATGATAGGCCTCGAGTACCCGAACAATGCCCTCCCTGGCCTTGTCCGCGGTTTGCCGGTGCACGTAGAGCCGCTGCTCCCTGTCGATGAGGGAGACGGTTTTTTTCGACAGCAGCCCCTGGAGCATCTTGTCGAGATCCTTCTGGTGGCGTCCGGAAACAAGCTGCAAGTGCTGAAAGGAAATCCCGCGGTGCCCGGCCCCCTCGATCTGCCGGAGGACCACCTCCTCGTCGGATCCCTTGGCCAGTACCTCGAGATGCTCGGGAACAGAGGATCGAAACCGTTTGTGCTTGGCCGGGATCGGGTCCAGGACACGACCGCCGCCGATGGTGCGGATCGGGCTGTAGCTTCGAATGACGAACCGGTCTCCTTTGACCAGTGCGACCGGCACCTCCAGCCGAATCTGGGTATAGGCGCTTTGGCCGGGCTTGAGTTCGTCCCGATCCAAAAGAACCATGTGACCGATGATTTCGTTGGTACCGGTGTGGAATCGAACCCGGGTCCGGCTTTTCATCGCCTTGGGGTTGCTCTTCAGGTAGGCGAGCTCCAGGTCGACCATGTAGCTCGGCTCGAGCCCTCCTGGAACAGAAAGCACCTCTCCGCGCTGCACGTCGGATTTTTGCAGCCCCTGGAAATTGATGGCCGTTCTCAGGCCGGCTTCGGACTCCTCGACGCTTTGGTTGTGCACCTGGATTCCCCGGACCTTGGCCGTGGCCCGGGAAGGATAGATCATCACCGCGTCTCCCAGACGAACCCGACCCGAGGCCACGGTGCCGGTGATCACGGTGCCGAATCCCCGCATCGTAAACACCCGGTCCACCGGCAGACGAAAAAGGCTGGTCGCCGGCCGTTCCGGAATCTGCTTGCAGGCCTCTTCCAGGGCGACCGTGAACCGGTCGATCCCCTCGCCGGTAGACGCGGAAACCGGGATGATCGGTTTTCCTTCCAGGAAGGTTCCTTGGGCAAACTCCTGCACGTCTTCTGTGGCCAGTTCCAGCCACTCTTCATCGACCAGGTCGATCTTGGTCAAGACGACAAATCCATGCTCGATCCCCAGGAGCGTGCAGATTTCCATGTGCTCCCGGGTCTGGGGCATGACCCCTTCGTCTGCGGCGATCACCATGACCACGAGGTCGATGCCGGTGGCGCCGGCGACCATATTCTTGACGAATTTTTCGTGCCCCGGCACGTCCACGATGCCCACATGATAGCCGCTGGCCAGATCCAGGGAGGCAAACCCGAGCTCGATGGTGATCCCTCGCTCCTGCTCCTCCTTGAGCCGATCTGTATTCACGCCGGTCAACGCCCGGATCAGGCTGGTTTTGCCGTGATCGATGTGCCCGGCGGTTCCTAATATAATCTGCTTCAACGTGAAAGCTTCCTTTTGCTTGAGCGATGATCTCCGACAATTCCGGAGATATATATTACAATTTGTTATCTTTCTATTTCCCGGTTTCGCGGAACGCAAAACCTTTATAAATAAAATCGCGTCAGCGATTTTATTTATCTGTCTTTGCGTTTCCGCAAAAACTCGGCAAAGTAGGCCAGTGCCACCAGGATCACGGCCAGACCGACGATGTAGGGTACGCCGGCGTCCGGGTTGAAAAAACGGGAGATGATCACGGCAAAAAAGAGGCCGGCAACGGCTCGGATGGCAAAAACTTGAAGCTTTTTGTCCACGATTCGATTCCTTGTCATCATTCCCGCCCCGTATCAAGTACGGGGTAAACTGCAGCGGGAATCCAGGCAGCTTTTAGACATACAGTGCAAACCCTCAGATCTGTATAGGAAAAGCTGCGCCCGGTCAACCAGGGGACTGCCCAGGAGCAGGGCCCCGGCACAGTCCGCGTAGCGGACGAACCATTGATGGGCCGCCAGTCGTATCGACCGTTGGAGGGACGCGCTCTGTCGCGTCCGACCGCGGGCGGCCACGACGGAGCGTGGCCCTCCATTTTTGGACCTTGACGGGGGTCGTGGCCCCAGGAGCCAGGTCATCACAGACCCGTTTGACAAGCGCTCTAACCAGTCTGCATGGTATCATTTGCATTTGAGGCCGATCAAGCCTATGATCAATTCAAAGCAGGATCGGCGCCTTTGCAGGATTTCCCTTGAATCGCCTCCGAGGATCTGGTAGAGAGCCCTTTCATCGATGGTGGGTGTAGCTCAGTTGGTAGAGCACCGGGTTGTGGCCCCGGTTGTCGTGGGTTCAAGTCCCATCACTCACCCCAAATAAAAAAATCCGCTTCGCGCATTTTTTTATGAGGCGGCTTCGCCGCATTCAGACCGGTAACGATTAAAGACGATCGTTCTGCGAGCGGAGAAGCCCAAGTTCAAGGCGCGCGAGCTTTGAGGAGTGAGGCGTACTGATCGTACGCCGCAGCGACAAGAAATGCAGTACAACGCAGTGAATTTGATAACATTGGCCCGATGGACATTTCAGGATCAAGCTTGCCGAAGGCGCAAGGCTTGCGGCGTGAAGCTGTAGTCAATCTACCGCGAACGCCGCGTAACGCAGCGAATTCGGCAAGCTTGGCCCTGAAATGAGCGCCCGTAGCTCAGCTGGATAGAGCGCCGGACTTCGAATCCGTAGGCCGCAGGTTCGAATCCTGCCGGGCGTACCAAAAATAAAAAAGCCCCGGAGGCTCATCGCCTCCGG